>NZ_JADPJF010000109.1:8914-29032 GCF_023073295.1 Bradyrhizobium sp. 23 | reverse complement strand
GGCGGCCCGCCGCAGCGCTCGGCTCCGCCGCCGCCGCGCAACGGCGGAGGCGGAGGCGGCGGATGGTTCGGCGGCGACTTCTTCGCGCCGTTCCAGCAGCAACAGCCGCAAGCGCCGCGCCAGGATTTTTCGCGCGCACCGGCGCCGGCCAAGCGCGACACCATTCCCGACAGGAACGTGCTGGTGATCGGCGACGCCATGGCTGACTGGCTCGCCTACGGCCTGGAGGACGCCTACACCGAGCAGCCCGACATGGGCGTGATCCGCAAGCACAAGACCACGTCGGGCCTAATCAAGTACCAGCCCAAGGGCGAGCCCTCGGACTGGACCGCTGCTGCGAAAGGCATTCTCGAGACCGAGAAGCCCGACGTGATCGTGGTGATGCTCGGCCTCAACGACCGCATCGCGATCCGCGAGGCGGCAGCACCCGATAAATCGGACAAGGCGACGGACAAGGACAAGAAGAACGACAAGGGCGCGCGCGGCAAACCACCGGCCAAGCCTGGCGATGCCAAGCCCGCCGACACCGCCGCGAAGCCGGATGACAAGCCGGCCGATGCCGACCTGCCGCAGGATGATGCCGACAACGCTGACGCACCGGCGGTCGCCGCGCCCGAGAAGACCGCGCGCAACCCGAACGGCCTCTACGAATTCCGCGACGAGCGCTGGGTCGAGCTCTACGGCAAGAAGATCGAGGAGCTCGCCAACGTCCTCAAGTCCAAGGGCGTGCCGGTGCTCTGGGTCGGCCTGCCCGCCATCCGTGGCCCCAAGGGCACCGCGGACATGCTGTTCCTGGATTCGCTCTATCGCGAAGGCGCGGCCAAGGCCGGCATCACCTATGTCGACGTCTGGGACGGCTTTGTCGACGAAGCCGGCCGCTTCTTGCAGAAGGGCCCGGACTTCGAAGGCCAGATCCGTCAGCTCCGCAGCGGTGACGGCGTCTATTTCACGAAACCCGGCGCGCGCAAGCTCGCCCACTATGTCGAGCGCGAGATCACCCGCCTGCTCGCCGGGCGCTCCGGCCCGATCGCGCTGCCGAGCGAACCGGCGACCCCCGACACCAGTGCCGAACCCGGCAAGCCCGCGCCGCGGCCGCTGGCCGGTCCGATCGTGCCGCTGGTTGCGGCCTCGATCTCGACCGATCAATTGCTGGGTGGGCCGGGCTCACGTCCTGCCGCCGTCGATGCGCTCGCTGCGAAGACGATGGTGAAGGGCGAGCCACTGGCTGCGCCCGCCGGCCGCGCCGACGATTATGCCTGGCCGCGCCGCGAAGTCGGCCGCGAGCAGGCCAAGGGCGATACGCCGGTCGCCACGACGACACCCGATGGCGGTACGCCGGGTGCGGCCGCGGCGATCGCCCCGCCAAAGCTTGCGCCGAAGAAGCCACCGGCGCCGCAGCAACCGGCACAGGCAGCGCCATCGATGCGCGATTTCTTCGGCTTTGGCTCGCCGCCGCCCCCGCCGCGTCAATTGGCGCCGGCGCCGCGCAATCCGAATCCCAACCCTGCGATCCCGCGTCCGCCTGGCAACGTCGGGCGATCGGCGGAAGTGTTCCGATAATTTTCTAAGCTGAGCTCTCGTGTCCCGGACGCGCTGCAGCGGGAAACGCTGCTGCGCAGAGCCGGGACCCAGCTCGTCCGACAGTCACAAAAAGAATGGGCCCCGGCTCGGCAACGCGGCGTACGCGCCGCGCTGCGTCCGGGGCCCTGATGCTTATCGCGCGTTGGCTTTAGCCTAGTAGCGCCAGCGCGGCGGCGGGCGGCGCGAAGGCCGCGCCATCAGCAGTGCCAGTGCAAAGCCGATGCCGCCGGCGACCAGCAGCGCGCCCATCGGGTTGTCCTGCACCTTCTGGGCAATCGCCTGCGAGCCGTCACGCAAGGTTTCGGCCGGCTTGTCGTAGGCGTCCTTGGCATAGCTTGCCGCGGTGTCCGTGGCGTCACGTACGGCATCCTTGGCCTGGCCGTAAAGATTCTGCACACTGCCGGCGGCTTCGCGTGCCTTGCCGGACGCCTGTGTCTGCGTATCGCTAGCCAAATCTCCGATAGCGCCTTCCGCGCGTCCGGCGAATTCCTTGGCCGATCCGACAATCCGATCCTTATCCATGATGCTCCTCCTCGGGGGTCAGCCCAAGTAACCGATCAGGAGCGGCGCAGTTCCATCTGACTTGAAATTGGACTCAGAGAATCAGCCCGCCGTCGACGACCAATGTCTGGCCGATGATGTAGGACGACAGCGGCGATGCCAGGAACAGCGCCGCGCCCGCCATGTCAGCCGGGGTGCCCAATCGCCGCAGCGGAATGCGTGAAAGTGCACCTTCGAGCCGCTTGGGATTGTCGGTCGTCACCTTCGTCATCTTGGTGTCGACCAGACCGGGCGCGATGCCGTTGACGCGGATGTCATCTTCGGCCCAGGCCTCGCCCAGCGTCCGCGTTAGTCCGACCGCGCCGGTCTTCGACGCGTTGTAAGCGGGATTGCCCATGGTGGAATGATAGGCCGCGGTCGAGGACACCATAATCAGCGATCCCCGCGCGTCCCGCAACATGGGATGGAAGCGCGTGGCGCAGGCCATCAGGCTCATCAAATTGACCTCGACGACCTTGCGAAAGCCCGCCATCTCGAACTCGCCGCGGCGATAGAGCACCGCGCCCTGTGCGAGCACCAGGATATCGAGCCGATCGAACGACGGCTTGAACGCTTCGACCGCTCCGGCATTGCCGACGTCGAGCTGCGCATAGGAAAGACCGGTGAGATCCGAGCCTTCAGCTTGCGAATATTCCTTCGCGTGAGCACGCGTGCCGCAGACCGCAACCTGCGCGCCCCTGACGCGAAAGGCTTGCGCAATGCCGTTGCCGATGCCGCTGGATCCGCCGACAACCAGCACCTGCTTGCCTGAGAAATCGAGCTCGTTCGTCATCGCTGGCCTCCCTCATTGTCTTGCTTGTTTGACCTGTCTGCGGATCGATGACAGCCTTGTCAATCACAACAAGAACAAGCAGGGCTCAGAGGAAACAGCATGGCCGATTTCAAACAACTCAGCCGGTCCGTGAAGGGCCTGACCGTTCTCGTTACCGGCGCGGCCAGCGGCATGGGACGCGCGACGGCGCGCGTGTTTGCCACTGAGGGCGCGAACGTTGCCGTCACCGATTATGACGAGCAGGGCGCGCTGGCCGTCGCGAAGGAGATCGTGGCAAGCGGCGGCGCCGCGAAAGCCTGGAAGCTCGACGTTGCCGACGGCGATAAGATCAAGCGCGTGGTCGGCGACGTCGCTGCACATTTCGGTGGACTCGACATCATCGTCAACAATGCCGGCATCTCCGTGCGCGTCGCGATCGACGACGACGCCTATGAGGAAGCCTGGGCCAAGGGCCTCGCGGTGATGCTGACGGCGCATCCGCGCATCATCCGCGCCGCGCTGCCTCACTTGCGCAAGTCGAAGAGCCCGCGCATCGTCAACATCGCCTCGACCGAGGCGCTCGGCGCCACCGCATTGCACGGCCCCTATTCGGCGGCGAAGGGCGGCGTCGCCAGCCTCACCCGCTCGCTCGCGGTGGAGCTTGGCCGCGAGGGCATCACCGTCAACTGCATTTGCCCGGGGCCGATCCGCACCGCCATCACCGACCGGATCTCGGAAGAGCACAAGACCATCTACGCCAAGCGCCGCACGGCACTCGGCCGCTACGGTGATCCGGAAGAGGTCGCGCACATGACGCTGAGCCTGTGCCTGCCGGCAGCGTCCTTCCTCACCGGCGCGGTCATCCCTGTCGACGGCGGCCTGATGGCGCGCAACGCGTAAGCGGCACCAAAGGTGCGTAGCCTGGATGGAGCGCAGCGCAATCCGGGGTTCTCACATCGCAGGAAGACTCCCCGGATTACGCTTCGCTCCATCCGGGCTACGGGCAGCTATGCGCGCCCAGCGTTGACATCGCTTGTTACGGGAGTAACTTTTTCCTCGACAGAGCGGGACCAACCGCTCGCGGTTCGCGGGAGAAACGTCATGACGATCGCCATCCGGCAGCTTCACAAACATTTTGTCGGCGAGGTCTCGGGCCTCGACCTGCGGCAACCTCTCACCGAGGCCGAGGCGCGCGAGATCGAAGCCGCCATGGACAAATATGCAGTGCTGGTGTTCCACGACCAGGACATCACCGACGAACAGCAGATGGCCTTTGCGCTAAACTTCGGCCAGCGCGAGGACGCGCGCGGCGGCACGGTCACGAAGGAGAAGGACTACCGGCTCCAATCGGGCCTGAACGACGTTTCCAATCTCGGCAAGGACGGCAAGCCGCTGGCAAAGGACAGCCGCGCGCACCTGTTCAACCTCGGCAATTGCTTGTGGCATTCCGACAGCTCGTTCCGCCCTATCCCGGCAAAATTCTCGCTGCTGTCGGCCCGCGTGCTCAACCCGAAGGGCGGCAATACCGAATTCGCCGACATGCGGGCGGCCTATGACGCGCTCGACGACGAGACCAAGGCGGAGATCGAGGATCTCGTCTGCGAGCACTCGCTGATGTATTCGCGGGGATCGCTGGGCTTCACAGAATACACCGACGAGGAGAAGGAGATGTTCAAGCCGGTGATGCAACGTCTCGTGCGCACCCACCCGGTCCATCGCCGCAAGTCGCTCTATCTCTCATCGCATGCCGGCAAGATTGTCGGCATGAGCGTCCCCGAGGGAAGGCTGCTGCTGCGCGATCTCAACGAGCACGCCACACAAAGCGAGTTCGTCTACGTCCACAAATGGAAGCTGCATGACCTCGTGATGTGGGACAACCGCCAGACCATGCACCGCGTCCGCCGCTACGACCAGTCGCAGCCCCGTGACATGCGCCGCGCGACGGTGGCGGGCACGGAGCCAACGGTGCAGCAGCAGGCGGCGGAGTAGTTCTCCAGTCGTCCTGGACCAGCGAGCGAAGCAGCGCCGATCCAGGACCCATTACCACCGATGTCCAGTTCGGCGAAGGCTGGTGGTTGCCAGCCTGCTTCAACAATTGCAGCCTGGGGTAATGGGTCCTGACCTTCGCCAGGACGACACTGAGGCGCTACGCGTGCCCCGCCTCGTTCGAGAGCATGCCAGGATCGATGCCGATCTTACGCAGCGCGCGTCCGTATTTTTCGTCGACGTCGTCGCCGAAGATCAAATCCGAATCCGCGTCGCAATGCAGCCAGCCATTGCTCTGGATCTCGGTCTCGAGCTGGCCCGGCGCCCAGCCGGCATAGCCGAGCGCCAGGATGGCGTGCTTGGGGCCGGAGCCGTTGGCGATCGCGCGCAGGATGTCGACGGTCGCGGTGAGGCAGACGCCGTCGTCGATCCGGAGCGTCGCATTCTCGATGTAGAAATCGCTGGAATGCAGCACGAAGCCGCGGCCGGTATCGACCGGACCGCCGCGCAGCACCTTCATGCTTTCGGCATTCTCCGGCAGCTTGATGTGCTCGCCCTTGTTGATGATGCCGAGCTGCTGCAACAGCTCGGGGAAGTCGATGCTGCCGGCCGGATGGTTGACGATGATGCCCATCGCGCCTTCGGCGGAGTGGGCGCAGAGATAGATCACCGAGCGCTCGAAGCGCTCGTCGCCCATCACGGGCATGGCGATCAACAGCTGGCCGTCGAGGTAGCCCGCCGAACTCGGGAGCGCGGGGGCTGGCTTGCGGGTGCTTTCGCCCGTCCTCTTGCCTGTGGGAGCCATCGGTGAAGCACTCCGGTTTCAATTCCTATCCTGATGTCGGGCCGGGCCGCTGTCAAATCAAGGCTTTCAGGGACTTGATTCAAGTGCATCCATCACAAGCAATTCAATGGTTTGCCGCCGGGCGACCCTGTAAAGACGTACCATGCTGACAAGAGTTCCCCGGCGTGCGGCGATTGGCGTCGCGACAACCCTGCTCGCGTCCTCGCTGGCGCTTGCGGCCCATGCCGACGACGCATCGCCGTGGCAGCGCGACGGACATTCCGCGGTGCGGTTGCTGGCAGGATCGCGCAGCGGCGCCGTCCTGCTCGGCGGTATCGCCTTCCAGATCCAGCCCGGCTGGAAAACCTATTGGCGCATGCCGGGCGATTCCGGCGTTCCGCCGCGCTTCGATTTCTCGAAGTCCGACAATGTCGAAGCGGTGACGGTGATGTGGCCGGCCCCGCAGAAATTCGACGACGGCGCGGGCGGCCATTCGATCGGCTATCACGACCAGATCGTGCTGCCCCTGCGCATCATCGCCAAGGCGGCCGACAAGCCGGTGACGTTGCGCGCCGAGATCAATTATGCGGTGTGCGAAAAGCTTTGCATTCCCGTCGAGGCCCGCGCCGAGCTTGGCTTCAACAGCGTCGCCTCGACCGAGGACGCCAATTTGCGTGCAGCGCTCGACACCGTGCCCAAACCTGCCGCCATCGGCGATCCCAATCCGCTCACCATCCGCGACGTGAAGCGTGATGGGCCCAAGAATGTGGTGGTCGACGTGGTCGTTCCGGATGCGCGCACCGTCAGTCTGTTCGTGGAAGGTCCGACGCCCGATTGGGCGCTGCCCATCCCGGCGCCGGTCGAGCCCAGCCCACCGGGCGTGAAGCGATTTTCTTTCGAACTCGACGGCCTGCCGCCGGGCGCCCAGCCCGGCGGCGCAGCGCTGAAGTTCACGCTGGTCGGACCGGAGAAGTCGTACGAGTTCAATACCAATCTGGAGTGAGTGGTCGTCCTGGCGTTCGCCCGGACGACATCTTTGATCCAACCGAATCTTAACGAATGGTTGCTAATCCCCAGGGCTACTGCGGCAAGTCTGCCGCAGCATTCGTGTGCGCCTCGGGGATCCTTCGAATTGGCCGTGATGGATGCAGAACCCGCAACGACCGGACCTGCCGGCCTCATCGCGCGGCTGCGCGACAAATTGACGGGCGGGTCGAGCGAAGCGTCGCTGACGCGGCGGCTGGCAGGCACCATCTTCCTCATCCGCGTGATCAGCGCCGGCCTTGCATATTTCTCGCAGGTCCTGCTCGCGCGCTGGATGGGGACGTCGGACTACGGCGTCTATGTCTATGTCTGGACCTGGGTGCTGCTGCTCGGCAGCATGATGGACTTTGGCATCTCGGCCTCCGCGCAAAAGATCATTCCGGAATACCGCAGCCGTGGCGAGCATGCGCTGCTGCGCGGCTTTCTCTCGGGCAGCCGCTGGCTGACCTTTTGCGCCTCCACGCTGGTCTCGCTCGGCCTCGCGGGCATCGTCAAATTGCTCTCGCCCTGGATCGATCCCGCCGAAGTGCTGCCGCTCTACATCGGCTGCATGACGCTGCCCGCTTTCGTCGTCGCCAACACCCAGGACGGCATCGCCCGTTCGCATGACTGGATGCAACTCGGCCTGATGCCGCAATTCATCATCCGCCAGACACTAATCATCGGCATCACGGCTTGCGCCTTCCTGCTCGGCTATCATCTCGGCGCGGTTGCCGCGATGATCGCGAGCGCAGGCGCGGTGTGGATCGCGATGACCGGGCAGATGGTGGTGCTGAACCGCAAGCTCGCCGATCACATCGAGGCGGGCCCCAAGGCCTACGACGTCGGCGGCTGGCTCGCCGTGTCGCTGCCGATCCTGCTGGTCGAAAGCTTCTATTTGCTGCTGTCCTATACCGACGTGCTGGTGCTTCAGCAATTCCGCCCCTCCGACGAGGTCGGCGTCTATTTCGCCGTGGTGAAGACGCTGGCGCTGGTCTCCTTCATCCACTACGCGATGTCGGCGACGACCGCGCATCGCTTCGCCGAATACAACGCGGCTGGCGACAAGGCGCGGCTGTCGGCTTACGTGGCGCATGCCATCAACTGGACGTTCTGGCCGTCGCTGGCGGCGACCATCGTGCTGCTCGCGCTCGGCAAGCCCCTGCTCTGGCTGTTCGGGCCGCAATTCGTGATCGGCTACGACATCATGTTCGTCGCCGCGATTGGCCTCGTGGTCCGTGCCGCGATCGGCCCGGTCGAACGGCTGCTCAACATGCTCGGCCAGCAGAAGATCTGCGCGCTGGCCTATGCGCTGGCCTTTGCGATGAACCTGGTGCTCTGCATCGCGTTGGTGCCGCGCTTCGGCGGCCATGGCGCGGCGGCCGCGACCTCGATCTCGCTCAGTTTCGAGACGGTGCTGCTGTTCTGGATCGTGCGACAGCGGCTCGGCCTGCACGTGCTGGCGTTTGGGAAATAGACTTCCGACTGCCTTCGCGTGCTGCTCTCGGGGAACGGCTGCTTCGAAGCATGCCCGGGAACAACGCGAAACACCTATTTATTGCCAAGGGCACAGCACGATTTTTCTTATTTGGCCCAAGCGGTTGCACCGCAGGGAAAGTTTATTCTACGTCGTATTGCCCAACTGACGAGATAAACCTAAGATTCCCTGGACATGATCGATCCACTCTACGTCGCCTCTGGTTTCGGCGTCGGCCTGCTGGTCGGGATGACCGGCGTCGGCGGCGGTTCGCTGATGACGCCGCTGCTGATCCTCCTGTTCGGGATTCATCCATCGACCGCGGTCGGCACCGACCTGCTCTATGCTGCCGCCACCAAGACCGGCGGCAGCGTGGTGCATGGCTGGTCGCGCAGCGTGCACTGGCCGGCGGTGCTGCGGCTCGCCTGCGGCAGCCTTCCGGCGAGCGCGCTGACGCTGCTGGTGCTCTGGAAGCTCGACCTCAAGAGCGATTCCGAGCGCAATCTCGTCAACCTCGTGCTCTGCTTCGCGCTGCTGCTGACAGCGACCTCGCTGATCTTCCGCAGATCGATCATGGAGCGCTATCGCCGGCGCCTGGAGCAGGTCGATGACCGCGCCACGGCGATCGCGACGGTCGTCACCGGGATCGTGCTCGGTGTGCTGGTCTCGATTTCATCGGTCGGCGCCGGCGCGGTCGGCGTCACCGTTCTGCTGCTGCTCTATCCGCGCCTGCCGGTGGCGACCATCGTCGGGTCCGACATCGCCCATGCGGTACCGCTGACGCTGATCGCCGGAATGGGGCACTGGGCGCTTGGCGACGTGGATTGGGCGCTGATGGGCGTGCTGCTGTTGGGCTCGCTGCCCGGCATCGTCGTCGGCAGCTTTAGCGCGACGCGCGTGCCCGAGACGGTGCTGCGCCTCACACTCGCCAGCGTGCTGTTCGTGGTCGCCGGCAAGATCATGTTCGCGGAGCTGCACCTGTCCTCGGCATTCGAGACGGCGCTGGCCTGGACGCACTGAACGAAAATGGCGGAGCTCGGCTTCCGCCATTCGCCAGCGATCGCGGTCTACTCCGCGGTCCAGCCGCCGTCGATCGACAGATTCGTGCCGGTGATCTGCGCGGCATCGTCGCCGCACAGGAACAGCGCGAGGGCTGCGACCTGCTCGGAGGTGACGAACTCCTTGGTCGGCTGCGCGTCGAGCAGCACGTCGTTGATGACCTGTTCGCGCGTGAGGTTACGGGCCTTCATGGTGTCGGGGATCTGCTTCTCCACCAGCGGCGTCCAGACATAGCCGGGGCTGATGCAGTTGCAGGTGATCTTGCTGGTCGCGACCTCGAGCGCCACGGTCTTGGTCAGGCCGGCGATGCCGTGCTTGGCCGAGACATAGGCCGACTTGAAGGGCGAGGCGACCAGCGAATGCGCGGAAGCGGTATTGATGATGCGGCCCCAGCCCTTCTTCTTCATGCCCGGGACGGCGGCGCGAATGGCATGGAACGCCGAGGACAGGTTGATCGCGATGATCTGATCCCATTTCTCCGGCGGGAATTCCTCGATCGGCGAGACGAACTGGATGCCCGCATTGTTGACGAGAATATCGACCGAACCAAAGCTCTTCTCGCCGAGCGCGACCATCCCGGCGACCTCGGCCGGCTTGGTCATGTCGGCCGGCGAATAGACCGCCTTCACGCCGAAATCGGACTCGATCTTGGCGCGCTCCTTCTCGATGTCCTCCGGCGAGCCGAACCCGTTGATGACGACATTGGCGCCGGCGGCGGCGAAGGCGCGCGCATAGGCAAGTCCGATGCCGCTGGTCGACCCGGTCACGACGGCGTTCTTGCCTGACAGACTACCCATATTATTCGCTCCTTCTTGGCGGGGGCGCAGTGACGTCCCCCGTGAGATCGTAGGTCACCATGGTCTCGCCGGATTGCGGCCGCTCGAGCCAATCCTTGTGGCGCATCGACAGATGCACGTCACGCACGCCGGCTTCCCAATGCTCGACCATGGCGACATGCGAGAAATCGTAATCCTTGGACGAGGATTCGTAGTTCTTGCTGCGGTAGATCAGGTGCACCACAGTCACGGTGCTTTCGCGCGATACCTTGGCAAGGAATTCCACGGAAGGGTCGTTCTTGAGATAATCGGGCAATTTGGAAATCAGGTCGCGCACGGCCCTGCGGGCGTTGTGCACCTGCTTGTTCTTGTCGGTGTTCATCCGCGTGCGGCTCGAGAAGCGGATGTCCTTCTCGCGCTCGGTCGCCTCGAGTAGCGAGGTCGGCAGATCGCCGCGGGCGCTGAACAGGTCGATCTGGAAGATCAGGAGATCGCGGTCGGTCTCGGCGTCCAGCACGTAGTCGAGCGGCGTGTTGGAGGCAATGCCGCCGTCCCAATAATGCTCGCCGTCGATCACGATGGACGGAAAGCCGGGCGGCAGCGCGCCGGAGGCCATGATGTGCTCGGGTCCGATTTTCTTGCCGAGCTTCCTGAACTCGAAATTGTCGAAATATTTGAAGTTGCCGGAGGTAACGCCGACTGCACCGACCGACAGCCGCGTCTTCAGATCGTTGATGCGGTCGAAATCGACCAGACGCTCCAACGTCTTCTTCAGGGGTGCAGTATCGTAATAGCTCTCGGCCTGGGGGCTGCCGGGCGGCCAGAGCGGCGCGGGCGGCATGCGCGGAACGAAGAAGCCGGGCACGCCGAAGGTCGCGATCAATGCGGCGCTGGTCGAATTGAACAGTTCGCGGCTGTGCTCGCTTTTGCCGATCGGCTTCCACGGCACCGGCGCGGAGACCATCTCCCAGAATTCCTTGAGCCGCTTGACGCGCGTCTGCCCTTCGTTACCGGCGATGATCGCGGCGTTGACCGCGCCGATCGAGATGCCGGCGACCCAGTCCGGCTCGAAGCCGGCATGGCAGAGCGACTGATAGGCGCCGGCCTGATAGGAGCCGAGCGCGCCGCCGCCCTGGAGGACCAGGACACGTTGCGCGTTCGCGGGGATAGTTGCGACTTCCGGGCTATGATCGGTCATGCGGGAACAGTAGCAGATGGCGAGCGACCGTGGCGACAGTCTGCCGCGGCGTCAATGCATCCCGTGATCAAGTCTGGCTTATCGGGAGTCCGTCGAGGCCAGGATCATGGTCCAGAACACCTTGTATTTGGTGCCGGGAGCATAGCCCGCCGCAATGCCCAATTTTGTGACACCGCTCTTGAGCATGTTCGCGCGGTGCGGGGGCGAGTCGCGCCAGCCGGAAAACGCTTCCGCCAGCGTATGATAGCCGGCCGAGACGTTCTCGACCGCAACGGTCGCCGGATAGCCGCCGGCGCTGAGGCGCTTGGCCAGCGGCGCGCGGACGTCATGGTCCATCTTGTTGGCGGCAGCCATGGCCTGGGACTGAGATTCGGCGAGCCGCATCAGTTCGGGGTCGATCACGAGGGTGCCGAGCCCGTTGTTCTGGCGGTATTGCGAGATCATGATCGCTGCGGCCTGCGCGTCGAGCTTTGCGCCCGGGACAGCCATATCGGCATACATCGAGGGCTGCTGGACCGATGCTTCGTTGCCGGCGCAGCCGGCGAGCAGCAAAAGGATTGATATCGCGGCCGCGACGCGCATGAACAGGAGCCCCCAAATCAGGCGCCGTTGTTGCATACCAACCGTGGCTGAAAGGTGAATATTGAGGAAAAATTGACCGGTTGACCCCGCTCAGGCGCCCCCAAATATCCGGTAGCGGCGGGGCTCCAGGCCGATCGTGTCGCCGGCGCGCAGTTCCCTGTCCCGCGGAGCGTCGATCTCGATGGTCTCTCCGCCTGATAATGCCACCTCGGCCCGCTGCACGGGACCGAAATTCCGGACGTGCTGCACGGCGCCCTCGAAGGCACCGCTGCCGGGCGGGCCAACGAGCATGTCGTGCCGCCGCACGAACAGTCTTGACGCGCCAGGCGCAAGCCCATCTGCCGCGAGCTGAAGCGGCCGGTCGCCAAGCCTGATGACGCCGTCGGCGATCAGGACCGGAAGCTCGATGGATTCGCCGATGAAGCTGTGGACGAAGGCGGTCGCCGGGCTCTCATAGACGTCATCGGGCGAGCCGATCTGCTCGATCTTGCCCTTGTCCATCACCACGACGCGGTTGGCGACTTCGAGCGCCTCCTCCTGGTCATGGGTGACGAAGATCGAGGTGACGTTGATCTCGTGGTGCAGCGAGCGCAGCCATTTACGCAGCTCCTTGCGCACCTTGGCATCAAGCGCACCGAAGGGTTCGTCGAGCAGCAGGATACGTGGCTCGATCGCGAGCGCGCGGGCCAGCGCGATGCGCTGGCGCTGGCCGCCGGAGAGCTGGCTCGGGTAGCGGTCGGCGAGCCAATCGAGCTGCACGAGATCGAGTAGCTCCTTGACGCGCGCACGGATGGTCGCTTCGTCCTTGCGGATCGCGCGCGGCTGCACGCGGAGGCCAAAGGCGACGTTCTCGAACACCGTCATGTGGCGGAACAGCGCGTAGTGCTGGAATACGAATCCGACGTGCCGCTCGCGCGCGCCCTGCGCCAGCGCGTCCTCGCCGTTGAAAGATACCTCCCCGGAATCGGGCCAGTCCAGCCCCGCGATGATCCGCAGCAGCGTGGTCTTGCCGGAGCCAGACGGACCGAGCAGCGCGAGCAGCTCGCCGTCATTGACCTTGAGGTCGACGCCGTCGAGAGCTTTGAAGCTGCCGAACTTCTTGACGAGATTCCTGACTTCAATGCTCACTTGCGTCATGTCCTTCGTCGAGATGATTTTCGAGAACGGTTTTCGCGACCAGCGTGATCAGCGCCAGCATCGCGAGCAGCGAGGCGATCGCGAACGCCGCGACGAACTGATATTCATTGTAGAGAATCTCGACCAGGAGCGGCATCGTGTTGGTCTCGCCGCGGATATGGCCGGAAACGACGGAGACCGCGCCAAACTCGCCCATCGCGCGCGCGTTGCAGAGCAGGACGCCGTACAGCACGCCCCATTTGATATTGGGCAGCGTGACGCGGAAGAAGGTCTGCAGGCCCGAGGCGCCGAGCGAGATCGCGGCCTCCTCCTCCTGCGTGCCCTGCTCCTGCATCAGCGGGATCA
This sequence comes from Bradyrhizobium sp. 23, assembly GCF_023073295.1. NCBI lineage: Bacteria > Pseudomonadati > Pseudomonadota > Alphaproteobacteria > Hyphomicrobiales > Nitrobacteraceae > Bradyrhizobium > Bradyrhizobium sp. 23. The sequence goes on along the minus strand of NZ_JADPJF010000109.1, from coordinate 15,772 downwards.
ACGCCCGCGCCACGAAGGGGAAGGTCACGAAGGTGGTCGCAAGCGCGATGCCCGACACCGCGAACAGGATCTGGATGTCGTGATCGCGCAGCCAGCCGCCGAAATAGCCCTGCGCGCCGAACAGCAGCACGAAGACGAGGCCCGAAATCACCGGGCTGACCGAGAACGGCAAATCGATCAGCGTGATCAGGAAGGTCTTGCCCGAGAATTCGAATTTTGCAATCGCCCAAGCCGCGACCAGGCCGAAGACGAGATTGAGGCCGACGGAAATTGCAGCAACCAACAGCGTCAACTTGATCGCGGACAGCGCCTCCGGGTCGGTCAGCGCGGCGAAATAAGCGCCAATTCCCTTCGAGAAGGCCTGCGCGAACACCACGACCAGCGGCAACACGACGAAGACTGATAGAAAGGTCATCGCCAGCGCGATGATGACGATGCGGACCGCGCGCGGTTCGGTGCGAAGGTTGTTCCGCGCGGCGGCTGCGTACGCGCGTGCCTTGGCGTCGGAGGCCGGGAGTGGGACGGAATCTGCGATCTGCATCGTCATGGCCCCGTCCTCACCGCACCGGAATCCGGCTCTGCGCCCAGCGCTGGAGCCGGTTGACCGCGAAGATAATGACGAAGGACACGACCAGCATGACAACCGCGATGGCGGTCGCATCGGCATAGCGGAATTCGGAGAGCCGGATCACGATCAGCAGCGGCGCGATCTCGGAGACGTTGGGCAGATTGCCGGCGATGAAGATCACCGAGCCGTATTCGCCGACCGCACGCGCGAAGGCGAGCGCGAGTCCGGTGAGCAGCGCCGGACCGAGCGAGGGCAGGATCACGCGAATGATGGTCTGCCAGCGGCTCGCGCCAAGGCTGCCCGCGGCCTCCTCGATCTCTGGGTCGAGATCCTGGAGCACCGGCTGCACCGTGCGCACCACGAACGGGATACCGATGAAGATCATGGCGACGAAGATGCCGACCGGCGTGAACGCCACCTTGATGCCGGCCGCCGCAAGCGGCGCGCCGAGCCAGCCCTTCTCGGCGAACAACGCGGTCAGCGCGACGCCGGCAACCGCCGTAGGTAGCGCGAACGGCACGTCGACGATGGCATCGAACAGCCGCCGACCGGGGAAGCGGTAGCGCACCAGCGCCCAGACGATGATGCTGCCCATCACCAGATTGACGCAGGCGGCTGCGAAGGCGAGTCCGAAGGACACGCGCAACGCATTCAGGGTGCGGCGGCTGGAGAGGATGTTCCAAAACTGCTCGGGACTCAGCTCGACCGATTTCAGGAACAGGCCGGCGAGCGGAATCAGGATGATGATCGACAGCCAGGATAGCGTCAGCCCCATGGTGAGACCGAAGCCCGGCAATGTCCGGCGTCGTGCTGCGATTGCGCTCACCAGGCCCCCTGTTTAAGCCCCGCCGACAGCGCCCGATCAGTTCTTGTAGATCTGATCGAAGACGCCGCCGTCGGCAAAATGTTCCCTCTGCGCCTTGGTCCAGCCGCCGAAAAGTTCGTCGATCGTGAACAGCTCGACCTTCGCGAAGGAGTTTTCATGTTTTTTGGCGATCTCGGGATCGCGCGGACGATAGAAGTTGCGCGCCGCGATTTCCTGACCTTCCTTGGTGTACCAATATTGCAGGTAGGCATCGGCGACACTACGGGTGCCTTTTTTATCGGCAACCTTATCGACGATCGTCACCGGCGGTTCCGCCAAGATCGAGAGCGGCGGCGCCACGATCTCGAATTTCTCCGGACCGAATTCCTTGAGCGCCAGGTACGCCTCGTTTTCCCAGGCGAGCAGCACGTCGCCGACGCCGCGCTCGACGAAGGTCACGGTCGCGCCGCGCGCACCGGTGTCGAGCACCGGCACCTGCTGATAGAGCTTTCCGATGAAATCCTTGGCCTTGTCCGCCGAGCCGTATTTCTTCTGCGCAAAGCCCCAGGCGGCCAGATAATTCCAGCGCGCGCCGCCTGACGTCTTCGGGTTCGGCGTGATCACGGCGACGCCGAGCTCGAGCAGATCGTCCCAGTCCTTGATGGCCTTGGGATTGCCCTTGCGGACCAGGAACACAATGGTCGAGGTATAGGGCGACGAGTTTTGCGGCAACCGTTTCTGCCAGTCGGCCGTCGTGAGGCCTTTGCCCGCGATGGCGTCGATGTCGTAGGCGAGCGCAAGCGTCACCACGTCGGCCTGCAATCCGTCGATCACGGCGCGCGCCTGCGAACCGCTGCCCCCATGCGACTGCTTGATCTCGACGCTCTTGCCGGTTTCCTTCTGATAGGCACTCGCGAACGCCTTGTTGAACTCGACATAGAGCTCGCGCGTCGGATCGTACGAGACGTTCAGCAGAGTGATGTCAGCGGCAAGAGCCGCGCTTGCCAACAAGCCTGTCACGAGCAGTCCTGCCGCGAGCGGAACGATACGACGCATCATGTCCATCTCCATTCACATCAATGACGTCGGCGTCATCGATGGCAGGCATAACTCGGGGCGAAACGCGCTTAAGTCAACGGAACCGGATTTTCTTGTTCGTAGCCGGGCAGCGTAACTTTGCTACGAAGTCTTCATCGTGTGGATGCCGCATTCCGTCTTGGCCCGGCCACGCCAGCGACCGGCACGCTCATCCTCGCCTTCGGCCGTTCTGCTCGTGCAAGGCATACACCCAACCGATAGAAATCCCGACGCGACCAGGGGATGACGCGGCAATTTGGCGCGGGCGAAAATCGCCTCGAGTTCCTCCCGCGAGACATTGGCGAAGGGATTGAACTTCAACCGCGTACCGTCGTCCTCGACCACCGGGATGTCGGCGCGCGAGTTGCCCTGGAAGCGCTTGCGGCCGTTGAGCCATGCATCGAACGGTTTCAGCGCCCGCGCCAGCGGCTCGACCTTGCGGATACGGCAGCAAGCGTCGGGATCGGAAAACCAGAGGTCGCGGTCGGGATCTCCGCGCGACAGCGTCTCCTCGGCAGGCTTGATCGAGCGGACGTCCTTCAGGCCCAGCGTCGCGATCAGCGTATCACGATAGGCCAGCGTCTCCTCGAACAGCCAGCCGGTGTCGAGGAAGATCACCGGGATCGCCGGATCGACATCCGCCATCACCTTGAGCAGCGTCGCCGATTCCGTACCGAAGGACGACACCAGCGCAAGCTTGTCGCGCCCGACCGTCTTCAGCGCAGCGGCGATGATTTCGGCGGGCGAGGCATCGCGCAAGGCGCGATCGAGGTCCTCCGCCGAGGGCAGCGCCGAGGCGGAGATTGCCGAAATTGGAGACGCGATTGCATTCACGTGCCGACACCCTCGGAATGACGCAGCTGCATGCGCCGGTGCAGCGCCGTGATGCGGCCATCGCCGGTGGGCTGGTAGAAGACCGAATAGCGCTTCGCGGTCTGCATGAACGCTTCCGCGTCGGCCTGCTTCTTGACGTCGAAGGAATCGAAGCCAGCGCGCAGCATGAACACGAACTGGTCCCGCAGGATCTGGCCCGTCGCACGCAACTCGCCGCGGTAATTGTAACGCTCGCGCAGCAGCCGCGCCTGGCTGTAGGCGCGTCCGTCGCGGAAGGTTGGGAACACCAGCGCGACGACGGCAATCTTGCCGAGATAGGGCACCAGCTCGGCGATGTCGCGATTGTTCGGCCAGATCACACCGACCTTGCCGGTCCGCTTGAGCAACGCATCCGCCTCGCCAACGAAACGCTCGGCCGGCACCAGAATGTCGCCGCCCTCGGGCAGCGGCGTGTCGACGGCGAGCTTGACGAAGCTGTCGTCGGCGATCTTTCCGCCGTTAACGAGTGGCATAAACGCGCTCCTTGAAGGGTTCGACGCCGAGGCGTTTTACCGTGTCCATGAACAGCTCTTCGGGCCGCTCGCGCAGCGCCAGATAGGCTTCCACGATGTCCTCGACGACGTCGGCGACCTCGTCGAACTTGACGCCGGGGCCGATCAGATTGCCGAGTGCGGCACTCTCGTCGGCGCGCCCGCCGATGGTGATCTGGTAGACCTCCTCGCCGTTCTTCTCGACGCCGAGAATGCCGATATGACCGACATGGTGATGGCCGCAGGCGTTGATGCAGCCGGAGATGTTGATGTGCAACCGGCCGATCAGATTGGCCAGCTCATGATTGGCGAAGCGCCGCGTCAGTTCCTGCGCGATCGGGATCGAGCGCGCATTGGCCAGCGAGCAATAGTCGAGACCCGGGCAGGCGATGATGTCAGTGATCAGATTGACGTTCGGCGTCGCCAGCCCGAGCTTGTCGAGCGCCTTCCACAGCGCCGGCAAGTCACGCTTGGCGACATGCAGCAGAGCGAGGTTCTGCTCGTGGCCGACGCGGATCTCACCGAAGGAGTATTCGTCGGCGAGATCGGCGAGCGCATCCATCTGCTCGGCGGTGGCATCGCCCGGAGGCGCGCCGATCGGCTTCAGCGAGATCGTGACGATGGAATAGCCCTGGGCCTTGTGCGGGGCCACCGAGTTCTTGCGCCATGCCTCGAAATCGGGATCGGCCGCGGCCTGGCGCAGCTCGTCCGGCATGTGCGGCAGCTTCTCGTAGGCAGGATAGGTGAAGCGCGAGCGGATGTCCTCGACCACCTCGTCGTCGATCTGGAGCGAGGAGTTGCGGATGTGCTGCCACTCCTCCTCGACCTCGCGCGAGAACTTCTCGATGCCGAGCTCGTGCACCAGGATCTTGATGCGCGCCTTGTAGATGTTGTCGCGGCGGCCGTACTGGTTGTAGACGCGCAGAATCGCCTCGATGTAGCTGAGAATGTCGCGGCCGTGGACGAAATGCTTGATGGTCTTGCCGATGAACGGCGTGCGTCCGAGCCCGCCACCGACCAGCACCTCAAAGCCGGTCTCGCCCTTCTCGTTCTTGATCAGCTTCAGCCCGATGTCGTGGATCTTGATCGCGGCCCGGTCGTGGTCCGACGCGGTGATCGCGATCTTGAACTTGCGCGGCAGGAACGAGAATTCCGGATGCAACGTGGTGTGCTGGCGGATCAGCTCCGACCAGATGCGGGGATCCTCGATCTCGCCGGGCGCGACGCCGGCCCACTGATCCGAGGTGACGTTGCGCATGTTGTTGCCGGAGGTCTGCATCGCATGGATGCCGACCTCGGCGAGATCGGCCAGCGCATCCGGCAATTCGGCGAGCTTGATCCAGTTGAACTGGATGTTCTGCCGCGTCGTGAAATGGCCGTAGCCACGGTCGTATTTGCGCGCGACGTGGGCGAGCGCCCGCAGCTGGTTCGACGCCAGCGTCCCGTAGGGGATCGCGACGCGGAACATATAGGCGTGCAGTTGCAGATAGACGCCGTTCTGCAGCCGCAGGATCTTGAACTCGTCCTCGGTGAGCTCGCCGGAGAGGCGGCGCTTCACCTGGTCGCGGAATTCCGAGACGCGCTCGTTGACGAGCGTGCGGTCGATTTCATCGTAAGCATACATAAGAAAGCGCCTTAAACCTGAACCGGCTGTCCGATGGTCACGCCGGTGCGGCGGATCTGTTCGCGCAGATTTCCGGGTTCGACCTTGCCGTCTGCACCGACCTGTACCGGCGCGATATAGGGGCCGATCGCGCCGACGTCATCGGCAACGGATTCCGCAAGCAACGCCTTCGCCTCGTCGGAGTTGCGCACGATCGCGGCTTCCGACAGGTCCGCGGACCAGCTCTTGGCGGCGGTGCGGTAAACCACGATGCCGTCCCAGGTGCGGTTGGCGGTCACGACCGAGGGGCCGGCGATCTTGATCTTCTTCTGTTCAAGCGGGGAGGTCATTCGGCTGCATCCAATAGGTCAGAGATGATTTGCTTTGGGGTTTGGCGGCGAAGCGAGCCGGCATGCCGGACCACATCGCCGATGATGAGAATGGCGGGACCGCCGTTGGTCCGGCGGACCAGTTCGGGCAGATCGCGCAGCGTGCCGATCTCGCCTTGCGCATCGGGACGCGTGACGCGGGCGAATACGCCGACCGGCGTCTCCGGCGAACGGCCGGCGGCCAAGAGGCCGGCGCGTATGGCCGGCGCAGCCGTCATGCCCATGTAGACCACGACGGTCATCCTGGCGTCGGTCAGCGTCGACCAGTCCACGACTTCTGCGTCGCGCGCCTTGTGCGCGGTGAGGAAGGTGATGCGCGTTGCTTCGTGACGATAGGTGAGCGGCACCTCGAAATCGGCGGCGCCGCCGAGACCTGCGGTGATGCCGGGAACGATCGAATAGGCAAGGCCGGCGGCACGAAGTGCTTCGACTTCTTCGCCGCCGCGGCCGAACACGAAGGGATCGCCGCCCTTCAGCCGCACCACACGCTGGCCGGATTGCGCGGCCTCGATCATGCGCTTGTTGATGGCGTCCTGCCCGATGCCGGGCTTGCCGACGCGGCGGCCGACCGGCACGCGCGTGGTGTCACGGCGGATGCGGTCGAGAATTTCAGGCGAGACCAGCTCGTCATGGAAGACGATGTCGGCATCCTGGAGCGCGCGCAACGCCTTGATGGTGAGCAAATCCGGATCGCCAGGCCCGGCGCCGACCAGCGCGACGGATCCTTCCGGCTTGTCGGCCCGCGCGAACGCGGATGGATCTGAAATCGCCTTGAGCGCTGCGTCCGCCTCGCCTTTGCGGCCGGCCAATACGGCGGCACCGATCGGGCCGTCGATGACGCGCTCCCAGAAGCGGCGGCGCAGCGGAAACTCGGCAATACGTTCGTTGATGGATTTGCGGAAGCCGCCGATGAACTCGGCGAGCTCGCCGATGCGCGCCGGCAGCAGCGCCTCGATCTTCTCGCGCACGCGCCGCGCCACCACCGGCGACGTGCCGCCAGTGCCGACGGCGACCACGACATCGCCGCGATCGACGATCGCCGGAAAGATGAA
>NZ_JADPJF010000109.1:6806-8831 GCF_023073295.1 Bradyrhizobium sp. 23 | reverse complement strand
ATGCTCGAGATCGTCCATGACATTGACCGGCAGGCCGAGCGCCTTGGCGCGGACCGACATCGCCACGCCGACATCGCCGGCGCCGGCGCAAACCACCGCGATGATTCCCGAGAGATCGGCGGTCAGCGGATCGGTGGCCGAGATGTCGATACGCGCCGCGTCCTCGGAGCTCAGACCCAGGTCGTGATTGCCATCGATCGCATGCACGCGAATGCGCGCACCGGCAGCGGTCAGCACGCGCAGCTTGGCGCGCAAAAGCTCACCCGCACCGATGAGGACCACCGGACCGGCCTTGAGATCGAGGAACACGGGCAAGAACCGCATACGATACTCGCTTACCCCACATGCGGGGTTGACTGGAATTATTTTCTATATATGTGTCGTTTCAGGCGCGCAAAGAGAAAATTTTTTCTTCTCTCTTGCACCGCAACTATAGAATTTTCGCCTCCAAACGCAAAGTGGCAGAGATGCATCTTCTCAAGGACAATTCCACTGCTGGCGGGCTGAGCAGCCCCGCTCTCGCCGAGCGCGTGCCCGCGCAAGAATTTTCTTCTGACCTTGCCCCGAGCATGGACCATCTCGACCAGCTCGAGGCCCAGAGCATCTACATCTTCCGCGAAGCCTTCGGCCGCCTCAAGAAGATCGCCCTGCTGTGGTCGCTCGGCAAGGACTCCAATGTCATGATCTGGCTGGCGCGCAAGGCATTCTTCGGCCGTCTGCCGTTCCCGGCCCTCCATGTCGACACCGGCAAGAAGTTTCCGGAGATGTATCGCTTCCGCGATCACTACGGCAAGGAATGGGATCTCGATCTGCGCGTCGAGCCCTGCCCGCCGATTGATGCCGTCGACCCAACGCTGCCGCCCGCCGCCCGTTCCGCCGCGCGCAAGACCGAGGGCCTCAAGATGGCGCTCGCCAAATACGGTTTCGACGGTCTGATCGCCGGCATTCGCCGCGATGAGGAGGCGACGCGCGCCAAGGAGCGCGTGTTCTCGCCGCGCGGCTTGGAGGGTAATTGGGACGTGCGCGACCAGCCGCCGGAGTTCTGGGATCATTTCAATGCGTCGCCGCCGCAGGGCGCGCATTTGCGCATCCATCCGATCCTGCATTGGACCGAGTCCGATATCTGGGCCTACACCAAGCGCGAGAACATCCCGATCATCCCGCTGTATCTGTCGCAAAACGGCAAACGCTATCGCTCGCTGGGCGATCAGGACATCACCAATCCGGTCGCCTCAAACGCGTCGACTATCGACGAGATCCTGATCGAACTCGAGCAGACCAAGGTGCCGGAACGTTCCGGCCGCGCGCTCGACCACGAGACCGAGGACGCTTTCGAGCGCCTGCGCGTCGCCGGCTATCTCTGATCAAGGACGCGAGCGTCGTATGAACATGATCGTCACCCCCGCATCGCCCGCCACCCCGAACGGCACCACGCGTCCGCAGGTCCGCATCGTCATCGTCGGCCATGTCGACCACGGCAAGTCGACGCTGGTCGGCCGCCTGCTGCACGAGACCGGCAGCCTGCCCGACGGCAAGCTCGACATGCTCAAGGCCGTCAGCGCGCGGCGCGGCATGCCGTTCGAATGGTCGTTTCTGCTCGACGCGCTCCAGACCGAGCGCGACCAGGGCATCACCATCGACACCACGCAGATCCGCTTCCGCACCAATTCGCGCGACATCGTACTGATCGACGCGCCCGGCCACGCCGAATTCCTGCGCAACATGATCACCGGCGCCTCGCAGGCGGACGGCGCGGTGCTGATCATCGACGCGCTCGAAGGCGTGCGCGACCAGACGAGGCGGCACGGCTATCTCCTGCATCTGCTCGGCGTGAAGCAGGTCGCGGTCGTCGTCAACAAGATGGACCGCGTCGACTTCTCCGCAGCGCGCTTCAAGGAGATCAGCGACGAGATCTCGGCGCATCTGCAAGGCCTCGGTGTGAAGCCCACGGCCGTGATCCCGATTTCCGCCCGCGAGGGCGACGGCGTCGCTGAGCGCACCGACCGCATCGGCTGGTACAAGGGT
>NZ_JADPJF010000109.1:0-6710 GCF_023073295.1 Bradyrhizobium sp. 23 | reverse complement strand
CTCGAGCCGGCCCGGCCGCTGGAAGCGCTGGCGCTGCGGCTGCCGGTGCAGGCGATCTACAAATTCGACGATCGCCGCATCGTGGCGGGCCGGATCGAATCCGGCAGCCTGGTTGCCGGCGACGAAATCGTGATCATGCCCGCCGGCAAGATCGCCAGAATCAAGACGGTCGAGAGCTGGCCGGTGACGCCGGTCGCAGGCCGCCAGGGTGCGGGCCGCTCGGTCGGCATCACGCTCGACCGCGAGCTGTTCCTCGAGCGCGGCGACATCATCGCGCATGCCAACAGCGCGCCGCGCGAGACACGACGGCTGCGCGCGCGGATCTTCTGGCTGCACGACAAGCCGCTGGCCAAGGGCGACCAGCTCCTGGTTCGCTGCGGACCGAAGGAAAGCCGTGCCACCGTCGTCGCCATCGAGAAGGCGGTCGATCCCGGTGAGCTGTCGAGCGTCGAGAACAAGGCAATCGGCCGCAACCATGTCGGCGAGATCGACATATCCCTTTCGAATCCGATTGCCACCGATCCCTACACGGAAAATCCGCGCACCGGCCGTCTCGTGATCGAGGTGTCCGGGCGCATCGCCGGCGGCGGTCTCGTGCTGTCGGTCGATGCCGGCCAGCGCGCCTTGCCCGTCGACATCGTGCCGGTGGAATCCGCGCTGCGGCCCGACGAACGCTCCGCGCGCTATCGTCACAACGGCGCCGTGGTCTGGCTCACCGGCCTCCCCGCCTCCGGCAAGTCGACTCTAGCCAAGGCGCTGGAGCGGCGGTTGTTCAGCAATGGCGGCTCACCGATCCTGCTCGACGGCGACACGCTGCGTGCCGGGCTCAACAGCGATCTCGGCTTCTCGGCCGCCGATCGCAGCGAGAACATCCGCCGCCTCGCCGAAGTCGCGACGCATCTCGCCCGTAACGGCCACATCGCCATTGTCGCCGCCGTCTCGCCCGCCCGCGAGGACCGCGCCACCGCGCGCCGCATCGCCGACACGTCGTTCCGCGAGATCTACGTCGCGACGCCGGCGGAAATTTGCGAGGAGCGCGACCCCAAGGGCCACTACAAGAAGGCCCGCGCCGGCACGCTCGCGTCGTTCACCGGTATCGGCACCGACTACGAGCGGCCCGAGGCCGCCGAGCTCGTGATCGACACCTCGACGCGGACGGTCGCCGAGGCGGCGGACGAGATCGAACAGATGCTCAAGACGACCGGCGTGCTGTTCGACGAACTCGTGGACCTCGCCGCGAATATTTGAAGCCGGGCTGCTGCTCCGCTGTCGTCGCCCGGCTTGACCGGGCGACCCAGCATTCCACCGACAGCAGTGATTCAGGCGAGAGGCCGCGGCGTACTGGATTTCCCCGCCTTCGCGGGGAATGACACCGTGCGTGGGCCGCCCACCTCGCCTTGACATTTTGACAACTTTTGGGGGCCTTCTCACGGCCCCGATTTTGGGGCTAATAAGACCCCGAAAGCCGCTCCTTGGAGCGCATTTTGCTGCTGTCGGGTCAAAAGCAGCCAAAAACAGCCATTTCCAACAAGAAAGCCCATCATGAAACGCGTCGACGCCCACGGACTGAAGATCGCTCCCGTCCTGTTCGATTTCATCGCCAAGGAAGCGGCCCCGAAGACGGGGATCGCGCCGGATGCGTTCTGGGCCGGGCTCGCCGCCATCATCAAGGAGCTGGGGCCGAAGAACCGCGCGCTGCTGGCGGTGCGCGACACGTTGCAGGCCAAGATCGACGACTGGCACCGGGCCAACAAGGGCAAGGCGTTCGACCTCAACGCCTATACCGCCTTCCTGAAGGAGATCGGCTATCTCCTCCCGGAGCCGGCGACGCAGAAGGTCGAGACCGCCAATGTGGACGAGGAGATCGGCAAGATCTGCGGCCCGCAGCTCGTCGTGCCGCTGACCAACGCACGCTATGCGCTGAACGCGGCGAATGCGCGCTGGGGCTCGCTCTATGACGCCTTCTACGGCACCGACGCGATCCCGCACGATCCATCCGAGAGCGGCAAGGGCTACAACAAGGCGCGCGGCGACAAGGTGATCGCCAAGGCAAAAGCGTTCCTCGATGCCGCCGTGCCGCTGGCGACCGGCAGTCACACCGACGTCACCGCCTATAGCGTGGTCGCGGGCCAGCTCGCGGTGAAGCTGAAGAGCGGCAACGCCACCGCCCTGAAGAACGCCGCGCAATTCGCAGGCTTCCAGGGCGACGCAGCCGCACCGAGCGCGGTACTGCTCGTCAACAACGGCCTGCACGTCGAGGTAAAAATCGACCGCACCAGCGCGATCGGCAAGGACGATCCGGGCGGCGTCGCGGACATGGTCATGGAGTCCGCCGTCTCCACGATTCTCGACATGGAAGACTCGGTCGCTGCCGTCGATGCCGAGGACAAGGTGCTGGTCTATCGCAACACGCTCGGCCTGATGAACGGCACGCTGTCGGCCGATTTCGAGAAGGGCGGCAAGACGCTGACGCGCTCGCTCAATGCCGACCGCAGCTACAAGATGCCTGACGGCAAAGGCGAAGTGAAATTGCACGGCCGCAGCCTGCTGCTGATGCGCAATTGCGGTCACCACATGTTCACCGACGCGGTGCTGGACGACAAGGGCGAGGAGATTCCGGAAGGCTTGCTCGACGCCGCCGTCTCCGGGCTTCTTGCTGTCCATGATCTGAAAGGCAACTCCAAGGTCAAGAACAGCCGCACCGGCTCGGCCTATATCGTCAAGCCGAAGATGCACGGCCCCGACGAGGTGTCGCTGACCTGCGAGATCTTCGACCGCGTCGAGAAGATGCTGTCGCTGCCCGAGAACACGCTCAAGGTCGGCATCATGGACGAGGAGCGGCGCACCACCGTCAACCTCAAGGCCTGCATCCAGCGCGCCTCCAAGCGCATCATGTTCATCAACACCGGCTTCCTCGACCGCACCGGCGACGAGATCCACACCTCGATGGAGGCGGGTCCGATGATCCGCAAGAACGAGATGAAGGCGCAGCCCTGGATCAAGTCCTATGAGGACTGGAACGTCGATATGGGCCTGACCTGTGGCCTGCCCGGCCATGCCCAGATCGGCAAGGGCATGTGGGCCGCGCCGGACAAGATGGCGGACATGCTGGCGCAGAAGCTCGCCCATCCGCAGGCCGGTGCTATCACCGCCTGGGTGCCCTCGCCGACCGCCGCGACGCTGCACGCGCTGCACTACCACCAGGTCAACGTCACCGCGCGCCAGCAGGAGCTCGCCAAGGGCGGCCCACGGGCAAAGCTCGAAGACATCCTCACCATCCCCGTGTCGAAGTCGAACTGGGCGCCCGACGACGTCAAGCAGGAGATCGACAACAACTGCCAGGGCATTCTGGGCTATGTCGTGCGCTGGATCGACCAGGGCGTCGGCTGCTCGAAGGTGCCTGACATCCACGACGTCGGCCTGATGGAAGACCGTGCCACCTTGCGCATCTCCAGCCAGCACCTCGCCAACTGGCTGCACCAGGGCGTGATCACCGAGGCGCAGGTGATGGAATCGCTCAAGCGCATGGCGGTGGTCGTCGACAAGCAGAATGCGGGCGATCCCATCTACAAGCCGATGGCGCCCGCCTTCGACGGCACAGCCTTCAAGGCGGCCAGCGACCTCATCTTCAAGGGACGCGAGCAGCCGAACGGCTACACCGAATACATCCTCACCGCCCGCCGCCGCGAGGCCAAAGCCCTTGGCTGACAACGCCCTGGCTGACAAGGCGGCCTGCCGACCCGACTAGAACACCAAAAGCCCCGGCTCGCGCCGGGGCTTTTTCGTTGCGCTAGCTAAGCGCCCGGCTAAAACACTGCCAGATATTTCAGCAGCGAGACGATGCCGATGATGATGACGACGACGCGCGCGATCTGCTTGGCGCGGCCGTCCATCGGCAGCATGTTGATGAGGTAAAGTACGAGAATGACGACGAGAAAGGTGACGAGTACGCCGACCAGCATCGCTAGGACCCCCCTTTAGGCAAAATTGCTGACAGTCTCCTAACGCGCAGCTCGTGGCTTGGTTCCATCGACGCAACCCTTTGCAACTTCTAGTAAATACGTACTTCTACGATCAGCCGGCCTGCTGAAAACTTTACCCTTTTCCTTTCAGATGCGGAAACCGTTTGGGCCCTGAGCCGCAAACGGCATGCGATTGCCTTGTCTGACGGGCCCCTTTTTCTGCTGTTGCCGGGGCGCCTTTACGAACTTTGTATTGGGAATTGGGGGACTTCGATGCTGAATCGTCTGACCGTATCCGCGCTGCTGAAGGCGGTGATCGCGATCACGTCGATCTGCGTGGTGATCGCGCTCTCGCTCACCGCCTACGAGTCCTGGGATCGCCTGAAGACCGCCAACCGCATCTCGCAGATCGCCGACACGTCCGCCGATCTGTTCAAGGCGATGCACAATCTGCGCACCGACCGCTCGACCACGGTCCGCCTCCTGAATGCGACCGAGCCGATGGACGGCGAGATCGAGAAATATCTGCGCGCGCTGCGCGATGCCCAAATGCCCGCCATGGCGCGCGCGATCGAGCTGCTGCCGGCCATGGACTTTCCGCAATCAGGCACGCTGGTACCGGAGCTTGCGCGCCTCTACAAGCTGCTGATCGAGGAGCAGAAGCAGTTCTGGGAGGATGTAGCCAAGCCGAAGGACCAACGCCGCGCCGGTCTGCCCAAGGAATATATGGAGACAACGCAGGGCCTGCTCGACACGCTCGACAAGCTCTCGAACACGTTGGCCGCCACGGTCAATCACCTGGACGCCGCGATCGACCAGCTGCTGTCGATCAAGCAGAACGCCTGGCTGCTCCGCAACACCGCAGGCGAAGCATCGCTGATCGTCTCGACCGGGCTGGCCGCCGGCAAGATCACGACGGAGGGCCGCTACGCCTATACCCAACATGTCGGCGGCACGAGCGCGATGTGGAAGGCGCTGGAGCTGTCGACGTCCGGCATGCAGTTGCCGTCGGGGCTCGCCTCCGCGATGGCCTCCGCCAAGACCTCGTATTTCGAGCCGCAATATCTGGCCTTGCGCGACCGTCTCACGGACGCGCTGGTCAAGGGTGAGAAGCCCGAGATGACGGCGAACCAATGGAGCCCGCTCACGGTCGCCCGTATGGCGAGCGCCGTCACAGTGGCAGAAGGTGCGCTCGATGCTGCCAAGATCCACACGCAGGAGCAGCGCGGCGCCGCACAGCGCGCACTGATCGTGCAGCTTACGCTGCTGGCGCTCGCCGTGGGGCTTGCCGTCGGCGCGATCATGCTGGTCAGCCGCCGCGTCATCACTCCGCTCAACACCATCCGGGACGCCATGCTGAAGGTCGCCGGCGGCGACCTTGCCGTCGATAGCGGCTATCTCGACCGCAACGACGAGATCGGCGCGCTTGCCGGCGCGCTGGAGACCTTCAAGCAGCAGGCCAACGACAAGCTCACGATCGAGGCGCAGGAGCGCGAACGCAATGCGGGCGCCTCCGCGCGCCAGCGCGCGGTCGAGACCTATGTCGGCGAGTTCGAGGGCGCGGTGCGCAAAACGCTCGGCGAATTGAGCGAAGCCTCTGGCGAGATGCGCAAGACCTCGGGCGATCTCTCCGCGGTGTCGCGGCAGACCAACGACCGCGTGCAGATCGCCGGCAAGGCCTCCAATGACGCCTCCATGAGCGTCGACAGCGTCGCCGCCGCCGCCGAAGAGCTGAGCGCCTCGATCAACGACATCAGTCAGCAGGCCGCGCATGCCGCGGGCATCGCCAGCCGCGCCGTGACCCAGGCGCGCGAGACCGACGGCACGTGCAGGGACTTCAAAAGTCGGCCGGCCGCATCGGCGAGGTCGTCGGCCTGATCAACACCATTGCGCAGCAGACCAATTTGCTCGCGCTTAACGCCACGATCGAGGCGGCCCGCGCCGGGGAGGCCGGTCGCGGCTTTGCCGTGGTCGCCTCCGAGGTGAAGTCGCTGGCGAGCCAGACGGCGAAGGCGACCGAGGAGATCTCCGAGCAGATCGCCGACATCCAGAAGGTCGCGGCCGACGCCATCAGCGCCATCCAGACCATCGGCGGCATCATCGGCGAAGTGAACGAGGTCGCGACCGCAATCGCCGCCGCCGTGCAGGAGCAGGGAGCGGCCACCCAAGAGATCACCCGCAGCACCCAGTTTGCGGCGCAGGGCACCAAGAACGTCTCGGACAACATCACCGGCGTCAAATCCGATGCAGACGCTGCTGCCGCTGCCGCCGACAACGTGAAACACGCCTCCGAGATGCTGGAGAGCCAGAGCCGCCAGCTCGGCCATGACGTCAGCGACTTCCTCGGCAAGATCCGGGCGGCATAGCCCACACTCTTGGTGTCGTCCTGGCGAATGCCAGGACGACGTTGAGGCCTATTCCTTCGCCACCACCGGCACCTGGCGGAATCTTGCGCGAACCGAGTCGGGCAGCGGCGAGAAATTCATCGCGACGCCGCGGCGGTCGTTGGCATTGCGGCTGGCGACCACCAGGCCGTCCGCGCCCGCGACGATGTCGCCCTTGCGCAAGGTGGGATCGTCGTCGACCTTGACCTGAGCGAGCCCGACCGGATCCTTGCCGTTGCAGGTACAGCCTGCGACAATCTCATTGCGATAGCGGAACGCGTTAGTCGTCCGTTAAGAAGCCGAATTGAGCGGGAGCGGACAGGCAAGCGTATGCGATAGCTGGATCAGGAAGAGGCACAAGAGT
>NZ_JADPJF010000143.1:0-2326 GCF_023073295.1 Bradyrhizobium sp. 23 | reverse complement strand
ACAGTCCTTTGCGCATCGAAGTCCCCCGTGCCGAATCAACTTGGCACCAGGGAATCAGAACTCGCTAATTAGGTACAGACCCTAATCTAATGCACGGTCCTTCGCTTCCTGGAGCGTCACAGATCACGGGCCAGAAAAGGTCCCTTAGTTTTAGATGGCCCATAAACGGGCGGCGTCACCGGCGGGGTTTCTACCAGCGGCATTTGATCTCTCAAGGGGAGCCGTAGCCGTCCGCGCCGGGTGTCATGATAACGCAAATATCGCCCGTCCGAACTTCGCAGGCATCATTTCCGGCAAGGATTTCCGTTTTACCGGAGGCACGCTGAACCAGGTTTTCACCCTCGGGATCGGTCATGCGGGTATTAGTCATGTGCGAGTGGACCGCGCTCGCGCCGTCGAAGCCTTTGCCCGCGCCGGTGCCGCCACAGATCGTTTCGTAGTTCTGGTGGACCTCGTTGCCATAAACGAAATTGTTCATCGTACCTGGGAGCCGGCGAGCACGCCAAGCGCACCATAGAGGGCCTCCGTGATCGCTTGGCTGACCTCCGTGTTGTCGGCGATAACCGCTGCTGGATAACGCGGATTGATCAGCGTACCTTCCGGCGCATGCACGCTCATCGGCTTCAGGCATCCCTCGTTCATCGGGATATCGGATCCCCACGAGGGTTCGGAATACGTAGAGGACAGCTGCCTTGCAGATGGCCAGTGGCGCGTTGTAGTTGCCCTCGTCCTGGGCCGATGTCCCAGTAAAATCGATGGTAGCGGAGCGTTTCTCGCGATCGATTCGGATGGCGACACGAATGAACGCACCGCTGTCGAGCTCGTAGGCGAACTCGCTGCTTGTGAGTCGTCAAGCGCCCTTCGGACGCATTCCTCAGCTTTGTCCTGCACGTGCTTCATGTAGCCATGCACGACGTCGCGGCTGAACTTTGAGACTATGTTGTGCAATTCGCGCACCCCAGTGGCATTGGCCGCCACCTGGGCGGCGAGATCGGCCATGTTCTGGTCAACATTGCGATAGGGATAACGGCCGCTGGAGAGCAGCTCCCGGGTTTCCTCCTTACGAACACGGCCATCGCGAACGAGGTAGAAGTCCTCGATCAGCACGCCTTCGTCGTCGATATGCTTGCTATCGGGCGGAGCGGAACCTGGCGCGCTCCCTCCAATATCCGCATGGTGGCCACGCGAGGCAACGGCGGAAAGGATGTCCTTGCCTCCTGAATCGAATACCGGCGTGATGACTGTTACGTCCGGCAGGTGCGTGCCGCCATGGTAGGGATTATTCATCATCAGGACGTCGCCCGGCCTCAGGCTGTGCGATGCTTGCGCAGCACGGCGCGAACGCTCTCGCTCAAACCCAGGTGCACCGGCACGTGCGGCGCGTTGGCGACGAGATTGCCTTCGGGATCGCCAGAAGCTTGGGAAACCGGATCAGATGGTAGGCTACAAGCGCCAGACGAAGACAACGCGGGCGCGGCCCCGCAGCTTGACCTTGGCCAAGCCAGCGGAACTCTTGATCCAGCCGAAGATTCTCCGATGCGTTTGCGACAGCCTTTGGCTGACGTCTAGCCGCTGTGACCCCTGGTACGCGCGTCGATGGCTGTCTTGCGCCGCTTTTCCAGTCTTACTCAGATGTCTATCAATCGCGATATGCGGGGTAACCGATCTGTCTCTCAGGTGGTGCACGAACTGCTTGACGTCGCAGGCCTTGTCCGCTCCCAGAGTGATCCGCTTCGCGCACCTGCGCCTGGCGATCATGGCAAGCGCAATCTCCCGTTCGGCGGAGCCCGTCAGTTGGCTCACCCCAAAACCGCTAAACCATTTCGGGCCTCCATCAGAGCATGGCCCATATAGCTCAGCTTGGCTGGCCATCACCCTTTGAAGAGCCGCGCCTCGGGATCGGTCGTACTCGCATGGGTCTCGTTGGCTTCGCTTCTCTTGTGGAAGCTGCGCTGGGCATTGCGCTCCGGACCGTCCTCGTCTTTGTCGCTGTCCCCCAGTTAAATCCTGGTCCTAGGGAATCACGATACGAAACGCTTCGCTACCGACTTCTTCAACGGCCTGCTCTCATGTTCGCAGTCAAGGGACTCGATCAAGCGGATCCGCTCCCGGCTCAGCGCCCGGGCACTGGACGTCGAAGGTGTCCACGGTAGGAGGCCGGGCCAAAGACGACGGTTGATCAAGCTCTCATGCGCGGGTTGGCTACCGCATGACCGTGGTTTCGTCTTGGGGCTGCCTCGGTCTAGAGGGCGAGCGTCGGCAATGCCGGCTCATAACAGGCCACGAGGATTCCCCACCGAGCCCTGCCTCCTGCCCTGGGCACCAA
>NZ_JADPJF010000013.1:1943-2283 GCF_023073295.1 Bradyrhizobium sp. 23 | reverse complement strand
CATTCTAAGCCTAACGGTCCAAACCGAACCGCAGACTCGCAGATCACACCGTCATCCGGTAGGTGGCCGCTGAACAGCGCTTACCTTCTCGATGTAGCGTTGAAGGATCGAACGCCATCAGCTGCCCCGCTTTCTGGCGCATCCAGAGGCTCTCACGGCCAGAATCGGGGAGCGACTCATGTCAAGCCAGACGGCAATGCCAGGGAGCGGATACCGACACAATCAACGACCGCGGCCGCAGCAGCAGATGGATCTGTTCGGGAGCGGCCTGTCGAACGGCGCCATCGGCGCGCCGGCATGGTCGGAGCTGCCGGCGGAAGCGCAGGCGGCCCTTATGAGT
>NZ_JADPJF010000013.1:0-1827 GCF_023073295.1 Bradyrhizobium sp. 23 | reverse complement strand
GCGAAGGGGGTCGATCATGATCTCTGACAAGGTCAGGCCTCATCATCTGGAGCGTAAGGCGATTCTTTACGTGCGCCAATCCTCAGCACATCAGGTGTTGCACAATCGCGAGAGCAGCGCATTGCAATACGCCATGCGGGACCGGCTGACGGCACTCGGGTGGTCAGGAGATCGTAGTGATAGATAATCTCGGTCGTTCAGCCGCCGGCGGCGTGCAACGCGCCGGTTTCGAGCGAATGGTAGCAGAGGTTTGCCTCGGTAAGGTTGGTGCGGTTTGCGCCCGCGAAGTCTCGCGCTTCGCCCGCAACAGCCGGGATTGGCAGCAACTCATCGAGATGTGCCGCGTGGTCGATACCGTTCTGATCGATCAGGAGACGATCTATGCACCGAGGCACGGTAACGACCGCCTGCTGCTCGGGCTCAAGGGCAGCCTCAACGAGTACGAGCTGGATCTGTTGCGCCAGCGCTCGCTCTCGGCCCGCTACGAGAAGGCGCGCCGGGGCGAGTTGGTTGTGGCGGCGCCCGTCGGCTTCGTGAAGGCCGGCGATCATTATGAGAAAGATCCGGATGGGCGTGTCCAGGAGGCGATCAAGCTGGTGTTCGACAAGGTCGAGGAACTGGGCAGCGCGCGACAGGCGCTCTGCTGGCTCCACGAGTACAATCTCGATCTGCCGGTGAAGCAGACCAGCGGCGACACGGCCTGGCGGCGACCAAGCTACTCCGCCATCCACCGGATCATTGAGAACCCGGTCTACGGCGGCGCCTATGCCTATGGTAAGACGGCTGTGGCGGCGGGATACAGCGCCGCAGGCGTGAGCGTGAAGATCCGCCGCAAGGCGCGGAACGAATGGCTGGCGCTGAAGCCCAACACCCACGAAGGGTATGTGAGCTGGGAGAGGTTCGAGGCGATCCGCACTATGGTCAGCAGCAACATTCCCACCGGCCGGCATCACGGCGCGCCCAAGCATGGTGACGGGCTGCTGGCCGGCCTGATCCGGTGCAAGCGCTGCGGCCGCAAGCTCACACTCCGATACTCCGGCATGAAGCACCATATCCCGCGCTACAGCTGCAGCCGCGCCTGGATGGACAATGGTGGCCCTCACTGCATCGGCTTCGGCGGACTGCGCGTCGATGATGCAGTCGAGGAAGCGCTGCTTGGCGTCGTCGGTCCGGGCGCTATCGCCGCTGCAACCGCGGCCGCCAAGGAAGCCAGGGAACGGCGGGATCAGGTGCGCGATGCTCTCAGTCGCGACCTCGAAGCGGCGCGCTATGCCGCCGACCGGGCCTTCCGGCAGTACGATGCCGCTGACCCCGCGAACCGGCTGGTGGCGGGCGAGCTTGAAGCGCGCTGGAACAGGGCACTCGCTCACGCGGCGGAGGTCGAGGGCAAGATCGCAATGCATGAGGCGGCGACGCCCGCCCCCATTGCCGATCCAGCTTCGCTCGGCGTTCTAGCCTCGAACCTCAAAGCGGTTTGGGATGCGCCGACGACGGATGCTCGCCTCAAGAAGCGCGTTGTGCGCACCCTCATCCATGAGGTCGTGGCCGATATCGACGATGCGGCCTCCGAGATCGTCCTCATCGTCCACTGGGTCGGCGGCGTTCACAGCGAGATACGCCTGCCCAAGCGCCGGCGCGGGCAGCGTAACAGCACCTCCGCCAACATCATCGAGGCTGTGCGCCGACTGGTGCTGATCGCCAGCGACGATCTGATCGCCGGCCTCCTCAACCGCAACGGCCTCGAGACCGGTAACGGCAATCGCTGGACGCGCGAGCGTGTTACCTCGCTGCGCTCGAACTATCGCATCCCGGTGTTCAAGCCCGCCG
>NZ_JADPJF010000058.1:238866-258448 GCF_023073295.1 Bradyrhizobium sp. 23 | reverse complement strand
TCATGAGTACCGCACAAGAAGGCCGAACACATGGCTGCTCCGACCAACGCCGCAAGTGAAGATTCTCCTTGCCAACCCGGAGCCGTCCACACATGGCCCATCGCTTCCTTACGCGGTGTCGCTGCATGTCGGCTCACAAGGGCAGACCGGAAGTTTGCAGCCAGGGGCCAGGTCGGCGGCTTGTGACCCGTTGCTAACGTGAGCTAGTGAGCCTTCATTGCGCGCAATAGAAAACGAAGGCCCGGGCGTTCGTCATGCTTAAGACAGCGGATCCGTTTGGGGGTCGGTTATTTCGGACTACGCAGCGTGGAGCGCTGCTCATTCCACGCCGCCAGCAGAGGTTTCAGCAGCTCGTCAAGCTGAAGCGTGCTGGGTTGGCGGCCGGACGGGACGGCATTGAAGGATCCATCGGGATTGGACTGCCGTGACGATGAAGATGCCCTGGCCAAAGCCAGGACCACCGCCAGCGAGATTGCGTCTGCCCCCCGCGTGCACGACCCGCGCCGCATCGCAATTGAGGACGAGGCCAGCCGGCAAGTTACCATCATTCCAGTGATCAATCACCACACCAACATAGGAGGATGACTCCGTGGCTGCCGACAAACCGGTCGGCGACAACGCGCAAAGGCGCGGTGAAGAAGCGGTCGCAGACCAAGACCAGGATGGGCGGCGCGACGACCTGGACCAAGCGTGACAGGTCGAGCAGCGAGTTCATGGCCTTGAAGTAGACCAGCAAGAAAACTAGCGCCAGAAAAAGTGATCTCGTTCAGGCTTACCGGAAAACGAGTCCGGCTGCGAGAAAAGCCTTCGGCGACATAGAATGGGCCCCTCCGCCCGACATGGACCCATTCCACAGGAAAAACACGGGGCGATCTTAGCGGCCAGGACATGCCCCGCGTAGTTTCCGGATTACGAACGCGCGTTGTAGTCAGTGGATGCCACGAAAGTTCGGTAATCGCTGTCGAGCTGCTGGGCGCGTTTCGAGATATGCGCATAACCAAACGCGATCCCAAGCTTGTCATCGGGACGTTTTGTCGCTGATGAACTCCAGGCCGGCGTCGGCATAAAGGTCGATCAGGTTGCGGTCGGCAGGGGCGCCGGAAACTCTGCCGAATATGTCGATGCGCGGTCGTCGCTGCCTCATATTTCTTGAGGACGGTGGAGTCGTGCGACTACAGTTCTCGCGAAAGCTGCTCAAAGCTGCTAACGTTTCTTCAAACGTAGACGCTGGTTTATGATTTACGGTAACCTCTTTCGCTCATCGCCATTGCTCTCTCCGGAGATCCAGGTGGCCTGCTGTGCTTTGAGTCCAAAGCCCGTTGCTCTTGCTTGCGTGTAGAATCGGTGGTGGGCGGCCTCACTCTTCCGCCACTCTCAGCTTGAAAGCACCCTAGCCAACGTCCGTTGACACCTTTGCGACTGTTGCAACATTCGCGTGGGCCGGTGCTGACCGAACTCGGTGGCAGCTGTCCGTGAAATCCACCATCAATGTGCTGTCCGTTTCGAGTCCAGTAAGGCGCGCGGAACATCGCCGACATCGTCAAGGTCAGGCGCCTGGCCGTATCCCATGCGTTTCATCTGCTCATGTACCTGCGCCATTTCAGCGTCGCTGAGGCGCGGCGGCTCGCCGATAGCCAACGCATGGACATACATCTTCGCCAGCGTCTCCACCTCCAAGGCGAGCCAAAGCGCCTTTTCAAAGGTCTGGGCCGTCACGATCAAGCCATGATGGCCAAGGAGGCAAGCGTCGCGATCTTCGAGGGCCTTGAGGGCGTAGTCCGATAGTGCCTGCGTGCCGAAACAAGCATATGGCGTACACCGGACATCGTTGCCACCCGCAACTGCGACCATATAGTGGAAGCAGGGAATATCACGTTCGTGAACGGCGAGAATCGTGCTGAAGGTGGAATGCGTATGCAGCACGACGTTGACGTCTTCGCGTGCTCGCAGAATATCGCGATGAAAGCGCCATTCGGATGAAGGCCGATGGTTGCCCTGGTAGTTCGCGGCAAAATCCATCGCGACAATGTCCTCTGGCTGCATCCGATCATAGGGCAGACTGGTAGGCGTGATTAGCATGCCGTTTGGAATCCGGTGCGAAAGATTGCCGGATGTGCCCTGATTGAGACCGTTTCGATTCATCTCCCTGCAGGTATCGACAATGCCTTGGCGGAGATCGGCATGATTACGGTCTGTCATGAAGCGGGCTCCGAGAAAGCGATCCAGGACTGGTAAGCGGTGGAAAGGTCGCGCGGTTCGAACCTATCGTTGCTGAGTGATGTGACGGCTTCAAGGATCACGCTTGAAACCGGCAGCGTACGCGAGAATCGCCGCCACAGCAGCGCAGCGCCAAGCGCCGTTCCGTCGGGAGATCGACTCACCCAGACACTCTGCGAGGATCGCAAAGTCGCAAGACAACGGGCGAAGGGCAGGTTTGCGGCAAAGCCACCATCGATGACTATGCGTTTTGAGCTCTCGAGCGCATCAAGGCAGCGGTTTGCGCTGAACGCTGCGTAGAGCACCGCCAATGCCTGCCATTCGGCAGGCGTTTCGGGGGGCGGCCCGATGACCCGTCCGCGGCGAGCAGCGCCCGGAAACAATCCATCATCGCCGACGAATGAGGGGAGCGCCAGGGTTCCTCTCGACAGCAGGGTGGGCAATGCGGCAAGGACGGCTGCATCAGAAGTAAAATGTTCCCCGCGGATGAGGTCGTATTCGCGGCCGGCCGCGATCAACGTCGAAGGTGCATTCTCCCCATCGACATCGATATTGAGAACCATCGCGCGCGCGCAATCGAGTTTGTCCAGGGGGAGGCCGCGCTGAAAGCCGATCATCCAAGTACCGGTCGATAGGATCGAGGCATCGGCCATGCCGGCGGCCTTGTAGCGAAACAGGTTGGCGTTGGAATCATGCACGCCGCAGAGGATCTCGGTCGATTGCGCCAGGCCAGTGCGCCTGGTTACAGATTCCGAAACCGTCCCTAGCACCTCACCGGCGGGTACGCATTCGGGCAACAGATGGCTCCAACCGCGCTTACGCATAAGAGAAGAAGGCTGACGGTGGATGAGGTCCCAGATATGGCTCTGAGCCGCGAGCTGCGAGATTTCGCTGGCCGCACGTCCACCAAGCCGCAGGGCGAAAAACTGCGCGGTGGTCAGATAGGCTTTTGCGCGAGCGAATTCGACGGGATACGCGCTTTCCTGCCAAAGCAGCTGTTTTCCGAGCCGCATCGCCCCTCCGATTCCGCAAAACACCTCATCGTAACCAGGCGCGATCCGGGCATATGCTTCATCGATTGCGGGCGGAGAGACGGCATCATAGTCCATCATCGGCAGCACTGGCGTATCACCGTCGACGAGAACCGCGCCGCATCCATGCGCAGCCACGATCACGGCGCCAATGGCATGGCGTTGAGACACGTCGGCAAGGGTATCGAGAAACCACTCTTCTAACCCGGCAAGGTCATAGGCGAGGTACGACCCCTGAGCCATAGGCACATTTGGAAGCCCATGTGTTTCGAGCGGCCAGCCGTCGTCGCTCGCCACGACCAGTTTGAGATTGGTCTTGCCGATGTCGAGAACTGCAATAGGGTTCGAGACGATCGAGCGCATCATCGCCGGCTACCGCGGCGCTTTGCCGGCGACATGAGGAACCGCCGCGACGGCAATCAAGATTCCACCCCAGATCGCTAGCGTGAGGAATTGGCTGAGGTTCAGAAGGTTGAATGCCGAGGAGATCACCTGAAGGATGATCAACGCAAGCAATAGCCCGCCGACTTTGCCGAAGCCGCCAAACGGATCGATGCCGCCGAGCACGGCCGCGAGAATGGTGACCAGCAGATAGCTCTCGCCGTATGCCGCGTTGGCCGAATTGAAACGTGCCAACATGACGACCGCCGCCACGCCCGCGAGCAAGCTGGAAAATACATAGAGTTTGAGGAGGACGGCGCGGGTATTGACGCCGGAGTAACGGGTCGCCTTCTCGTTCGAGCCGATCATGTAAACCTTTGCACCGAACGGCGTCGCGTTCAGCATGAGCGCGACGGGCAAGGCGCAGAACGCAAGTACGATCAGAGCAAAGGGTACCCCGAAAACCGTTCCGTTGCCGATAAACACAATCGGCTCCGGGAATCCGGAGATGACGTTACCGCGCGACAGGCCGATCGCGAGACCCTTGCAGAGCGTCATCGTGCCGAGCGTGGCCAGGATCGGCGAAACGCCGAGATAGGCGATGACAAAACCATTGAGGAGGCCGACCAATGCAGCCACTGCAAATCCTGCAGCGATCGCAAAGACCTGAATGCCGACCCAGGCAAGGCCCTGGCTCCCCGGGATGTAGCGCGTCAGCAGGAAGGCGATGGTCAGTCCGGACAGATTGGCGGTTGCGATGATGGAAAGGTTGAGTCCACCAGATAGCAGGGCCAGCATCATCGCCAGTGAGAGGATGCCAAGTTCGGGCATCTGGAAAGCCATGGATTGCAGCGTGTTGACCGAGAAGAACCGATCGCCGATCGTGATCGCGAACACGACCCAGAGTGCGAACAACAGCAGGATGAGGGTGGCGACTGTGCCGCTGCTGGCGAGACCGACCATGCGCCGGCGAAGCGAGAGGGCAGGGGCGTTGCTCATCGGGGCGCGCTCCGGGTTCGCCGCTCGCGCTGCGACCAGGCGGTCGCAGAGACCGAAATGAGAATAACCAAGCCGACGAAGAACGGCGACCAGTAGGACGAAACGCCCAGCAAAATGATTCCATTTTGGAGTACCGCGAGCAGTGTCAGGCCCAAAAACGTGCCGAAGACCGTGCCGACGCCGCCCATCAGGCTGGCGCCGCCGAGCACGACGGCAGCGACCACATCGAGTTCCTTGCCCACCAGCACCGTCGGGGCAACGGACTGCGCGAGTTGTGCCTGAATCAGAGAGGCGATTCCGGCCATGACACCCATGTAGCAATAGACCAGTATATTGAGGCCGAAAATGTGGAAGCCGAGCCGCTGTGCGGCGTCGGTATTGCCTCCCATGGCATAGATTTGCCGGCCGATATTGGTTCGGTTAAGCAGGAGCCAGGTGACGAGAAATGCCAGCACGAGCGCGAGGATCTGCAGATTGACACCGTACGAGCTATCCTTGCCCCATTCGAACTCGAACCAGAATATTCCGGTCGCAAACCAGTCGGGCAACGAATAGATGTATTTGCCGCCGGTGAAGAAGATCAGAAGCCCATAGAAGATGTTCAGCGTCGCGACCGAAACGATGATCGATGGTATTCGAAGTTTCTGGATGAAAATCGCGTTGAGGGCACCGAGCGCACCGCCAATTCCAATCGCGATGGCGAAGACGCCGATCCAGTTCGCCCCGTAAGCATTGGCAAGCGAAAGTGTGACATATTGCGCCACCGACGCGGTCGCGGTGAATGAGATGTCGATTCCGCCGGCGATCAGGACGACCAGCAGCCCGAGCGCTAGGATGCCGACAAATGCATAGGAGGTCAGCAGATCAAACAGATTCTGCATGGTCAGGAATTGGGCGTTCGCGAAGCCCAAGCTGGCGCAGAGCCCAAGGATCACTATCAGCAGCCAGAACTCATGGCTGCGACGAAACCTGCCGAATGATGCCATGTGCGATTCAGGCATTGACGGCCTGCCGAAGCGCATCTTCGGAAGTGGCTGCGGCAGGCACGTCGGTTGTCAAACGACCTTCCCGCATCACCAAGACGCGATGACTATGATAAAGGACCTCGGGGATTTCGTCCGATATCATCAAGACCGCGACGCCGTCGCGGGCCAACCGCCGGATGATTTCGTAAATGCCGTCCTTGGCGCTGATGTCGACGCCCACCGTGGGGCTATCGAGGATAAGCACCCGCGGATTGGTCGCCATCCATTTGGCGAGCACGACCCGCTGCTGGTTGCCCCCGGAGAGCGTCTTCACCGGGTTGGCGGGATTGGAGACCTTGATCCCGAGTTCAGCAACCCACCGAGCGACATGGGTCTGTCGCGCGCGTGCGGCAATCAGGCCGAACGCGCCAGCCAGACGATCCAGCACCGTAAGCGTGACGTTCGCCGTGACGGACTGATTCAGGATGAGACCAAGCGTAAGCCTATCTTCGGATACGTAGGCGATCCCTCGATCGATCGCCTCTGCATTTGTACGGAGGGCGATGGGCCGCCCGTCAAGTGCGATAGTGCCGCGATCGGGCGGCTTCATGCCGAACAGGGATAGCGCCAATTCGGTTCGCCCTGAGCCGAGCAGACCGGTGAGACCCACTACTTCGCCCGCGCGCAACTGCAAGCTTACATCCTCATACTCGCCCTCGCGGCCCAGGCCCTTAACTTCCAGCACAACCGGGCCAGCGGCAAGCTCAGGCGCCTGTATCTGATACTCGAAGGACTTGCCAGTCATCAGCTGGCTGAGTTTCCGCCCATCGATTGTGTCTGCGGCAAAAGTACCGACTTTGGCGCCATCCCGCAGCACCGTTACGCGCTGGGCGATTTCAAGCACCTCATCGAGACGGTGGCTGACGAAAACGACGCAGATGCCGGCACGCTTCAGCTCGCTTACGAGCGCGATCAGGGCGTTCACCTCGTGGCGGGTCAACGATGCCGTCGGCTCATCCATAATCAGGAGTTTGGCATCCGCAGCCAAGGCGCGGCAGATCGCGACCAGCTGGCGTCCGGCAATGCTGAGCTCTGACACTTTCGCGTCCGGGTCGAACGCAACGCCGATCTTT
Source organism: Bradyrhizobium sp. 23 (assembly GCF_023073295.1). Taxonomy (NCBI): domain Bacteria; kingdom Pseudomonadati; phylum Pseudomonadota; class Alphaproteobacteria; order Hyphomicrobiales; family Nitrobacteraceae; genus Bradyrhizobium; species Bradyrhizobium sp. 23. Next base: position 251,722 of record NZ_JADPJF010000058.1, on the reverse strand, counting down.
GCCATTGTGGCCTTCGCGGTGGCGCGCATTGAGGCCCAGTTCACCGAATGGAGGCCGCCAAGATGGTGCGCCATCGCGATATTCTCGGCGACGGTGAGGTTGGGGAATAGCGAAAGATCCTGGTAGATGACCTGAATGCCGCAATGCGTGGAGTAGACCGGGTTCAGTTTAGGATATTCCTTGCCGGAAATTGCGATACGGCCGCCAGGCTCCGCTGCCTCGACGCCCGAAATGATCTTGATCAGGGTGGACTTGCCGGAGCCGTTTTCACCGACCAGGCAATGCACCTCGCCGACTTCCAGAGTGAGATCGACGTCGCGGAGCGCGTGCACGCCGCCGAAGCGCTTCGATATGCCGGACATTTCCAGGAAAGTCACCAAAGGTTCGCCTGCAATGGAGTCGTGCGATCACTCGAGTGGTCCCGCATTCCCGACCGGAAGGGCCGGGAATGCAGCGCGACGAGGCGACTAAACCGGTCCGGCCTAGAGCCCTCCGGCGATCAGACCGTCGATGGTTTCCTTGTTGATGCGCATGATCTTGTCCACCTTGATCTGCTTTCCTGCAACGTCGACGGCTGCCTTGCCAAGGCCGGGTACATCGACGCCATCCGTGATCGGCTTGCCATCGAGCACGAGTTTGGCCACCGCGACCATCGCGTAACCCGCATCGGTGGGATTCCACAGAAAACCCTCGCGGATCGTATCATCCGCGATAAGCGACTTCGCCTGGCTTGGCAGCACGGTGCCGACAACGGCGATCTTCTTGCCAAGACGTTGCTGACGCACAGCATTTCCGGCCCCGATTGGTCCGTTCGAACCGAAGCCGAGAATACCACGCAGGTTGGGATAGGCCTTGATCACGTCAAGCGTCGTGCGCTGGCTGGTGTCGATCTCGTCGGCGCCAGGGAAGCGGTCGGCGACGAGCTTCATTTTTGGAAAATTTTTCTGCTGGTAGGCAATCGCGGCATCGGCCCATTTGTTGTGAAGTGGCGTCGTAAGAGTCCCGACATAAACCACATAATCACCTTCGCCGCCCATGTCCTTGGCGAGACGTTCCATCTGCACCTCGCCGAACCGAACGGAGTCGATCAATTCCACATTCCAGTCACGGCCTTCCTGTTCCGGACCCTCATGCGTGATGACCTTGATTCCGGCGGCCTGGGCGCGCTTCAGTACGGGCTCGCAGACTTTTACATCAAGCGGCACCAAGCCGATCACGTTGACCTTCTTGGCAATCAGATCCTCAAGCAGCTTTACTTGCTGTGCCGGATCGACGTTCGCCGGGCCAACCATAGTGGCATTAATGCTGAAATCCTTCGCACCCTTCTGGATTCCCTTTTCAAGTGCGTTGAACCACGGAATTCCCGCGATCTTCACGACCGTGACCATTTCCTTTTGGGCTTGCGCAAAGGCAAAGCCCGGAAAACCGGCACCGGCCAACGCGGCCGTACCACCGATCAGCTTGAGCGTCTGGCGTCTGTCCATTGTTCCCTCCCAGGAAACGATCTTGGATTCCGCACCCTTGACCTGACAGTCGCTGGGTGGGGCAGTCGAGCCTGTTCTTGCTTGGGGGCAGAAAGTGTTGCCTGTCCAACCGCAGGACCTTGAAGGACATTAGAGACCGGCGCTTCAGAACGTGTCAAGCAAGTGACATGTTCGCCAGCCACCGTCGCGGTGCGATACCTGATCTCGCCGTCGAGCTGCTGAGTGAGGAGCTGCGAGCGATCGGCGTTGCTACAGCCATTATCTTAGCGGAGGAGCGCCAGGCCGCCGGACGAAAGCAAGTAGTCCCAGCCTCTGGTTTTCAAAACCCGGCTTCCGCAAGCGGGCTTCGTTCGGCTTCGCGTAGCGATTCACACTTTTCCCTGAGTGTCATTTTTTTCGTCACGCGCGTGGATGCCACCATGAAAGCCCGGCCATCGCCAGCTTCGCCGTTGCACAATCCCTTGCCGCCCACGAACACCCGACTGTCATTGTTACGTTTTCTGCTTCCACAATTGCCGTCGGTTTGGCCGTGCGTTCAGATCGTGTCTCGCGCCGGAGCGTCCGCCCTCGGCTTGTCAGCATCGCAAGCTGCGTGCCATCCTAGCCCGACACGCGCATGGGAAAGTCAATTCCCGGCATGGCTACGCGCCGCGTTAGGGTGGAACACAAACGCTCAGGGAGACACGACATGGTGTGGACGCTTCGTCTGGCGGGGCTGGCTTGCGCCGGCTTGCTGTTGTCATCGGTGAGTGCTCTGGCAGGTCCAAAGGTCGTCTCCGGTCCCGGCGCCGACCCCGCCTGCTTCAAGCCGTGGTCGTCCGAGACCAAATTCTTTCAGTGGCCCAAGAAGGCGGGCCCCTACAGAATCGCGCTGGTCAACGGTTTTGTCGGCAACACCTGGCGCATCCAGATGGTGAAGACTGCCAAGGCTTTCGCCGATCAGCCGGGTATCAAGGAGAACATCAAGGAGTTCAAGGTTGTTTCCACCGGGACCGATGTCGCGGCGCAACTTGGCGCGATGGAGGATTTCATCAACCAAGGCTTCGACGCAATCGTTACCATTGCGGTAGCTCCCGACGGTTTTGATCGCATCATCCGTCTTGCCGACAAGAACAACGTCGTGGTGGTGCCGTTCGACAACGTCCTCGACACCGACAAGGTGATGATGGTCAACGAGGACCAGAAGGAAATGGGCCGCATGTCGGCCAAATGGCTGATCGACGAGAGCGGCAAGAAATCCGGCGACATCCTCGAAGTCCGTGGCCTCCCGGGAAACTCCGTTGACCGCGACCGTCATCTCGGTTTCCGCGAGGTAATAGAATCGCCCGGCAACAGCTTCAAAATCACCGAGGTGGTTGGTAATTGGGACACCGGCACCTCGCAGAAGGTGACTGCAGATGCGTTAGCTGTGCATGGTCATTTCGACGGAGTATTCACCCAAGGCGGATCCGACGGCACCGTGCAGGCACTGATGGCTGCCAAGCATCCCTTTGTGCCGATGTCGGGCGAGGGCGAAAACGAGTACCGCAAACAGATTGCCGATCACGCCAAGGACGGACTAAAGGGAATGTCCTACGGCCAGTCGCCGGCGCTGGTGGCGATCGCGACCAAGGCGGCGATCTCGGCGCTGCAGGGCAACATTATGCCGCAGCTGATCTCGATCCCGATTCCAGTGGCGACCTACAAGGATCTCAAGCCGGGCACGAATTACTGGCCCGAGCTCAATGCCAACTTCTTTGCGCCGAACCAGTTCACACCGTGCGGCGTGAACTTCACTGCACCGGAGATCATGTCGCAGAGCGAGAAGAACACCCAGTGACGGCTCCAGCGATGTCTCTGTCACGGCCCGGCATTCGCCGGGCCGTCGTTGCGTGAAGGCCCGGCCATGCCGGCTGCCGATCCGACGCAATCCGCCTTCCTGGAGCTTGCCGGCATCTCCAAGCGCTATGCCGGCGTTCGCGCGCTTGAAGGCGTCGACTTCGCCTGCGAACGCGGCAAGATTCATGCCGTGCTGGGCGAGAACGGCGCCGGCAAGTCGACCCTGATCAAGATCATTGCTGGTGTGGTGCAGCCCGACAGCGGTCGCATGCGCCTCGCGGGGAGCGAGGTCAGCTTCGCCACGCCGTCGGCGGCGAATGCGGCCGGTGTCGTCTGCATCTTTCAGGAACTATCGCTGATGCCCGACCTCTCGGTCGCGGACAACATCTCCATTGCATCCCCGCCGCGGCGGTTCGGCCTGATCGATGCGAAGGCGCAGCGCCGCCGCGCCGAAGAGCTTTTGTCCGAGATCGGCTGTGAGGACGTCAACCCCCTGAGGCGCGTGCGCGATCTGCCCCTATCGAGGCGCCAGGTGGTCGAGATCGCGAAGGCGCTCGGCAAGCGGCCGCAGTTGCTGATCCTCGACGAGGCGACATCGGCACTGACGAGCGCCGATGTGGAGAAGGTTTATGCGATGCTGGCGCGGCTCAAGGCCGAGGGCGTCGCAATCCTGTACATCTCGCACCGCATGCACGAGGTCGAGGCGCTCGCCGACCGGGCCTCGGTGTTTCGCAACGGCCGCCATATCGAGACCTTCGACAAGGGGAGGCGTTCGACCGCCGATATCATCCAGCTCATGATTGGGCGTGACATCGCGGCCCAGTATCCGCCCAAGCCGGCGCGAAATGCCGCGAAGCCGGTGCTGGCGCTCGAGAACCTGTGCTGGGAGAGGCAGCTCGATCGCATTTCACTGAGCATCGGCGCCGGCGAGATCGTCGGGCTCGGCGGTCTCGACGGGCAGGGCCAGAAATCCCTGTTGCTTGCGCTGTTCGGTGTTTTGCGCGGTGTCACTGGTCGCCTCACGGTGGCAGATCGCGAGGTACGTCCCGGCTCCCCGGCGGCGGCAAAATCGGTCGGCATCGCACTCGTGCCTGAGGACCGCAAGACCGAAGGACTGATGCTGCCGATGTCGATCGCAGACAATCTTGCGATCGCATCGCTCGACGCGCTTTCGACTGGCCCATTCATCGATACCGGGAAGGAACGCACCGCGATCCAGCGAGCCATCGCGAGGCTGCAGATCAAGTTGGACGCCGCGAGTGATGCGGTCTCGACGCTGTCGGGCGGAAACCAGCAGAAGGTCGTGCTCGCCAAATGGCTGATGACCGATCCGCGCATCATCCTGCTCAACGATCCCACGCGCGGAATCGACGTAGGCACCAAGCAGGAGCTCTACCGGCTGATGCGCGAACTCGCCGACCAGGGCGCCGCAATCCTGTTCTACTCAACCGACTATGACGAGCTGATCGGCTGCTGCGACCGCGTCGTCATCATGTATGACGGCCGCATCGTGCGCGAGCTCGAGGGCGACGACCTCACCGAGACCAACATTGTCGCAAGCTCCCTGAATGTCGACACCGATACCGCAGCGAGGGCGGCGCATGCTTGACGATCTCGCGATCAGGATCCGCCAGAACATTGGTCTGGTCACCGCCATCCTGTTGTTCTGTGCTCTCTACATTTTCTACAACGCCGCGCATCCCCGCGGCTTCTCCTCCGCCGTGCTGGTGCAGAATGGCGACGAAATCTTTGCGCTCGCCATGCTGGCGATGGCGCAGACAGTGCCGGTCTTAATGTCGGGCCTTGATCTCTCCGTCGGAGCGGTCATGACCATGGTCGGCTGCTTTGCAAGCTACCTCCTGACCGGCGCGGCAGGTGGTGCGCCGCTGCATCTCGACCTGTTCGGCGTGCATCTCGGCCTCGGCACCTTTCCGGGCGGCGTGAGCGGCATTCTGCTCGGGATCGCCGTGTGCCTTGTGATCGGCGCGGCTGCCGGCTTTATCAATGGTTGCGTCGTCGTCTATGGGCGCATCCAGCCGATCATCGCGACGCTTGCGACCGGCGCGGTCTACATCGGCATCGCGCTTTTCCTGCGTCCGACCCCGGGCGGCAAGATCGATGTTGATCTGAACTGGGCGCTGACTAACTCGCTCGGCGATTTCGCCTCGACCGTGCACATCTTCGACGATGGCGCGGCTGCCTGGTTTGCGCCGTTCGCCTGGATCCCGGTCCCCTTCGTGCTTCTCGTTCTCATTCCGCTGCTGGTATGGGTGCCGTTCCGCCGCTCCGTTCTCGGCCGCGCCGTCTATGCGATCGGCTCGGCCGAGGGCGCAGCTTATATGTCCGGCCTTCCGATCGAGCGCGCCAAGATCGCCGCCTTCACGCTCGCGGGCTTCTTCGCCGGCTGCGGCGGTCTCTTCCTTGCTATCCAGACTTCGTCTGGGAATGCGGACATTCCGCAGGCCGGCGCCTATACGCTCAACTCGATCGCCTCCGTGGTGATCGGCGGCACTTCGCTGCTTGGCGGAACCGGCAGTGCGATCGGGTCGATCTTCGGCGCTATGGTCTTGCGCGTGATTTCCTTCTTCTTCCGCATCTTCGACATTGCCCCTCTTCTGCAGCCGCTGTTCGAGGGCGTGATCCTGCTCGCTGCCGTCAGCATCGGCGCGTTGGGTATGCTGCGCGTCAAGAACACGTTGGAGCTGTTTCGATGACGGCGGCCTCATTCAGCCTCTCGCGCGACGATCGCCCGATCCTGATTGCGGCGGTGTTCATCGTCGTCATTCTCGTCGCGGGTACGGTTTACACATTCGCCCGTTTCGGCAGCGCTCCCCTGTTGTCTCCGGCCTATCTTCTGCAGCAATTGCAGATCGGTGCGTTCCTCGGGATCGTCTCGGCCGGCATGATGATCGTGATCCTGATAGCGCAGATTGATCTGTCGGTGCCCTGGACGCTCGCGGCCGCGGCCATGATGGCGACCTCGGTCGGCGGTCCTCTCGCAATTCCGGTCGGGCTCGGGGTCGGCGTTCTGGTCGGGCTCGTCAACGGCGTCGGGGTCGCGTATCTGCGGGTCCCCTCGATGATCTTTACGCTGGGCGTGAATGCCGTGATGCGCGGCCTGATGGTCGCGCATACTGGCGGCTACGCACCTCAGACCGGGGCGACCGACCTGATGCGGATGCTGGCGGGCGATCGTACGCTCGGCATTCCCAACGCGCTGTTCGTCTGGGCCGGGGTGTCCGTGCTGGTGGTCGTGATCCTGCAGCGCATGTCGCTCGGCCGCTACATCTACGCCATCGGCAACAAGGAGGCGGCGGCCTATCTCGCCGGCGTCAACACGCGCCGCGTCACGGTGGTCTGCTTCGTCCTCTGCGGCCTTGCTGCCGCGCTCGCGGGCGTGCTGCTCGCCGGCTATTCCACCAAGGCCTACCAAGGCATGGGAGACGCCTATCTGCTGCCCTCGATCGCCGCCGTCGTGATTGGAGGCACCAACATCCTCGGCGGCCGCGGCCGCTATCTCGGCACGCTGATCGGCGTCGTCCTGATCGTGCTCCTGAACAGTGTATTGTCGATCATGGAGATGCCGGAGGCGGGCCGCCAAGTGATCTATGGTCTCGTTATCATCTTCATGCTGCTCGTCTACGGGCGGGGCGAACGCGTCACGAGCTAGATGGCCAGCCTAAGGTGGCCCGCCTTCTTTACAAATTGGAAATCATCGTAAATCAAAATTTTAGCGAAACGAACTGCCTTGCTCGACACAGTATCCGCGAGCTCAGAGACCGGCAAGTTCGGATCGCGCGCTATCGAGGAACTTGAATCCGATCTGCAGGGTGACGAGGGCACCGACGGCCGGCGAAAGCGCGGTCAGAACGGCTGAGGATGGCGCCGCACGCCGCCCCGCGCCGCCTTTTCCCTCACACGGCCGCGCGCGTATTGAGGAAGATCGAATACAGCGATGTCTGTCCGCAAATGTAGAGACGGTTGCGCTGCGGACCGCCGAAACAGACATTCGCCACGATCTCGCCGATGGGAATGGTGCCGATATGTGTCCCGTCGGCTGCGTAGCAGAACACGCTCCGTCCCGCCGACGTCCAAACGTTGCCATGGATGTCGCAGCGAAATCCGTCGTAGAGGCCGTCGGGGCAGGTGGAAAACAGCGAGGGCTCAGCGACCTTGTTTCCCTGGACCTTGTAGGACCAGATCGTCGCGGGCAGCCCGTCGACGTGGGTCGCGCCGGTATCGGCGACATAAAGCAGCTTCTCGTCTGGCGAGAACGCCAGCCCGTTCGGCTGCACGCGGTCAGAGACGACGAGGCTGATCTCGACGCCCGCTGGATCGATCCGATACACGTGGGAGGCGCCAATCTCGGATTTGGTCTGCTGGCCCTCGTAATCGCTGTCGATGCCGTATGTCGGATCCGAAAACCAGATCGAGCCGTCCGATTTCACCACGACATCGTTGGGCGAGTTCAGCCGACGCCCTTCGAACTGCTCGGCAAGCACCGTGATGGAGCCGTCATGCTCGGTCCGGGTGACGCGGCGCATGAAGTGCTCGCAAGTGACGAGCCGCCCCTCGCGATCGGTCGTGTTGCCGTTCGAGTTGAAGCTCGGCGAGCGGAACACCGACACCGATGAATCCGTCTCGTCGAAGCGCATCATCCGGTTGTTCGGAATGTCGGACCAGATCAAATAGCGGCCGGCCGGAAAGTAAGCGGGTCCTTCGGCCCAGCGGCAGCCGCTGGTGAGTTTTTCGAGATTGGCGTGACCAAAGACCAGGCGAGCAAAGCGTGCATCGTGCGTAACATAGGGGAGCATCGTTCCTCCTCGTTGCCGCGGGCCGTGAAGTGCCCGCGTGCCGGTTCCGCTTTTCTTAGCAACCCGAATGTATGAGCGGAATAGTCTTGTACGAGACCCGTAATCCTCGCGTTGACACCTGACGGCAAATACATACGCTGCGCGTCGCTGCAATGAGACTAGCGCGGATCGAGGCGCGGAGAAGGAAGAGCAATCCACCATGGTTTCGCAATCGGCTTTGCCGCGCCGCACACTTGGCCGGACCGGTCTCGAAGTTTCCATCCTCGGGTTCGGAACCGCACCGCTCGGCGATCTCTTTCTCGAGCTCGACGACCACACTGCAATTGCCGCAGCGAGCCGTGCCTTCGAGCTCGGCATCAATCTGCTCGATACATCGCCGCACTATGGCAACGGCCTGTCGGAGCATCGCTGCGGAACGGCGCTCCGGCGCGTGCCGCGCAAGGATGTGGTGCTTTGCACAAAAACTGGTCGCTGGATGGATCCGTTTCACCAGCCGGAGACTCGGTCCGGATTTATTGGTGGACAGCCGCACCGAGCCGTCGTCGACTATTCCTATGATGGCACCATGCGCTCGGTCGAGCAGTCGCTGTTGCGGCTTGGCACCGACCGGATCGACCTGTTGCTGATCCATGATGTCGATGTGTGGACCCACGGTAAGGACGCGATCGAGGATCGGTTTCGCGAAGCGATGTCCGGGGCCTATGTAGCGCTGGACAAACTTCGTTCCGAAGGTGTGGTCGCGGGCATCGGGATCGGCGTCAACGAGGCGGAGATGTGCGTGCGCTTTGCGCAGGCCGGGTCCTTCGAGGTGATGCTGCTCGCCGGGCGTTATTCGCTGCTGGAGCAGCCAGCACTCGAGGAGTTCATGCCGCTGGCGCTGAAGCAGGGCATCGCGGTGCTGCTTGGCGGCGTGTTCAATTCGGGGATTCTGGCGACGGGCGCCATCAAGGGCGCCAAGTACAATTATCAAGACGCACCGCCGCAGATCCTTTCGAAGGTTGCTGAGATCCAGCGTATCTGCGCAGCTCATGACGTAGCGCTGCCGACGGCCGCTCTACATTTTGCGCTGGGTCATCCCGCGGTCGCGAGCGTGGTTCTCGGGGCGCATAATGCGCAGGAGGTCGAGCGCAATGTGGCAGCGCTGACCACCACAGTGCCGGGCGCGCTCTGGAGCGATCTCAAGGCCGCGTCCCTGCTGGAATCGGAAGCGCCTGTTCCGAGGTAGACCGGATGAACACGCTTGAATTGGTTCAAGCCGAGGGCTCGGATCACCGGGAAAACAGCTCCCCACCGCTCGAGCTCGCCCCCGTAGGTGCGCGGCACGTGGGACTGGCTCAGTGCCGATTGCGGCGCGGATTGTCGGCGTGCGTTGAAGTCCGCGATCGATCTGAGCAAGGGAGTCTATGTTGTCCGCTAGGTATGGCCAAGGCGTTCGAAATCTGCGCGGGCGTCGCGGGCCGTGTGGATCAGACCGCCATACCTGTCCGCGATTGGCTTAAACGATCCAGGCAATCGATCATCGATGACGAGATGGTGGCAGTCGTCGAGATGGCCGCCCCGGACCGTCGCATTGCGACCGAACTTGGTGATGTCGGCCACTAGCACGGACGTTCGCGAATTGGCCACAATGGATTGACGCGCCTTGACTTCATCGGCATGGAAATCGAGCAGCGTGCCGTCCTCATCAATCCCCCCGACACCGAATATACCAAAGTCGGCGCGGAAACCCGCGAAGAAGCGCGCAGCCGACTCGCCAATGATATCGCGATCGAGTTGCCGCAGCGTGCCGCCCGCGATGCTGATCTCCACGTCCGGATTGTGCGCGAATGCTGCGGCCACGTTCAGGCTGTTGGTGATCACCCGCAGATCCCGACGGCGGGAGAGCGCCTGCGCGACGTATTCGGGCGTCGTGCCAAGTCCGATCATCAGTGACGTCCCGTCAGGGATGAGGTTGGCGGTTGCGTGCGCGATCCGCCGTTTCGCGCTGGCGTTCAACCTGTGCCTGCTGCCATAGGCGAGGTTCTGGTTCTGGACCGGGAGGCCGACCCCGCCATGCACCCGCCGGAGCAGGCCCTGGTCGCAGAGTGCATTCACGAGGCGGCGAATGGTCTGCTGAGTGACGTCGAAACGCACCGCGAGCTGCTCGATGGAGGCGAAGCCTTGCTCGCGCACGATCTCTAGTATGTAGGTCTGACGGGTCGTGGCGGTCCTGAGCATAGGCCCTCCGTTCTCAACGAAAGTATCATTTGAACTCCAAGGACGCAATTTTCTGTTTCATATGGTGTTACGCTATGTTCAAATGAACATCGTAGTGGCTACGCCGACGAATGCGCGTGGCACGAGGGAGGGCGCATGGACCGGTCTGTCTGCGGTGAGCGGCGTTGCATTGGTCCGTTGCAGCGAGCCGTCGCCAGCGGCGTAGCTGCATCACGGTGAGAGCGAACAGGCCATGTCAGCGATCACGCTGAGTCATGTCTCCAAGTTCTGGGGCGCGATGCGCGCCGTCGATGACGTCAGTCTGACGGCGAACGAGGGCTCGCTGCTTGTGCTGCTGGGACCGTCCGGCTGCGGTAAGTCGACCACGCTGCGGCTGATCGCCGGCCTTGAGGATGCTGATGCCGGTACGATCGCCATCGGCGGCGTCGACGTGACCCATCTGACCCCGGCGCAGCGGAATATCTCCATGGTCTTCCAGTCCTATGCGCTGTTTCCGCATTTGAGCGTAGCCGAGAACATCGTCTTCGGACTGCGTGTGCGTCGCGTGTCGCGCGCGGAACGAGACGAGCGGCTCCGGCGTGTGGCCGAGATTGTTGGCCTTGCGCATCTGCTTGAACGCAAGCCGTCGCAGCTATCTGGCGGCCAGCGCCAGCGGGTTGCACTGGGACGAGCCATCATTGCGGAAGCGCGGGTCTGCCTCATGGACGAGCCGCTTTCAAATCTGGACGCCAAGCTGCGGCATGAGATGCGGACGGAGATCCGCGCCCTGCAACAGCGGCTCGGAATGACGATGGTCTACGTGACCCACGATCAGACCGAAGCCATGACGATGGCGGATCGCGTCGTGCTGATGCGCGATGGTCGTATCGAGCAGAATGGCACACCAGAGGAGCTATATAACCGGCCGGCGACGGCATTCACGGCGCGGTTCATCGGCACGCCGCCGATGAACCTGTTGCGCCAGGGTGATCATCTCATCGGCATCCGGCCGGAGCATATCCGCATCGTGTCGGGCGGGGACCGTTTTGCGCGCGTCAGGGCGATCGAGCATCTTGGGGCCGACAGCATCGTTCTGTGCGAGGTCGATGGTCAGCCCATCTCGGTGCGGCTCGAAGGTTTCAGCAAGGTTCGGCCAGGCGAGGATGTCCGGATCGCGTGGGAACCCGGGCTCGAGCATCGGTTCGATTCAAGTTTGGAAACTCGCTTGGAGACCATCGTCACAGAGGGCCAGCGGGCGATATCCGGTCGATAGCAGCGGCTGTTTCAAACGCAGTAACGAAGGAGATTGTCCCATGTTTGCGCGACGAACGATGTTGATGGCAGCGGCGTTTGCCGTACTCTCGATGGCTGCACGCCCGGCCGCCGCGGTGGATCTGACCATGTACTATCCGGTCGCGGTCGGCGGTCCCGTCACCAAGATCATCGACGACATGGTCTCGCGCTTCGAGAAGGACAATCCCGACATCAAGATGACGGCGGTCTATGCCGGCAACTACACGGATACGATGACCAAGGCGATGACTGCCATGAAGGGCGGGCAGCCGCCGCAACTGTCGGTGTTGCTGTCGACCGACGTGTTCACGCTGATGGACGAGAACGCGATCGTGCCGTTTGACGATCTCGTCGGCGACAAGGCCTGGTTCAAGGAGTTCTATCCGGCGTTCATGGCGAACGGGCAGATCGACGGCAAGACCTGGAGCGTGCCGTTCCAGCGTTCGACCATCGTGCTGTACTGGAACAAGGACGCCTTCAAGGAGGCGGGCCTTGATCCCGAGAAGGCGCCGGCGTCCTGGGACGAAATGGTCGAGATGTCGAAGAAGCTGGTCAAGAAGGATGGCGGCAACACGACGCGCTGGGGCATCGAAATTCCCTCGACCGGATATGCCTACTGGATGCTGCAGGCGCTGGCGATCGAGAACGGGCAGAAGATGATGAACGAACCCGGCAACGAGGTCTATCTGACCGCTCCGAAGACGGTCGCCGCCCTCGAGTACTGGGTCGACCTGTCGCGCAAGCACAACGTCGCCCCGGCCGGCAGCATCGATTGGGCGACGCTGCGCAACGATTTCCTCGAAGGCAAGACGGCGATGATGTGGCACACCACCGGCAATCTGACGGCGGTCAAGGACGCCGCGAAATTCCAGTTCGGTGTGGCCATGCTGCCGGCCAGAGAGCGGCGCGGATCACCGACCGGCGGCGGCAATTTCTACATCTTCAAGAGTGCGTCTCCCGAACAGCAGAAGGCGGCCGTCAAGTTCATTCAATGGATGACGGCTCCGGATCGCGCGGCCGAATGGAGCATGAAGACCGGCTACGTGGCAGTGTCGCCGGCCGCCTACAAGACGCCGACGATGGAGGCCTACGCAAAGGCGTTCCCGCAGGCCACAGTTGCGCGCGATCAGCTGGAGCACGCGGTGCCGGAGCTCTCCGTTCATGAGAACGGCCGCATCTACAAGTTCATCGGGGATGCCGTGCAGGCCGCGATCACGGGCGCGCAGAAGCCGCAGGAGGCGCTGGCCTCCG
>NZ_JADPJF010000058.1:227693-238793 GCF_023073295.1 Bradyrhizobium sp. 23 | reverse complement strand
CAGCAGTCCGACCGCGTCTTGCGCGCCTACAAATAGGGACGTGGCGGGATGGCGCGCCACCGCCATCCCGCCGGCTCACAGATGTCCGACTCCATCGCCTCATCGCCGATTGCCCCGCGCCGCGTCCGATCGCAGGCGTGGTGGAACGCCGTGAATGCCTGGCTGCTGCTGTTGCCGGCGGCCGTCCTGCTGATCGCATTCACGCACTTTCCGATTCTGGCGACGATCCGGCATTCGCTATTCGTCACACGGCGGAACGGCACGGACGCCTTCGTCGGGCTTGACAGCTATCGGTCCATGGCGGCCGATCCGATCTTCTGGAAGGCGCTGGTCAATAATTTCTGGTTCGCGCTCGGCACGATCCCGACCTCGATTGCCCTGGCCCTGGTGATGGCGATCTGGGTCAATCGCAACATACGCGGCCGCGGCTTTCTGCGACTGGCCTATTTCACGCCGACCGTGCTGCCGATGATCGCCGTCGCCAATATCTGGCTGTTCTTCTACACGCCGGATTACGGGTTGGTGGATCAATTGCGCGGCCTTTTCGGTTTCGGCGGCTGGAATTGGCTGGGCGATCCCTCGACGGTGATGGGCTGTCTGGTCGTGATGGTGATCTGGAAGGAGGCCGGCTTCTTCATGATTTTCTACCTGGCGGCGCTGCAGCAGCTCTCGCCGGACCTCGAAGAGGCCGCGTCCATCGAAGGCGCGAGCCGGTGGTATACGTTCCGCCGGATCACGTTCCCATTGCTGATGCCGACCACGTTGTTCGTGACGATCAACGCAGTCATCAACTCCTTCAAGTTGGTGGACCATCTGGTCATCATGACCAAGGGCGGTCCGAACAACGCCAGCACGCTGCTGCTCTACTACATTTATGAAGTTGCCTTCACCTTCCAAGATTCCTCTTACGCGGCAACGCTGACGGTTGTGCTTCTGATGCTGCTGAGCTCGGTTGCGCTGATCAAGTTCGGTTACCTCGATCGCAGGATCCACTATCAATGAGAGGCCGGACACGCCCCATTGAGGCCGTCGCAGCATGGCTCCTGGCTTTGATCTGGCTTGCCCCATTGGCCTATGCCTTTTGGAGCGCGCTGCATCCGGCCGCTTACGCCACGTCGTTCAGCCTGTCCGCGCCCTGGACGCTGGAGAATTTTGCCCGGGCCTGGAACCAGGCGCCGTTCGCTCGGTACTATCTCAACACGGTGGTGCTGGTGACGCTGATCCTGGTTGGTCAGCTCATCCTGTCGACGCTGGCCGCCTATGCCTTTGCGCGCTTCAGGTTCCGGGGCAGCGGCATCGCTTTCGCCCTCGTTCTGCTCCAGCTGATGATCATGCCCGACGTCCTGATCGTCGAGAACTACCGCGCGATCGCAAGGTTGGGATTGCTCGATACGATCCCTGCGATCGCGCTGCCCTATCTCGCGAGCGCCTTCGGCATCTTCCTGCTGCGGCAGACCTTCAAGGGTGTGCCCCAGGAGTTGGTCGAAGCCGCGCGGGTCGAGGGAGCGGGTCCGCTCGGAATCCTGTGGCGGGTCTATGTCCCGCTGGCTCGCCCGACCTATGTCGCCTTTGGCCTCGTCTCCGTCAGCTATCACTGGAACAATTTCCTGTGGCCGTTGATCGTCACGAATTCGGTGGAAGCGCGGCCGCTCACCGTGGGGCTTGCCGTGTTCGGCGCGCCTGAGACCGGCGTGGATTGGTCAGTGATCACGGCGGCAACCGTGATGACGATGGCGCCGCTGCTGATCGCGTTTCTGCTGTTCCAGCGTCAGTTCGTCCAGTCATTCATGCGTGCAGGCATCCGTTAATGAGACTTCTCACCTGGAACATACAGTGCGGAAAGGGCTGCGACGGCGTGACCGATCTGGCAAGGATCGTTGCCGTCGCCCGACAGACGCTCGATGCGGACGTGTTCTGCTTCCAGGAGGTGAGCGCGAACTTCTCGAGATTTGGTGATGGAGCGGATCAGAGCGAACAGCTGGCAGCCCTTTTGCCCGGCTACTCCGCAATATTCCGGCCCGCGATCGAAACTGTCGATCCTGATGGCAACCTCCATCGCTTCGGTAACATGACGCTGTCGAGGTTGCCGGTGCTGCAGATTGCAAACCATCTGCTGCCATGGCCCGCCGCAGCCGCGGTGCGGAGCATGCGCCGTCACGCCCTGGAGGTGACGGTTCAGGCCTCGTTTGGCGTGGTCCGCGTCGTCAACACGCATCTCGAGTTCCATTCGGCCGGCCAGCGCGAGGCACAGATCGCTCGCCTGCTGGATTTGCAGGAGGACGCGTCAATGAGTCCGAAGCAGGCCGGCTCCCGGCACGATGAGCCGTATGAAAGTCAGACCGTCGCGGCGTCGAGCCTGCTGTGTGGTGATTTCAATTTTGACGTTGCCGACCCTCAGCACGCATTGATTGCCCGATCTGGCCGGCCTGGTCTGGCGTATCGGGATGCATGGACCGCCGATCGTCCCGGCCGCGCGCGTGCGCCGACTTGCGGAATCTACGACCGCGCGCAGTGGGCCGAGGGGCCCGACTGCCGCGACTTCATTTTCGTGACGGAAGATTTGACCGGCTACGTTCGCAGCATCGAGGTCAACGAAGCGACGGATGCATCCGATCACCAACCCATTGCAATCGAAGTTTCGGAATAGAGGAATAGAGGAGCTACTAAAAAGTTGTCGTTGCAAGGGGGGCTTCCTCGGTCTACATCGCGATACGTCTGAACTCGGTCAAACACGCCACGATGAACGCGACGGCGGCTGACCCCAAAGCCCCGCCTGAATTTATGCACTCTGGCAGGTGGGCCAACACGTGATTGATTCAGAAGGCGTCCAATGCCCTTTTACGTTTGGCCGAAAGCGCGAAGGCGGCAAGCAAGCCGACAATAACAAGCACGCCGGCCAGCTTCTGTTCGCCTTCGACAGCTTCCGGCACCTGCCGAGGCGTGCGCGCAAGCATCGAGGAGGACGCGGGCGTCCGGAGACTGGTACGCGAGGCTAGGCGGGCGCCTTCAGAGAATTGAGACGCTTGCGGAGAAATGCCAGCACCACGATCTCGTCGGGAGTGAGCTTGGCGTACTGGCGCTTGAACTTCTGCGCGATCTTGGCATCAATCATCTTCACGAGGTCACCAGACATGTAGGCGTTCAGGACTTCCGGGTGCACGTAGCACTTGCGGCAGATCGCCGGTGTGTTGCCGAGCTGCTTCGAGACGCTTTCGATGGCGGCGACGACGTTGCGCTTCGCCTCGGCCTGGCTATCGTACTTCTTGAATTCGGTCAGGGCCAACGCTGCCAGAACCGTTCCCGCCCAAGTCCGAAAATCCTTGGCACTGAAGTCCTCGCCCGTGATATCCTTGATGTAGGCGTTGACGTCGCCGGAATCGACGGTGCGGGGCTGTCCGTCGTCGTCCAGGTACTTGAAGAGCTCGTGTCCGGGGATCTCCGCGCAGCGCTTCACGATCGCGGCTATCCGCTTGTCCTCGATGCGAAGCTTCCACTGTTTGCCCGACTTGCCCGTAAAGTCGAACCGAAGGACGCCGCGCCCGACCGCGACGTGCTTGCGGCGCATAGTGGTGAGCCCGTAGGACTTGTTTTTCTCGGCATACTCGGCGTTGCCGACCCGGATCAACGTCTTCTCCAGAAGACTGGCGATCGTGGCCAGCACCTTCTCGCGGGGCAGTCCGTCCCGCTTCATGTCGGCGGCGACCCGCTCCCGCAGCGCTGGCAGCGCGGCCGCGAACTGGATGATGTGCTCGTACTTGTTCTGGTCGCGCAACTCGCGCCATTTTGCGTGGTAGCGGTACTGCTTGCGGCCCCGCGCATCGAGCCCGGTTGCCTGGATGTGGCCGTTCGAAGACGGGCAGATCCACACGGATTCGTAGGCCGGCGGGATGCCGATTGATTTGATGCGTCGGATGACGGCGGCATCGGTGATGCGCTTGCCGTCCTTGTCGTAGTAGCTGAAAGTGGTTCCAGTCCGCTTGCGCGTGTACCCCGGCGCGGAGTCGCTGACATACCGGAGGCCTTCTTCCGCGATGGTGGCCGCGACCCCCGCGGTGCGGTCCAGAACCTCTTCTTCGTTGCTGGTTTGTCGGAGCATGGGCCGGTCCCCTCGGAAGCACCCTGGGATCGAGGCTCCACTCATTCTAAAGGGATGAAGACACCGGTTGGTTCAGCTCGGAGGTCGGTGGACGCGAGGTGTGGATCAGTGGCCTCCAGAACAGCGGGACCTCAGATGGAGAGCCGGTCCGGTTCTTTCGACAAGGCGCTGCGCAGTCGATGACGGCATGGTCTAGCTTCAGACAATCGCCACAAATTTCACCGACACGCTTCCCGCAGTCAATCTTCAGGAAGGCCGCCATGTCCCAGTATTCACTCGATGAATTGCGGCGGCGCTATGTCGTCGAGAAAAGACCCCTCGAGGCCAGCGTCGAGCAGGTCTTACGGGCCGACGCCCGCGCGGGAGCCCGTGCCATCCTGGCTTCCATCGATAAACGGCGCTCCGAAAACAGGTCCGAAGGGCAGCGCCTGCGAAAGATGCTCCGCTTCGAGACCTCTCTCTGGGCAAGCGGCCATCATATTGTGGCAGGCGTGGACGAGGCGGGAATGAGCCCTCTCGCCGGGCCAGTCTCCGCCGGCGCCGTGATCCTGAAACCCGGCACGCGGATAATCGGAATTGACGACTCGAAAAAACTCGATGCCGCCGCTCGCGAAGAACTCGCGAAGGAGATCAAGGAAAAGGCAGAGAGTTGGTGTGTGGCATTCGTCGAGGTCGAGGAGATCGACGCGATCAACATCTATTGGGCAGGCATCCAGGCGATGCAGCGTGCGGTCCGGGGGCTAGGGTTGGCGCCGCAGCACTTGCTGATTGACGCGAAGCGGTTGAAAGAAATCGAGATCCCTCAGCAGTCCATCATTAAAGGCGACGCCAAGTCCGCCAGCATCGCCGCCGCCTCCATCCTCGCGAAAGTCGAGCGCGACCGCATAATGCGGACGCTCGATGTGCGTCACCCCGGCTACGGATTCGCGGATCACAAGGGCTACCCGGTGCCGGCTCATTATCAGGCGCTCGCCAGGCTTGGTGCATGCGCAGCTCACCGGAGGTCGTTCGGACCAGTACGCAAGGCCCTCGGACTGCCGCCCCTGCCGCCGTGGCCTTCGGCATCCGAGCGCACCGCTGGTTGAACTCCTGGGGTCCACGTTTCGTCTCGGCGTACTATTTTCGCGGCCATTTCTTTTCGCGAACGACGTCCTTGGCCAATTTGTCCGACCTCAGGCCGAGATAGACCGGCTGGCGCAGCTCGCCCTTGCTGGTCCACTCCGCTAATTTCACTTCCACGACCAACGAAGGATGCACCCAGGTCGTGACCCGCTCATCCTTTACTTTGGCTGCGGTGCTTGCTGAACGCGATCAGCTTGTGGCGCGGCAGGAGGGCCTTGAGCCGGTGCTTGCGCTATAGTTCGGCCGACATCGTCAGCCCGCAGGTCCGTCAGGGCGACATTTAGGCGTTCACCTATAATCGTCAGCAGGCCAAAGGTCAGCGCGGGCGAGAACAATGAAGGCAGGGGCGATGAATGCGCAGCTGCAACATTCGTTTGCGGCTGCGCCTGTTCGAAACGTTCAGACGTCACGTTTTCGGACTTGGCTGAAGCATAGGTGCGGCTTGAGGAGTTTGGGGAGGTGTCGGATTGCTCTGCTGCTGAAGCGCCGCGGGGTCGCCGCCCGCATGAGGAACGCACGTACCGATGTTGCTGAGCAGGCGTTTGGCCTGGAGGTCGCGCACCTTCGTGTATTCGCGTCTTCGCTCGATATTCGCGGCGGCCCATCGGTCCCAGACTTCGAAGGCGTCGGTATAATGTTTCCGCATCTGCTCCTCGGCGGCAAGGCAATCGGCGAACTTGTCGAACACCAGGTCGGTGTTGACCGGGGTCATGCCTCCTACCAGGACAACGAGCATCCATTTCATCTTGCCGATCGCCTTTCACACCGGGCGAATTCTCCGCTGACGCGCAGAATTCCGTGCACTGTGGTTAGATGGCCCGACGGCTGCGACCGGCTACAAAACCGTAGACGAAAAGCACGATGATGGCGCCTACCACTGCCCCCACTAGTCCTGCGCCTTCTCCTGGCCGGTACCAGCCGAGAGATTGGCCAAGATAGGTCGCAACGAACGCGCCCACTATTCCCAGGATGGTGGTCAGGATGAAACCCGAGGGCTCGTTGTCGCCGGGCATGATGAACTTCGCGATGACGCCTGCGATGAAACCGATGATGATCGTCCAGATGATGCTCATGTCTCTCCCTCGATCGCTGTGGTGTTATCCCGCCGATGAAGCCGGAAGACGTCCATCAGGCGTGTATTTGTCCACGGCAGTCGGAAGCTCTCGGGACAAACGGTCGAGAATCTCCTGCTGCGACAAGCCGGTCTGCTGCTCCAGTTTTTGAAGGACGTCCGGACCGATAGCCTGCTGGAGTTCGGGCGGGGTGACTTCGCGGTTCGGCCCCTGATTGATCCAGGATTGAGCCACATCGCCTTGCCCGTTCTGCCTGAAGTGCTCGAGCAATTCGCCGATCCCGCCGTTCAGCAGCGAACCCACGCCTCCGGTGCCCGCTAGGCCGCCAAGGCTGCCGAGCATGCCGCTCAGGGAATCCTTGGCACCCGCCGGCTGGCCGGAGGTCGCATTGCGAAACATGTCCGCCAGCTTGTCCCGATTTTGATACCCCGCGATTGCGAGCATACCCAAGAGGGCGGTCATCGATGGCATTCCGCGGCTCATTTTCGGCTCCTGAGTTCAACGATCGGCAACCAACCTACGCTGGGCTGAGAAGTTCCAAGTTTTCCCGAGCCGTGGGTTTTGGAAAGGAGGATCTAGAGAAGCATCTGCAAGAAAACGGGAGCGGGCTCCGGGGCGAAAGTCCGGAGCAAACCAGCTCGCGCGACGTGCGCCAAATGGCCGCTTTGCTCATGCGGCGCGACGAAGCCTTCGTGCAGGCGGTCGAGGAACTGAAAATGGAAAAGCCCACCAAGTTGGAGCCGCGATGCTGCGTCGCTCGCGTTCGTTCGGCCTCGCGCTCGCAACAGCTTCTTTGAAGGAACTCGCGATTCCTTGAAGCGTCGCACCGCGATGAGTTTCGCGGACGGAGGAGCAGATGGCAGCGAAGAAGGAGACCGCACGGGGACGCAAACAAGATCGCGCCCGCGTGGCTAACGGCCAGGACTACGAAGTGCGATACGATTCCTCCTGACTTGAACGCGCCAGCTGCCCGACTTGAGCTTCTTAAAGGTCGGCACCGCGTGTGCGCTCCACCCGGATTTCATGTGCGCTAGTGTGCACCGGGAGATCAAACGCGGTACAAACGTGTGCAATTTTGGCTAGTTTGGAGTGCACACGTGTGCACTTGTTCCTGCTCTAGTCCATTGTAAGGATAGGATAACTACTTGGAATATCAAGAATATCGCTTTTCCGTGGCGCCCATGATGGATTGGACCGACCGGCATTGCCGGGTGTTCCACCGTCACCTGACGAGGCGGGCGCTGCTCTATACGGAGATGCTGACCACTGGCGCCATCATTCATGGTGACCGGAAGCGGCTGCTTGGGTTCGACCTGGTCGAGCACCCGGTCGCGCTTCAGCTCGGCGGGTCGGATCCACGCGAGCTGGCGCTGGTGGCGCGGATCGGCGAGGAGTTGGGTTATGACGAAATCAACCTCAACGTCGGCTGCCCCTCCGACCGCGTGAAGGACGGCCGTTTCGGCGCTTGCCTGATGGCAGAGCCTGATCTCGTGGCGAGGTGCGTCGAGGCGATGAAGGGTGCGGTGGCCGTGCCCGTGACCGTGAAGTGCCGCATCGGGATCGACGACCAGGATCCCGAAGTCGCGCTCGACAACCTTGCGCACGCAGTCGTTGACTCCGGCTGCGATGCGCTGATCGTACATGCCCGGAAAGCATGGCTCAGCGGTTTGTCACCGAAGGAGAATCGCGACATCCCGCCGCTCGACTATGATCGCGTCTATCGCCTCAAGCGCGCGATGCCGGATGTGCCTGTCATCATCAACGGCGGCATCCCCGGTGTCGACGAGGCAAGGGCACATCTCGATCACGTTGACGGCGCGATGCTTGGACGAGCCGCCTATCAGGAGCCGTGGCGGCTGCTCTCGGTCGATACCGACATTTTCGGCGAGGCGGCGCCGCATGCCTCGATGCAGGATGCGCTCGAAGGGATGGTGCCCTACATCGAACAGCAACTCGCGCGCGGCACGAGGCTGCACTCTATGACGCGGCATTTCGTCGGCGCATTCCACGCCGTCCCCGGCGCGCGCGCCTTCCGCCGGCATCTTGCCGAGCAGGGGGTGAAGCCGGGCGCTGGCCTCGAGGTGCTACGCGAAGCGATTGCGCGTGTCGGTGCGCGCGCACCGGCGGAGGCGGCGGCCTAGCCGTAATCGCATGACGAGCCGGATTGCAAGAGTCTAGTCGACTGCCAGGCGCGAGCGGCGGCGACTGGTCTGGAGCTCCGGATAACCCGTGAGCATCAGCCTGTCGGCGCGCACGCCCCAGCTCTCCAGGCGATCGAGGAAGCTCATGCCGAGCAGATTGGTCTTCATCTGCCCGCGCTGCACGACGAGGGCTGGCACCGATTTCTCGACGAGGTGACCGACGGAGAGGCGGTCGATCGTGAGGCGGGCCGCCTTGGTGTGACCGCCCGCGGTTTCGAGATCGACGTCGTATTCGAGCATCTCGAGCGGCAGCCCGATCGCCTTCGCGGTTTCCCAGGTCAGCACCACCGAGGTCGCGCCGGTGTCAATGACCATCGGTGCGGCCACGCCGTTGATCTTCGCGCGCAGCGCGAATTCGCCGCCCTGGCCGCGCGGAATCTGCACGGCGGGCGCGGGCGCTGCGGTCTGCGTGCGAAAGATATGCGAGACCTTGCTGCTCGCGCGCGCGATCTGGTCGGAATCGCCATAGGCGACGACGGCACCGGCCGTGCAGGCGAGCATGATGAAGACGAGCAGAAAGCGGATCATTGCGCATTTCCAGATGCGCGCCGACCGGTCAGGTGTGTTTCGGCGATCCCGCGATGGGCGGAAGTCCAGCCTGATTCATGCGCGCCGGCAACAGCGCCATGAGGGCGAGCCGCTCCGCGCTCTCCATGGCGTGCCAGCGCGCGATCTCCGGCAATGTGCGTCCGCAGCCGAAGCACAGCCTGGTCTTGGGGTCGATCATGCAGACCGCCACGCACGGCGTTTCTTTGCTCATTGGGGCATAGTGGCGGATGGTCGGGCATGTCTGCAAGCATCTCGTTACGAGCCCGTACCCGCGCTCATGATCGGCTTGCGGCGGGGCCGGCGCTTCTCGTCCGCTACCGCGGAACTCTCGGGTTGGAGCGGCGGAGAATCATCCGACATCGGCGCCAGCGCGCTCATCACGCGCTCGGGCGGGAAGGTGACGATCACTTCGGTGCCGATGCGCAGCTTCGATTTCAGCGTGAACGTACCGCCATGCAGGTCGACCAGATTCTTGGCGATCGGCAGGCCGAGACCGGCGCCCTGTTCGGCCGACTTGATCGAATTGGAACCTTGGCCGAACGATGCGAGCACGACCGGGATCTCGTCCTCGGGAATCCCGGAGCCGGTGTCCTTCACCGAGAGATATTGTCCGCCTGAGGCCGTCCAGCCGGCCTTGAGCCAGATCTCGCCGCCCTGCGGAGTGAACTTGATCGAGTTGGAGAGCAGATTGAGCACGACCTGGCGGATCGCGCGCTCGTCGGCCCACAGCCGCGGCATCGCCTGCTCGAACACCTCGTGGATGGTGATGCCACGGCTCGAGGCGCGCAGCTTCATCAAATGATGGCAGTCGGCGACGATGCCGACCAGCGAGACCGCTTCCTCGTTGAGCTCGTAGCGGCCAGCCTCGATCCGCGACAGATCGAGGATCTCGTTGATGAGGTTGAGCAGGTGGACGCCGGAATTGTGGATGTCGGCCGAGTACTCCTTGTAGACCGGCACGGCATGCGCGCCGAAAATCTCGCTCTTCATCACTTCCGAGAAGCCGAGGATTGCATTGAGCGGCGTCCGCAGTTCGTGGCTCATCTGCGCCAGAAAGCGCGACTTGGCCACATTGGCGGATTCGGCGCGGTGGCGCGCTTCGTCCGAGATCGCCTTGGCTTGTTCGAGCTCGCCGATCAGCGCGTCCTTCTCGGCCCGCGCCTCGAGCGTGGCGAAGGTCGAAGAGTGCAGGCGGTGAGCCAGCAACACGAAATAGCCTTCGGCGGCGACGGCGAGCGCGGCCAGGATGTAATTATCCAGCGAGCCAGTCATCACGAAGCTCAGCGCCATCGCGACCGCGACCGGTGCGGTGGCGGCGAGGGCGGCGATCGGCAGATTGGCGGCCAGCATGCTTGATACTGCGATCACCAGCAGCATCAGGAACATCATCAGCGTTTCCGTGATCATGTCGAGCACGGGATGGATCAGGATCGCCATCCAGCAAAGGCCATAGAGCAGGTCGAGCACGACGAAACGCGTCTGCCATGCGCGCGTTGCCGCGGGCGAGGCGGGCTCGGCCAGGAAGCGGTGGCAGCTGCGGATCATTGCGGCATGAATGCAAAGCATGCCGGCGGTCCAGGCCGCGGCCGGGATCGGCTGCATCCACAGCCCAAACAGCACGCCTGTCGCGACCACAAGCAGCATCACGACATAGGAGGCCGACAGCCGCGTCTGGGCGTACTGGCGCAGCATTTCGGCATCGAAAGCCGGCCGGGTTCCACTGGTCGACGTTAACTTATCGCGCGCCTCGCGCACCCGCTGTGCCGCAGCCCGGCGATGGCTCGCCGACGGCACGCTCACCGGCTCGGCCGGAAGCTGCACAACCTCGGGCTTTTCAGCGGGTTTACTCATCGCACAACAACAATTCCTGCCCGCGCGGGACGGGCCTTCTGCATTGTCTATCTCTGGCAAGAAATCCTTAAGAGGTGACTTAAGGAGCTAAAGAATTACGTTAACCCGGCGTTAATTTTGGATCCGGCGTGAGCCGCTCAATGCAGCGCCGCGTGCTGCGCGATGTACACCACGGCGCCCGCCAGATAGCCGGCGAGCGCGGGAACGG
>NZ_JADPJF010000058.1:208529-227605 GCF_023073295.1 Bradyrhizobium sp. 23 | reverse complement strand
GTACCAGAGGAACTCGATGCGCTCGAGCCCCATGGCGGCGACGCCTGCGGCCGAGCCGATGATCAGGATCGAGCCGCCGGTTCCGGCGCAATAGGCGATGAACTCCCAGATGAAGCTGTCGGGTGGATAATGCGCGAGGTCGTACATGCCCATCGTCGCGGCGACCAGCGGCACGTTGTCGATGACAGCACTGAGCAGGCCGAGCACGATCACGATGATGTCCTGTCGGCCGATCGCGGTGTCCAGCCATTTGGCCACCATGGAGAGCAGGCCGGCATGTTCGAGGCAGGCGACCGCGAGCAAGATGCCGAGGAAGAATACGATCGAGCCCATGTCGATCCGCGTCAGCGCATTCGCAAGCGTGAGGGGACCGCGGACATGCTCATCCTTTTTGCGATGAACGATCTCGCCGACCAACCACACGATGCCAAGCCCGAGCAGGACGCCCATGAAGGGCGGCAGGTGCGTGACCGTCTTGAAGGCGGGCACCGCGATCAGTACGCCGAGTCCGAGATAGAACATCACGTTCCGCTCGAACGGATCGACGCCCTGCAATCCGTCCTCTTTCGGCGGTGGTGCGATGGTCTTGCCCTTGAGTGAAAAGCTGATGAATGCGAGCGGCACCAGCAGGTTGAGCAAGGAGGGCAGGAACACCGCGCTCATGATTTTCAGGGGCGAAATCTGTCCGCCGATCCACAGCATGGTCGTGGTGACGTCGCCGATCACGGTCCATGCGCCGCCGGCATTTGCGGCGATGACGATGAGGGAGGCGAACAGCAAGCGGTCGTCGCGCTTGGCGATCAGCCGCTGGATCAGCGAGACCATGACGATGGTGGTGGTCAGATTGTCGAGGATTGCACTGAGGAAGAAGGTAACGAAGCCAATCAGCCATATCAGACGGACCTGGCTGGTCGTGCTGATGCGGGAGGTGATGACCTCGAAACCGTCATGGGCGTCGATGACCTCGACGATGGTCATCGCGCCAACCAGGAAGAACACGATCTGCGCGGTGGCAGCGACGGACTCGTCAAGCTGACGGCCGACCAGCGTGTGGTCGCCGGTCGCGAGCGCGTAGATTGTCCAGAGCACGCCCGCGCCGAGTAGCGCAGACGCGCTCTTATTCACCCCGATAGGATGCTCGAGCGCGATCGCCGCATAGGCGAGGATGAAGATTGCGGCGAGTGCGGTCAGCAAGGCAGGATCACTTCGTGAGGTGTCAGCGATTCAGGCGCGCGAGCAGGCTCGATGTATCCCAGCGCTTGCCGCCCATCTTCTCGACCTCGGCGTAGAACTGGTCGACGAGCGCGGTCACCGGCAGATTGGCGCCATTGCGACGGGCTTCGGCCAGCGAGATCGAGAGATCCTTGCGCATCCATTCGACCGCGAAGCCGAAATCGTATTTGTCCTCGTTCATGGTCTTGTAGCGGTTCTCCATCTGCCAGGACTGCGCGGCGCCCTTGGAGATGGTTTCGATCACGGCGGCGACGTCAAGGCCACTTTTCTTGGCGAAGTGAATACCCTCGGAGAGGCCCTGGACGAGGCCGGCGATGCAGATCTGGTTGACCATTTTGGTCAGCTGGCCGGAGCCGGCGGGCCCCAGCAATTTGCACATCCGCGCATAGGCGCCTGTGATGATCGGCTCGGCGCCGGCATAGGCGTCCTGCGCGCCGCCGCACATCACCGTCAGCACGCCGTTCTCGGCGCCGGCCTGGCCGCCGGACACGGGTGCGTCGATGAACTTGAAGCCGGCCTTGGTCGCGGCCGCATCGAGCTCACGCGCGACCTCGGCGGAAGCGGTGGTGTGGTCGACGAAGGTTGCACCCTTCTTCATGCCGGCAAACGCGCCGTCGGCACCGATCGTGACCGCGCGCAGATCGTTATCGTTGCCGACGCAGCACATCACGAAATCCTGGCCCTCGGCCGCGGCCTTCGGGGTCGCCGCGGTCTTGCCGCCGAACTTGTCCGCCCACTCCTTCGCCTTGGCCGCGGTGCGGTTATAGACGGTGACCTCATGGCCCCCTTTTTTCACGAGGTGTCCGGCCATGGGGAAGCCCATCACGCCGAGACCGAGGAAAGCGACTTTAGTCATCTGTAGTACCTTGTCCGTAGTTTGGGTTTTACGGTTCTTGCCGGGCGAGGGCCGTCCGGTTCCGCCATTGCGGCAGATCGGGCGCACCATAAACCCTTGAGGCCGGAGGGCAACGGGTTCGTTTGGCCCCGCCTGTGTTAGGATGGTGGACCTAAGGACTTCAAAAAAAGGGAGCGAAGGCATGGGCGGCGTAAGCGTGGGCGTGCTCGATCATTTCAATGTCCGGACCCGG
Source organism: Bradyrhizobium sp. 23 (assembly GCF_023073295.1). Classification (NCBI taxonomy): domain Bacteria; kingdom Pseudomonadati; phylum Pseudomonadota; class Alphaproteobacteria; order Hyphomicrobiales; family Nitrobacteraceae; genus Bradyrhizobium; species Bradyrhizobium sp. 23. The sequence goes on along the minus strand of NZ_JADPJF010000058.1, from coordinate 225,284 downwards.
AATCTGGCCGAAACCGTCCGCTTCTACGAGGACGTGCTGGGCCTGGAAAAAGGCGCCCGGCCGAATTTCGCCTTCCCCGGCGCCTGGATGTACAGCGAGGGAAAGCCGGTGGTGCACCTCGTCGATATTTCTCCGACTGCCGAGCCACAAAAGCCGGATTCCGGCGTTGTCCACCACGTCGCCTTCGCCAGCCGCGGGTTTGACGGCATGAAGCAGCGGCTGGCCTCAAAGGGGATGAAGTTCGACTCCCGCCAAGTGCCCGGCGGTGAGCTCTGGCAGATCTTCGTCCACGACCCCAACGGGGTCATGATCGAGCTCAACTACGAGGCGGCCCTGGAGCAGGGGGCCGCGCCCGCCGAGATGGCTGACGATATCGGCAGGCAGTAGCCTTTTGGGCGTTTCCGCTCTAATGGGGCATCTTGAATTCTAGGAGATGCGCTTTGAGCGTGACGCAGCAACAGGTTCTCGACAGCCTCGCCAGGATCAAGTCGCCCCGCGGGGTCGCGCTCACCAATGCCAATGTGCTGAGCGCGATCAGCGCGGCCGACGGCAAGGTGTTCTTCTCGATCAATGTCGATGCCGCCGAAGCGCGAGCCTGGGAATCCGTCCGGGCCGAGGCCGAGGCCGCGGTGCGCGCCATTCCCGGCGTCACCACCGTCATGGTGGCGCTGACCGCCGAGCGGAAGGCCGGCGCGGCGCCGCCACCGCCGCCAACTCCCAGCCGCGGCACGCCGGGCGTGCAGCCCGTCCACGCCCACAAGCCGCCGCCGCAGGGCGGCGCCCAATCGCCGATGGCGCGGCAGTCCGAGATTCCGGGCGTCGCGGCCGTGATCGCGGTCGCCTCGGGCAAGGGCGGTGTCGGCAAATCCACCACCGCGCTCAACCTGGCACTCGGTCTGCGCGATCTCGGCCTCAAGGTCGGGCTGCTCGATGCCGACATCTACGGCCCATCGGTGCCGCGGCTGACGGGCCTGCATGAGAAGCCGGAGCTGAACGACGAGCGCAAGATGATTCCGCTCAAGCGCTTTGGCCTGGCCATCATGTCGATCGGCTTCCTGGTGGAGGAAGAGACCGCGATGATCTGGCGCGGGCCGATGGTGATGTCGGCAGTGACGCAGATGCTGCGCGACGTCGTATGGGGCCAGCTCGATGTGCTCGTCGTCGACATGCCGCCAGGCACCGGCGATGCCCAGCTCACGCTGGCGCAGAACGTCCCTTTGAAGGGCGCCGTGATCGTCTCGACCCCGCAGGACCTGTCGCTGATCGACGCAAGGCGGGGGCTTGCGATGTTCAAGAAGGTCAACGTGCCCGTGCTCGGCATCGTCGAGAACATGAGCTATTTCCAGTGCCCGCAATGCGGCACGAAATCCGACATTTTCGGCCATGGCGGCGCGCGCCACGAGGCCGAGAAGCTCGGGGTACCATTCCTGGGCGAGATCCCCCTGCACATGGCGATTCGCGCCACCTCGGATGCGGGCACGCCCGTGGTGGACAGCGAGCCGGATGGTCCCCATGCGGCGATCTACCGCGCCATTGCGGGACAGGTGCGGGACCAGCTCAAGGGCGTCATCGCCGCGGCCTAAGCGGATCCAAGCCGATCCCTTGAAACCAATACCTTGGGGACATGCGACTTTCGTAGAGCCCTGTCATGCCAATGTCGCGTTTCGAAAGCGGGGCTTCCGTGTTAAAGGCCCACGGCAGTCAAGCCCCTTCGGTTCGACGCGGCCCAAGAACGCGTCGCCGGAATGAGCGGCAGCAAAGAGGAAGTTAGGGGAAACGCCCCAACAAGGAGAGACTGAAGATGAAGCGTCGTGATTTCCTGAAAGTGTCGGCAGCCGGCGCGGCGGCGACCGCCGCGGTGGCCTCGCCGGCGATCGCGCAGTCCTCGCCCGAGATCAAGTGGCGCCTGACGTCGAGCTTCCCGAAGTCGCTCGACACCATCTATGGCGGTGCCGAGCAGATGGCGAAGTACGTCGCCGAGATGACCGACAACAAGTTTCAGATTCAGGTCTTCCAGGCGGGTGAAATCGTCCCGGGCCTGCAGGCGCTGGATGCGACCCAGAAGGGCACCGTCGAGATGTGCCACACGGTGTCGTATTATTACGTCGGCAAAGACCCGACCTTCGCGATTTTCGCGTCGGTGCCTTTCGGGCTGAATGCACGCCAGCAGAATTCCTGGCTGTACCAAGGCGGCGGCAACGAGCTCGCCAACGAGTTCTTCAAGAAGACGAACGTGGTGGGCTTCCCCTGCGGCAACACCGGCACCCAGATGGGCGGCTGGTTCCGCAAGGAGATCAAGACCGTTGCCGACCTGTCGGGCCTGAAGATGCGCATCGGCGGCATTGCCGGCCAGGTGCTTCAGAAGGTCGGCGTGGTGCCGCAGCAGCTCGCCGGCGGCGACATCTATCCGTCGCTCGAGAAGGGCACCATCGACGCGGCCGAATGGGTCGGTCCCTACGATGACGAGAAGCTCGGCTTCGCCAAGGTCGCCAAGTACTACTACTACCCGGGCTTCTGGGAAGGCGGTCCGACCGTTCACGCCTTCGCCAACATCGACAAGTGGAACGAGCTGCCGAAGAACTATCAGGCGATCCTCACCAACGCGACCGTCAACACCAACACCTGGATGGCCGCGCGCTACGACATGGTGAACCCCGGCGCGCTGAAGCGTCTGGTCGCCGGCGGAACGCAGCTTCGCCCGTTCACCAATGAGGTTCTGGAAGCCTGTCTCAAGGCGACCAACGAATTGTGGGGCGAGATCTCGGCCAAGAATCCCGACTTCAAGAAGTCGATCGACGCCATGCAGGCCTACCGCTCCGACGAATATCTGTGGTGGCAGGTCGCCGAATACACCTACGACAGCTTCATGATCCGCTCGCGCACCCGCGGCTGATCTTCGAGCAAGTCGCAAGACGACACGCCCGGTCTCGTTCGCGAGGCCGGGCTTTTTCTTTGGGGCGACGCTGCGGAGCGGCGGTGTCGCCGCGGTATGGGCGGGGCGTCCAACAAAAAATCTGAAAAACAACCCCATGCACAGTAGACGAGCGGTGAGCGGACAAGGCGCTGCGAGTGCAGCCAAGAGCTTGATGCGATGGAGTTAATTGGCAGGCAGGCCCGAGCATCGCGCGGTCGAGGGCAACTTCGTATTTTTGCAGCCAAAGCGGGCAGGCGCGAGTACTTCAGCGCGCCCGTTTGACTCGTCGGGCAAAACAGTGGCATAAAGGCATTATCGCATAATCCGAAATTTCCGCCTCGGTGGTCTGGGGTTGATGATGAGCTTCGATCCCGATGAGGTTCAAAGCGCGCTGCGCAAGGCCTGGTCGTTGGCAACCGCCAGTCAATGGACGGCGAGCAATCCGGCGGCAGGGCAATGCAACGTCACCTCGCTGCTGATTCACGAGCTCTTCGGCGGCGAGTTGCTGAGGACGCCGCTGCCGGCCGGCGACCATTTTTACAATCGCATCGGTGGTCGGCGGTACGACTTCACGGCGAGCCAGTTCGATCAGCCGATTGCTTACAAGGATTTGCCCGCAAGCCGTGCCGATGTGGAATTGGGAGCGACAAGCGATGAACTGGCCGAACTCAGAGCCGCTTTTCAGGAGCGTCGTACGAAGTAAAGCCAAGGGCCGATCGCAGACGGGTGAGAGGAGTGGGCGCGGGGAATCAGCTCAACATCAATTCGCAAGACGGTCTTTGCTCATGCGCAGGATGACCACCACACCCTCTTCCGACCAGTTAAAAGTTATGGTCCCGCCAAGCTGGGCGGCCATACTTCGGTGCACCAACTGGCTTCCAAAGCCTTCGAGCTTTGTTGGAGCGACAACGGGGGGACCACCCCGCTCCGTCCACTTGACCACGACCTCGTCCTCGTGAGCGTTGCACGATACGTCCAGGGTGCCACTTGAAAGGGACAGCGCACCGTATTTCGCAGAGTTGGTTGCCAGTTCATGCATCACCAAGGCGAGTGCTGTGCTGGAAGCCTCTCCCACGTTCATCTTGGGGACCGAGACACGAATACGAACGCTGGCTCCTTCCTCATCGTACGGCGCAAGCAGAACAGAGATGAGGTCTCCGAGAAGCGTCCCTTCTCTATTTCGTCCCGGTACCGGGCGCACAAGGTCCTGAGCACGTCCAAGAGCGATCAGGCGACTGGTCAGCTCCTGGGCCATATCCTCTTTTGATGCTGCCGAGCGTGAGCTCATTTGCGTCAGCGCCGTTGCGACGGTGAGAAGGTTTTTCAGCCGGTGGCTCATCTCGCCCGCCAGGAGCTCGTTGGCTTCCTCGGCTTGCTTGCGTTGGGTGACGTCCAGGAAAATACCGAACATCGTTCGATCCGCGATGTCGGCATCGTCGCCCTGGCCCCGCGCGGAAATCCAACGGATATCGCTGCCGGTCAGAATACGAAAATCTATCTCGTAAGAGCCTACGACTGCGCGAGTAGCGGCAAATGCCGATCTCACCCTCTCAAGATCGGCGGGGTGGATGTTCTTGGACAGTATCTCGAACGTAATTTTCTGCTCGCCCTTGGGCACCTCCCAAAGGTCGTACGCGGGTTCATCCATGGTGATTGCGTCGGTATCAACGTTCCAGGACCATAGAGCGACACCGGCGGCGCGAGTGGCAGCCCGGAGGTGCTTTTCGTGCCACAAGGGCATCGTCACCTGGCTAGGAACCATTGTGCTTCGTTTTCCCGCTTTATCTGACCAATCGGCACCTCGGCCAACGGGCGATCGACAGATACCATACCCGGTCGAAAAGGTCTCCGTTCGACCGAGAGGGCGGGTTGAAGTGTGGTCCCGCGCCCGAGTTGGCTCAGAAGCGATCCTCCGCAAACGAGCCGTGAGGTTCGCCGACGGCGATCAGCGGCGTTGTTCGTGAGCGATTACGCGTTGCTTCGCGAAACGCCTGGGCCTTCCCGTCCATGGGTCAACACGGCCTCGGCAGCAGCTTCGTCGATGGCCGCCATCACATCAGCGGTTGCGGAATGATGAATCATGTGTCCCGCTCCGTCGATCCGGTGCAATTTGCTCTGCTTGACCTCGCCATGCAGCCTGACCGACTGCTTGATATCGATCAGACGATCGTTCTGGCCCGCGATAATGATCGTCGGCATCTTGAGTTCTGCATAAGTCTTCGAACCTGAGAATGCGGCGGAGATCAACATGGTCGCTTCGGCCGCTGTGGCCCGCATCTGTGATGGGCGCAACGCCATTTCTTTCGGAAAGCCGGCGAACTTGTTCGGGACCGGCCGGGGGCCAAACAGCTTGCGCAACATCGCGGGCCACATCATCCGACCGGCTAGCGGCGAAATCGTGGAGCTGATGACGTCCCCGACCACCGGTAGGGCGGACAGCACCGACGCCGCGCTGTCCGCGCGGGGAGTCGGGAAATAATAGCCCGAGGCCAATACGAGAGCCTGCACGAACGAAGGATGTCTTGTCGCCAGCGCAACCGCAACCGACGCTCCCCATGAATGGCCAAGGACAATCGCTTGAGAGACGCCCAACTGATCGAGGGCCTTCTTGAACAGGTCCGCCTGGGCATCCGGAGTCCAGACGACGCGCCTTGGCCGCGAGCTATGCCCAAAACCGGGACGATCGAACACCATGACCCTGTAGTTCTCGGCTGCGAGATCGATCAATCCACTCGAGACGAAATCCTGGACCATGCTGCCATTGCCGTGAAACAAGACCAGCGGCTTGCCTCTGCCGCGTTCCAAATAGTGCAGGCGAACCCCCTCTACGTCGATGAACCGACCCTGCGGAGGATTATCGCGTTTCGCTTTGTTCGCGAGCCGCCGGTTTATGATTGCGGTAGCCGCAACGAGGGTACCTGCGGCAGCAAACGCGGCGGCGCCTGGATGTCGCGTGATGGCGCTCAAGCAATCGGATAGAAGGGAGCTGGAACGTGTTCGTCGTGCAAGGCGCATCCGCATTACCTTAGGTGGTCTGCACGACGCCCCATCAAATGAGAAATGTTGCAGCTGAGTTGAACGGTTCGCGGGGGTGTTCGTTCCTCGGCAGGGCCGACGGCGGCGGGGCCCAAGGAGGTAAATTCCCGGGCCATCCGCGACCTCATCCGCTCGTGCCCGGACTGGCTTACAGGAACCTGACGGAAGGGAGCGGCCGGCCCGCCGGGTGCTTTTTCGCTGGCCGAGATGCCCCGGATGATGGAAGACAGCGAAGATGCGGCGGAAGCCGTGCGGTGACACCGGAACATCCCGCGGGAAAATGCGATGCGCCTTCTGATCGTCGAGGACAATGCCGAGCTGTCGCGGCTCGTTGCCGGCGGGCTGTCGGCGGCCGGCTATGAGAGCGACATCGTCGGCAGCGCTACCGAAGCGCGCGAGGCGGTCAGCAGCGTCAGCTATGCCGCGATGATCCTCGACCTCGGACTACCCGACGGCGATGGCCTGTCGGTGCTGCGTGAGCTTCGCCGGCAGATGGAGCCGTTGCCGGTGCTGGTGCTGACCGCGCGCGGCGGCTTGCAAGATCGTGTCAGCGGCCTGCGCAGCGGCGCCGACGACTATCTCGCAAAACCGTTCGCGATGGAGGAGCTGGTGGCGCGACTGGAGGCGATCCTGCGCCGTCCGGGCCAGTTGCTTGGCCGCTCGCTGCGCCTCGCCAACCTCGTCTATGACACCGAGAGCCGCCAGATCTTCGTCGACGACCAGCCGCGCATCATCTCCGCGCGCGAGACCTCGGTGCTCGAGATCCTGCTGCGCCGGCAGGGGCGGGTGGTACCGAAGAAGAACGTCGAGGACCACATCTTCGGCCTCGATGGCGAGGTCGCCTCTAACGCGGTCGAGGTCTACGTCTCGCGGCTGCGCAAGCAGCTCGCCGAGCATGGCGCCAAGGTCGTGATCCACACCATCCGTGGCGTCGGCTATCTCATGGCCGAGGAGAAATAGCGTGGCCCGGATCGGATCTCACGCCGGATTCCGCGCCGGGATCCATGGGAGGTCGCCGACGTTCAAATCGCTGATCTGGCGCATCGTGTTCCTGCACATCGTGGCGGTCGCGGTGGTCGCGATCTTCCTGCCGCTGGTGCTGTTCTGGCTGCTCAATTCAGAGATCGACCAGCTGCATCGCGATGCCATGCGCGCGCAGGCCGAGGTGTTGGCCGAGCGCATCGTCGCCCAGCCCGACGGGCTGCTGACGTTCAACCTGCCGGACAGTCTCAAGGGCCTTTATTCAGAAGCCTATGGCCGCTACCAGTACGACATTCGCGATGCCGGGGGGAATCTGCTGTTTTCGTCGCGGCGCAAGATCGGCACTGCGGCGGCCGCGCCACCGCCGCTCTCCGAAACGATTTCCGGGGCCGGAGTCACCCGCACCATCGACGGCAAGGTGATACGCATTCGCGTCGCGGAGGACCTCGCGCACCGCGACGTCATCATCGACGACATCGTATCGAACTTCTTCCGGCGGGTCGGATGGATCACCATTCCGATCCTGCTGGTCCTGCTCGGCATCGACATCATCATCTTTCGCCGCGCTGTTGCGCCGCTATGGAAGGCCTCCGAGGAGGCGAGCAATATCGGCCCAGCGCGCACGGACATCCGCCTGCCGACGGAGCAGATTCCGCGCGAGATCATGCCGCTCGTCACCGCCGTCAATCAGGCGCTCGACCGCCTCGAGGACGGCTTTCGGGTGCAGCGGCAGTTCACCGCCGACGCCGCGCATCAATTGCGCACGCCGCTCGCGATCCTGCGCACGCGGATCGAGACGCTCGGCGATGGCGCCGCACGGCATGCGCTGCATGCGGACATCGAGGGCATGAGCCGCATCGTCGCGCAGCTACTGGAGATCGCCGAGCTCGACACGCTGGTGCTCGATCCCGGCGAGACCGCGGATTTGCGCGCGGTCTGCGCCGAGGTGGTCGGTTCGATCGCGCCGCTCGCGATCGCACAGCACAAGGATATCGCGCTGAGGGGCACCGAGGCGCCGGTGCTGATCCACGGCAATTCGGTGATGCTCCAGCGCGCGATCTTCAATCTCGCCGAAAACGCCATCAAGTTCACGGCAATGGACACGTCGGTCGATGTCGATGTGAGCGAGGATGGCGCGGTGCGCGTGCGCGATTGCGGGCCGGGAATCGCGGAAGCCGAGCGCGAATTGATCTTCCACCGCTTCTGGCGCGCCGACCGCCAGCGCAGCGACGGCGCCGGCCTCGGGCTGTCGATCGTGCGCGCCGTCGCGGATGATCACGCGGCGACGGTTGCGGTGGAGAATCGTCCGGGCGGCGGCGCGCAGTTCACGCTGCGGTTCAGGCTGGCAGAGAAGTCGGGCGACGTTGATTTGAACGCGGCGCGGCGCTGACGCGCCACTTTCTCCCACATCCGCCTTTGCCAAGGCTTCGGCGGACGTGAGGAGAGAAGGAAGATCGGGCTATTTCAGCTTGCCGGTGGACAGATCCATGATCATGCGTGTGGTCAGATAAAGCCGCGGCACGATGCTGTTGAGCTGCACATATTCGGCATCGTTGGAATGCGCGCCGAACCCCGACAGGCCCATGCCTTCCACCACGGCTCCGCTGGTCTTGAGTGCGGCAAACGCCGCGTCGGTGCCGCCGCCGGTCGCCTTCTCGTCGACTTTGAGAGGCAGTCCGATCTCCTCATAGATCGTCTTGCCGTGGGCCGCGACTCGACGTGAGGCGTCGTTGGCCTCCAGCGGCGGACGGCGCACCTCGAATTTCAGCTCGACCTTGGACTCGGGCAGCAGGTTATTCTTGATCTTCTCCTGCAGTGTCTTCTCGAGCTCGTCGAAATCGGCGACCTTAAGTGCACGTGCGTCGGCCTGGGCCGTGGCCTCCGCGGGGATCACGTTGCGGTTGGTGCCGGCCTTGGAGACCGTCCAGTTCAGTTTCAGGCCCTGCTCTGGTTTGGACAGGTCCTTCATCTGCAGGAGCTGGTGGGAGAGCTCGTACAGCGCGTTGACGCCGCCCTCGGGCCGTGAGCCTGCATGTGACGACTTGCCCTGCACCGTGAGATAGGCCGAGCCGATGCCGCTGGTGGCCAGCCGCAGCGTGCCGTCGGTACCGCCGCCTTCAAAGGAGAACACCACATCCTGATCCGCAGCGAACCTGGTGATGGTGCTGCGCCAGCCCGGTGAGGAGATCTCCTCGTCGCCATTGGTGAGCACCGTGAGCGTGCCGTAGTCCCGGAAGCTCAGCTTCTGCAGCAACGCCACGGTATGAAGAATGAGCGCGACGCCCTGCTTGTCGTCGGCAATGCCGAGGCCGTAGGCCTTGTCGCCGTCGATGCGGAACGGTTGATCCTTCAGCATGCCCTTCAGGTACACGGTGTCCATGTGGGCGATCAGCATGATCTTCTTGCTGCCGGTGCCCTTGAATACGGCGTGTACGGCCGGGCCGATCTTCTCGGGTGTGTCGTCGAGGCGATAGACGTCGGTGGGTTCGAGGATCTCCACCGTGCCGCCGAGCTGCTTGAGCTGGCCGGCAACGCGCTGGGCGATCTGGTTCAGACCTTCGACATCCTTGCTGCCGGATTCGATGCTGACGAGATCGCGCAGCGTGTCGAGCAGCGGCTGCTGCTCTTTTTGCGCCAACGCATGGACGTCGGCCATGACATTCGCGCTCAGCTCAGCATGCGCCGGCATTGCCGCACATCCCAGCCAGAGCGACGCGATCAACGAACCAACGAGCGATGGAGCAGGGTAGGATCGCGACATGCGTGGCGGCCTTAGGTTGGGGGAATGGCGCGGTATGCCCGTGTTTCCGGCGCTTGTCACGTGCCCGGCGCGCCCGTCATGCCCGGCCGAGGCGGGCGTGATGGGAACGGCCAGGGCCGCGGGCCGTCTAAGCCTAAAGTCGTAGGACCGGATGGCGCGGGAGCTGGGCATTTTCGTCCCTCACATCGTGAGGGATGGAAATCGGACGACACATGTTCCATGCTGGCCTCCAAGCCTCGGCAAGAAGGCCCACCGTCACAATCCATCAGGGTAGGAAATCATGAAAAGACGAGATTTCATCAAGGTCACCGGGCTTGGTGCGGCGGGTGTCGCCACGCTCGCCGCTCCAGCGATCGCGCAGACGACGCCCGAGATCAAATGGCGCATGCCGACGAGCTGGCCAAAATCGCTCGACACGCTCTATGGCGGCGCCGAGATGATGGCCAAGATGGTCGCGGAAGCGACCGACAACAAATTCCAGATTCAGACATTTGCCGGCGGCGAGATCGTGCCGGGCCTTCAGGTGCTCGATGCCGTGCAGAACGGCACCTGCGAAATCGGCCACACCGCGTCTTATTATTATTTCGGCAAGGACCCGACCTTCACCTTCGGCTCGGCCGTGCCGTTCGGACCGAACATGCGCATCAACCAGGCCTGGTACATGCTGGGCGGCGGCAGGGAGATTCTCAACGAGTTCTACAAGAAGTACAACGTCGTCTCGCTGCTTGCTGGCAACACCGGCTGTCAGATGGGTGGCTGGTTCCGCAAGGAGGTCAAGACGCCCCAGGACTTCAGCGGGTTGAAATTCCGCATCGGCGGCTTCGCCGGAAAAGTGATGGCCAAACTCGGCGCGGTGCCGCAGCAGATCGCCGGTGGCGACATCTATCCGGCGCTGGAGAAGGGCACCATCGACGCAGCGGAATGGGTCGGGCCCTATGACGACGAGAAGCTCGGCTTCGTGAAAGTCGCGCCGCATTATTACTTCCCGGGCTGGTGGGAAGGCGGGCCGATGCTGCTCGCCTTCGTCAACCAGGACAAGTGGAATGCTCTGCCGAAGCACTATCAGAGCATCCTCGAGCAGGCGGGGCACTACGCCAACAACTGGATGATGGCGAAGTACGACCAGGCCAATCCACCGGCGTTGCGGCGCCTGCTCGCGGCCGGCGCCAAGCTGCATCCGTTCTCGCCCGAGGTCATGCAAGCCTGCTTCAAGGCGGCAAAGGAGCTGCACACCGAAGTCTCGGCTACCAACGCGGACTTCAAGAAGGTCTACGAATCGCTGACCGCGTTCTCGAACAACGGATATCAGTGGTTCCAGGTCGCCGAAGTCGGCTATGACAACTTCATGGCGCGCAACTCGCAGAGCTGATCGCAGAGCGCACGATCGGCCCAAACGAAAAAACCCGGAGCTTTCGCTCCGGGTTCTTTTTTGCAGGCGGGCCGGGCGCTATTGCTTCGGCTGGCCGAAGTCGAGCGGCGGCAGATCGATCTGGGGAATATCGATCTTGATGCTGTTGGGATCGACGGTGGACTGCACGCCCTTGTAGTGCATCACCATCGACGGGAACATGATCACGAGCAGCACCATGATCATCTGGATGACGACGAACGGCACCGCACCCCAATAGATCTGTCCCGTCGTGACCGGCTCCATGCGTTTGCCGGTGACGCGATCGGTATAACGTTCCTTCGGCGCGACCGAGCGCAAATAGAACAGCGCAAATCCGAACGGCGGATGCATGAACGACGTCTGCATGTTGACGCCCAGGATGACGCCGAACCAGATCAGGTCGATGCCGAGATGCTCGGCAGCCGGCCCGAGCAGCGGGATCACGATGAAGGCAAGCTCGAAGAAGTCGAGGAAGAACGCCAGCACGAAGACGAAGGCGTTGACGAAGATCAGGAAGCCGATCTGGCCGCCGGGCAGGGATGTCAGCAGGTGCTCGACCCAGACATGGCCGCTGACGCCGTAGAAGGTGAGCGAGAACACGCGTGCCCCGACCAGGATGAAGACGACGAACGCGGACAGCTTCGCCGTCGATTCGGTGGCCTGTCGGATCAGGTCCCAGGTCAGCCGCCGCTTCGCGGCTCCGAGAATGAGGGCGCCGGCTGCACCCATCGCACCGCCTTCGGTGGGCGTCGCGACGCCGATGAAGATCGTGCCCAGCACCAGGAAGATCAGGAATAGCGGGGGCACCATGACGAAGGTGGTCTGTTGCGCCATCTTCGAGAGGAAGCGGTAGCCCGTCAGCTTGTCGAGGACCCAGTTCGCGATGGCGACGAAGAACGCGAAGAGGATGCCGAAGAACATGCTGAGCACGACGAAGTCGGCGCCGTGTGTCTCCGAATTCCGCATCATGAACCAGCCGAAGACGCAGCTCGCCAGGAACAGCACGCCGAGCGACTTGAGGCCGCGGTCGCCGCTCTCCTCGCGGAAGCCGATCGCCTCCTTGGGAAGACCAGGCGCCGCCTTCGGGAAAATCATGGTCACGAGGAACGCGTAACCCGCATAGAGGCCGGCGAGCACCAGGCCCGGAATGAACGCGCCCTCGTACATGTCGCCGACCGACTTGCCGAGCTGGTCGGCCATCACGATCAGGACGAGCGACGGCGGAATGATCTGCGCCAGCGTGCCGGAGGCCGCGATGATGCCGGTCGCCACGCGGCGGTCGTAGCCGTAGCGCAGCATGATCGGCAGCGAGATCAGGCCCATCGAGATCACCGAGGCCGCCACGACGCCGGTGGTCGCCGCAAGCAGCGCGCCGACGAACACCACCGCGTAGGCGAGGCCGCCGCGGATGGTGCCGAACAACTGGCCGATGGTGTCGAGCAGATCCTCCGCCATGCCGGAGCGCTCGAGCACCAATCCCATGAAGGTGAAGAAGGGAATGGCGAGCAGCGTGTCGTTGTTCATGACCCCGTAGACGCGCTCCGGCAGGGCCTGGAGAAAGTCCGGGTGGAATTGGCCGAGCTGAACGCCGATGATGGCGAAGAACAGGCCGACGGCGCCGAGCGAAAATGCTGCCGGGTAGCCGAGCAGCAGCACGATCACGAGCGTCGCGAACATGATGGGCGCCAGATTGGCGATAATAAACGCGGTCATGACTTCCCCTAAACCGTCGCCAACGGCTACTTCTTTTCGATCGCTTCGACGAGGTGCTCGACCTCGGCCTCCAGTGCGGACACCTGCGACTCGTGTGGGTCCGGGATCATGCCGCGCATGATCGCGATTCGCTTGATCAGCTCGGATATGCCTTGAACGAGCAGGAGGGCGAAGCCGATCATGATCAGCGCTTTTGCCGGCCATTGTGGCAGGCCGCCCGCATTGCCGGATTGCTCGTTGATCTGGAGCGAGCGCAGGAAGAACGGTATTCCGGTCACGATCATGACAACGGTCAGCGGGATCAGGAAGAAGATGTGCCCGATGATGTCGATGATGTTGCGAGCCCGTTTCGGCATCATGCTATTGAAGATGTCGATCCGGATGTGCTCGTTGTCGAGCAGCGTCCAGGACGCGCACAGCAGGAACACGATGCTGAAAAGCACCCATTGCAGCTCGAGCCACGAGTTGGAGGACGTGTCCAATGTCTTTCGGATGATCGCATTCAGCGCCGAGATGACGACGGCGAGCAGGATCAGCCAAGCCAGACGTTTGCCCGTCCAACGTGTGAACGCGTCAATTCCATTGCTCAGCTTCAGGAGCGCTTGCAAGATTGGTCCTCCCCGATTTGCCCCGGCCGTCTTGACTGCGCCGAGTGGGCGCGTTGGCTTGTCTCGCCGCGCAGGCATGAGGCTGCCGCACCAAACCAGCGAGCGTGCCGCCAGTCAATCGGAAGTTTGTTGATAGTTCAGGGGAATAAGCCGCGGCCGGCCAGCCGATGTTAGCCGCCGGTGACGCTCATGTGCCTGGAGACGCTGGGGCGGTCGTGGCGGCGGTCGATAATGAAATCGTGGCCCTTGGGCTTCAGCCCAATGGCGCGGTCGATCGCATCCGCAAGCAGCGAATCGTCGCCCGATGCACGCAGAGGTTTGCGCAAATCGGAGGCATCCTCGTGGCCGAGGCAGGTGTGCAACGTTCCCGTGCAAGTGACGCGCACGCGATTGCAGGATTCGCAGAAATTATGGGTCATCGGGGTGATGAAGCCGAGCTTGCCGCCGGTCTCGGCGACGCTGACATAGCGCGCCGGCCCCCCGGTGCTCTCGGCCAGATCGGTCAGCGTGAACTGCTGGGCAAGGCGCGCGCGCACCAGCGACAGCGGCAGATATTGGTCGATTCGTCCCGATCCGATCTCGCCCATCGGCATGACCTCGATCAGCGTCAGCCCCATGCCCTTGCCGTGGGCCCAGCGCATCAGGTCGGGAAGTTCGTCCTCGTTGAGGTTCTTCAGCGCAACGGCGTTGATCTTGACTGCGAGGCCCGCGGCGCGTGCGGCCTCGATGCCTTCCAGCACCTTGTCGATCTCGCCCCAGCGGGTGATCTCGCGAAACTTCTGCGGATCGAGCGTGTCGAGCGAAACGTTGATGCGGCGGACGCCGCAATCGGCGAGTTCACTGGCATGTTTCGCAAGCTGGGTGCCGTTGGTGGTCAGCGTCAGCTCGCTCAGCGCGCCGCTCTTGAGGTGCCGCGACAGCGAGCGAACCAGCGTCATCACGTTACGGCGGACCAGCGGTTCGCCGCCGGTGAGCCGCAGCTTCTTCACACCCTTGGCAATGAAGGCCGAGCAGAGCCGATCGAGTTCCTCCAGCGTCAGCAGGTCCGCCTTGGGCAGGAACGTCATGTCTTCCGACATGCAGTAGAAGCAGCGCAGGTCGCAGCGGTCGGTGACGGAGACGCGCAAATACGAGATGGTCCGTCCGAACGGATCGGTCATCGTGCTCGACAGGGGGCTCGCGGAAAGTCCGTTCATACCAAATGCCTTGTCACTTGCGGCAACGCGAGCAGTTTTGCTTCAGCGGTGTCCTGGAAGCAATCTAAGCATCGAATGCGTCAGAGACAAATGGGGGATGACGGAGGTCAGCGCTTGCCCGCGTTCGGATCGGGGAAAGGCGAGCCCGCAGCCGGTGCGGCAGCAGCCGGGGCGACCGCGGCCGCCGCCGGTTTCGGTTTCTTCGGGCGGTGCGGCTTGCGGACCGTTTTGGCGGAACGGCCGGCTGGAGCTCCGCGAAAATCGGGTTGGGGTCGGTGGTGATCGAGGCGGGCGTGGTGAAGTCGCCGGGATTCCTGATGACATTCACCGGTACGCTCACCGGCTGGTATTTTGGGAGCGCGAAAGCGACCGTGAAGGGGGCGTCGGGGGCGGGAACCGCGACGGAGCAGGGCGTCTTGCAGCCGGCACCCAGTGAGGTCGTGGCGTCAGCACCCGGGGGATTGGATTCGAGCCGGACCTGCACGGTCGGCGGGGCCGATTTGAACATGTCCCAGGACGTCGAAGACATCGAGGAGCAGCCGGCAAGGCTCGCTGCTCCCAAGAGACTGACCCCAGCTAGCGCAATCGCGATGACACGACGCATGACCATCGACCTATTGCGACGAACCGCCACATCCCCGGACAAACTTAGGAGTGTCGTTCCGACCGAGCAACCGGCCGGCCGCACATAGTTAGTAGATGGTTAACGCCGGATTCCGTGGAATAACTAAGCTATCTCAGCTACTTGAGAGCTGCCTGCGCGGTCATCAGGCTGCTGGCGGCGGCCGGCAGGTCGCGCATGTGATGAATCAGCCGGTCCGGCTTCAACTCGGCAATCGGGACGTCCGTATAGCCGAAGCTGACCCCGATCACGGGAACTCCGGCGCGCCGGGCCACGCCGACATCGGGTCCGGCGTCGCCGACCATGATGCTCGCTTTGACCTCGCCGCCGGCCCGCGCCACCGTTTCCCGGAAAATGGTCGGATCGGGCTTCTGGACGCCAAAAGTGTCAGCGCCGCAGATCGCGGCGAAGCGCCGGCTCAGGTCGAGCTGATCCAGCAGGCGCTTCGATAGCCATTCCAGCTTGTTGGTGCAGACCGCGAGACGATGGCCTTGGACCGCAAAATGGTCGAGCGCGGCCTCCAGCCCCTCGAAGGGCCGGGATTCGACGGCGATATTGTCGGCGTAATAGCCGATGAAATCGGCCGTCATCCGGTCCATGTCGGCCACCGTGACGCTGCGGCCCTCGGCCTCCAGCCCCCGCTCGATCAGCTTGCGGGCGCCGGCGCCGATCATGTTGCGGGCCGAGGCCATCGGCACGGGCGGCAGCCCTTCGCGGTCGAGCACGTAATTGAGCGCGGTGATCAGGTCGGGCGCGGTATCCACAAGCGTGCCGTCGAGATCGAAGACGATGGTGTGGGAGGGGGTCATGGTCCAGCGCTACCGGCCCGGCCCCGCCCGCGCAAGGGCCGAAGCCATAAGATCACCTTATAAGGTGGGTCCGGAGGCCTGTTCCCCCAGACCCTGTTCTCCGAGGGAAAACGAGGCTACACAGGCCGCCGCAAGCCTAACACTCGTAATTCAGGGACGGCGCAAACGTGAACATGGACCAGTTGAAGCGGCAGGCTGCGGCGCGCGCCCTCGAGGACGTCCGTGACGGCATGCAGCTCGGGCTCGGTACCGGCTCGACTGCAAAACATTTCGTCGAGCTGCTCGGCGAGCGGGTCCGCGCCGGACTGAAAGTGATCGGCGTGCCGACCTCCGAGGCGACGCGTCTCGATGCAATCCGCTGCGGCGTGCCGCTGACCACGCTGGATGAGATCGATCATCTCGACATCACCGTCGACGGCGCCGACGAGATCGATCCCGAACTCAATCTGATCAAGGGCGGCGGCGGCGCGCTGTTGCGCGAGAAAATCGTGGCGGCCGCCTCGGATCGCATGATCGTGATTGCCGACGACACCAAATGGGTGCCGACACTCGGCGGCTTTCCGCTGCCGGTCGAAGTCATCCCGTTCGGGCTCGGCGCAACGCGTCGCGCGATCGAGAAGGCGTTTGCGGAATGCGGCGTTTCCGGGCAGATGGCGGTCCGCAACGGCAAGGACGGCCACGTTTTCGTCACCGATGGCGGCCACTGGATCCTCGATGCCCAGCTC
>NZ_JADPJF010000058.1:175529-208436 GCF_023073295.1 Bradyrhizobium sp. 23 | reverse complement strand
CCCGCCCGCCTCGCCACGGCGTTGAGCGCGATCCCCGGCGTCGTCGAGCATGGTTTGTTCATCGGCTTGGCCAGCTCGGCTGTCTTGGCGGGTGGCGAGGGAATTCGCGTGATTGAACGGCGAAAGCCGAAAGGAGACTAGGAATGAAGAGCGTTTTGAAATTGTTGCCGGTCGCGACCCTCGCTGTGGGACTGGCCCTCTCGGTCGCCCCGGCCGGGGCCCAGCAGGCGGCTCCGCCGAAATCGTCGCCGACGGCCATCGCGGCCGCCAAGGAGATCCTCGCGATCAAGAACGCCAGTGCGATGTATGCCAACGCCGTGCCCGGCCTGGTCGATAAGACCAGGATCGCGCTGATCCAGCAGAACCTCAACTATCAGAAGGATCTCACCGAGGTCGCCGGGGTCGTCAACCAGCAGCTGGCAGGCCGCGAAAAGGAGATCGGAGAAGGCATGGCGCAGGTCTATGCCAGCGAGTTCACCGAGCAGGAGCTGAAGGATCTCGTCACCTTCTACAAGTCGCCGCTGGGCAAGAAGCTGATCGAAGCCGAGCCGCGCGCGATCGGGCTGAGCATGGCCTTCATGAACTCCTGGGCTCAGAACTTCTCCGAGACCGTGATGGGTGCCTTCCGCGCCGAGATGCGCAAGCGTGGCAAGGAGATCTGACAGTCCCTATCTGATCGGAATCCGGATCATGTTCTGAAAGAGGTCGGAGTGGACAATGGCTGAATTCGACGTCGACCTCTTTGTCATCGGTGGCGGTTCGGGCGGCGTGCGCGCCGCCCGCATCGCGGCCGGCTACGGCGCCCGCGTCATGATCGCGGAAGAGTACCGCATGGGCGGGACCTGCGTGATCCGCGGCTGTGTGCCGAAGAAGCTGTTCGTCATCGGCTCGCATTTCCGCCATGAGATCGAGGACGCCGCCGGCTTTGGCTGGACCGTTCCGTCTGCGACCTTCGACTGGCCGACGCTGATCGCCAACAAGGACAAGGAGATCGCGCGTCTGGAGGCGGCTTACACCGCCAATGTCGAGAAGTCGGGCGCGCAAATCGTCAAGAGCCGCGCGGTGATCGAGGACAAGCACACCGTCCGCCTGCTCGAGAACGACCGGAAGATCACTGCAAAATACATTTTGATCGCCACCGGCGGCGCGCCCAATCACGGCGCTCCGATTCCCGGCATCGAGCACGTGATCTCCTCCAACGAGGCGTTTCACCTGGCCAAGCTGCCGAAGCGGATCGTGATCCAGGGCGGCGGCTACATCGCGCTGGAGTTCGCCGGCATCTTCGCCGGCTTCGGCTCCGACGTCACAGTCATCTATCGCGGCGACAACATTCTTCGCGGCTTCGACGAGGATGTTCGCGCCCATGTCCGCGCCGAGATGGAGAAGCAGGGCATCACCATCCTGACCGGCTGCACGGTGACGAAGGTCGATCGGCACGGCGAGGAATTCACCACGCATCTGTCGAACGGATCGAGCCTTGCCTCCGACCAGGTGATGTTCGCGATCGGCCGCCATCCCGCGGTCGCCAATCTCGGCCTGGAGAAGGCCGGCGTCGCCATCAACCCGCGGAACGGCGGCATCGCGGTCGACCATTTCTCCAAGAGCTCGGTCGACAGCATCTACGCGATCGGCGACGTCACCCATCGCTTCAACCTGACGCCGGTCGCGATCCGCGAGGGCCATGCTTTCGCCGACAGCGTGTTCGGCAAGCGCGAGGTGCAGGTCGATCACGCCAACATCCCGACCGCCGTGTTCTCGCAGCCGGAGGTCGGCACCGTCGGCCTGACCGAGACGGAAGCCCGCGCGCAATTCAGCCATATCGACATTTACAAGACCACGTTCCGGCCCATCAAGGCGACGATGTCGGGCCGCGATACCCGCGTGCTGATGAAGCTCGTCGTCGATGGTTCAACCGACCGAGTGCTCGGCTGTCACATCGTCGGCGATGCCGCAGCCGAGATCACGCAGGCAGTCGCGATTGCGGTGAAGATGAAGGCGACCAAGGCCGATTTCGACGCGACGATCGCGCTGCATCCGACCGCGTCCGAAGAGCTCGTCACCATGCGCACCCCGACCGCTCGCCACGTCCGCCAAGCGGCGGAGTAACTCCGCTCAGCCGTACAGGTATCCGACCGGCTTGCCCTCGGTGCGCAGCGGACGGATGTCCTTCTGCGTGATGATCTGACCGGCGAGGCCGTCGATCTCGTCGCGTTGCGTCGGCGTCCAGCTGCGGAGGTCGTTCATGCCCTTGAGAAGGCCGAGCCGAAGGACCTGCGTGTTCTCACCAACACCGACGAGGCTTGTGGCGTTCTTGCCCGCCGTCACCACATCGCCGGCCGCGAGCTCAAAGGTCTCGCCAGTCTTGTTCCTGAATTCGGCCGTGCCGCGGATCACGCGGTAGATCACGACCTCGCCCTTGGCGAAACATGTGGTGTCCGCCGCTGACGACGTGCTCTTGGACAAGAGCGATTGGCCGCGCGGATCGGTTGCGATGATGTGGCCGGCGACGAGGTGACCGCTCGGAGCCTCGATCCCGATATCGCGCACGTAAACCGGCATGGCCGATTTGATCGGGCTGTCGGTGAGCGGCTTGAACAGCGCATCCAGCGCCAAGGGGTCCTGGAGCCAGAAGCCTGCATCGACCGGGCGATCATGCAGAGAGTGGCTCCATGCCACCCGCGGCGTCTCGGCTTCGTTGATCTGGTCCGGACCGACGATGGTCGGGTTTGGAAACGTCGTCGGGTCAGTGATGAAGGCTTCGAGGAATTTGCCCGAATAGCCCATCGAGATTGGATCCGGCACCACCGTCTGCGGCGTCTTCAGATTCTCTTCGGTCGACAGTCCCGACCAGGTGTAGAACAGCTGTCGGTGCACGATCGCGCTTTGCAGCATCACCGCGCCGGGGCCGACATTATAGAAGCGCCCGTCATAATCGAACGTGAACGCGCCCGACGTGACCAGCACGAGCTGAAAGCCGCCCGGCGGCAGATGAAGATGGAAGTCGGTAGGGCCGGTGTCGGGCAGATAGATCGGCAGATTGGTCGCGACCTCGTGCAGCAGGAAGGTTTCGTTGTTGGCGTGGAAACCCTCGTTGGCGCGATTGTAGAGGGCCTGCGGCCGGTACGTTGCCTCGAACTTCGCATTCCGGTCGCGATCGATCGCCACGAACTCCTGATCGTTGAGGCGAAGGGGCGCGCCGTCCGGGCGGGTGAGGCCGGTGAATTTGAGATCGCCGGTGGCATGCACGTTCATGGCATTCTCCGATCTGGCCCGCTCACCCTGTCTCGGCGCACGCATCTTGCTGAGAGCAGGGGATCAGGCCTGATGCTGCCTTGCGAATTTTAGGCCAGTCGAGGCGGTGCGCGGCACGCAAGGCTTTGCGACTCGCCGCCACGCGATGAAAAATCGAGGTTGCACTTGAGGTTAGATGACACGCTTGACCAGCCTGCATGGCCATGTTCGCCCAGTCTGCAATCCTGGTGACGAGACGTGTCTTGTCTAATTTGGCGGCATTCTGGCGCGGATGCGCAGCTGCGCCGATCAGGAGAAGTCGGCGGCCGGGTGTCTGAAGCCGTTCATTCGAAAGCTCGACGGACGGTCCGCTCGGGCTTGCCGTACGGGCTGTCAGCCCACTTCGCCATGTCCACTGCACGCGCCTCGATGAGCTCGCACCAGAGGCAGCTGAGCTCCGCGCGCCCTTTGGCCGAGAGCATCGGAATGAGGCCATGGCCACAGCCAGCGCAACATTTGACGTGATTCATCGTTCTCTCCGCGACCTTACGCATTCAGGACCGACATTGTTGCTCGCGAAGCTTGCGCGGGCGCTATGAAGGCGCGGGAACGCCTGCGGCGGGGGTGCTCGTGCCCGAGATCGTCGCGTCTGCGATCCAGCGCGACACGGCGGCGATGTCTTCCGCATTGTCGCGGAAGGCGCGAAGCTGGAATTCGGCCGAGCTGCCGCGTTCGACGATGGTGCGACAGTGTTCGACCTCGGCCATGCAGTTCAGCGCGGCGGCGTCTTCGGCGATGTCCTCGATCACACGGGAGAGCAGCTCGGAGATCTCGACCGGCCCGTCCTTGGAGGCAAAGATGCAATCGGTGCCGTAGCGCTGGGCGCGCCATTTGTTTTCCACCGCAATTGCGCGTTCGACCGCGGTGACCTCTTTCGAGAGATGAGGTCGCAGGTAGAGATAGCGGGTCAGGCAGCGATAGAGCGAGGCAATGGCAACGGCGTCGTCGACGAAGGTGCAGGTATCGGGCGCACGCAGCTCGAGGGTCGGGTGCTTCATCGAGGGGCGCATGGCCCACCAGATGTGACTTTCATCGGGGATCACGCCCGAGCGCTGCAACGCGCCGACATATTCGTCGTAATCCTGCCGGCTCTCGAATAATTCGGGCAGGCCAGTGCGCGGCAGCTCGGAATAGGCGGCGAGCCGATAGCCCTTCAGTCCGGTCTTGTGTGAATTCCAGAACGGGGAGGAGGCCGACAGGGCGATGAACAAGGGCAGATGCGGCAGCATCGCTCGCATCACCGCCATGCGCTTTTCGGGATCGGGCAACTGGACGTGCACGTGCATGCCGCACATCAGGTTGCGGTGGCCGATGCTGCGCAGATCCTCAATCATCTCCTCGTAGCGTGGCTTCGGGCTCGGCTGCGACATGCGCCAGACCGCGGTCGGGTGCGTGCCGCAGGCCATGATCACGAAGCCGTATTGTGCCGCGACGTTTGCGACTTCGCGACGCAGGAAGCGAAGCTCTTCGCGCGCGTCGGCGACGTCGACATGCACGTTGGTGGCGACCTCGAGCTGCGACTGTAACATCTCCCGCATCGCCTGGCCGCCTGTCGACCAATTCGCAGATTCGAATAGCTCATTGGGGGTCTGGATCGCGACCTCCAGGCTGCGGCGATCGGCGAGGAAGTATTCCTCCTCGATACCGAACGAATATTCCGCAGCCTTGCCGCGTCCGCCGGCCGAGCGAATGACGAGGTGCTGCCTGTCCTCGGAGGAATCAAGCCGCAGCAGTTTCAAGACGTCTGACGCCAATGTCATCGTGCCACCCGGCCAAGGTATTTACCCGCGGGCGATAATCCTTCTGGCAGGAGCGGGTTCCGCGTC
The DNA here is from genome assembly GCF_023073295.1 of Bradyrhizobium sp. 23. Taxonomy (NCBI): domain Bacteria; kingdom Pseudomonadati; phylum Pseudomonadota; class Alphaproteobacteria; order Hyphomicrobiales; family Nitrobacteraceae; genus Bradyrhizobium; species Bradyrhizobium sp. 23. The sequence continues at coordinate 203,319 of NZ_JADPJF010000058.1, read as the reverse complement.
GACCTCACTGGAAATGGCAAGATCGAACGGAACAATTTTCGCGCTCTCGGACGCACGTGCGACCAGCGCGTGATTCGCGGGCACTTCCGTCCAGTCTGTTTCCTTGTCGAACGGCTCGGAGACGACGATGACTTGGCCGCCAGCCTCGCGGAAATAGAGCGTGTTGGCGGCATCGTTGACCGCAACCCGGAAGGCATAGAGATCCCGGCCGTTGGCGAGGGCGCTGGTGAAGCGTAGCCGCTCACGAAGCTCGCCTTCGTTGACGAGGCCGACGAGGGCTCGCAGCACGCGATGCGTTGCGCCGAGCGGATCGGCGTCGAGACCCGCGCCCATCATGGCGAGAAACACGGCTTCCGAATCGGTCGTGCCTGTCCGCGAGGGGTAGTAGGCATCGGGGATCAGCGCCTCGACCTTGCGCCGTAGGCGATTCCAGCTGCCGACGAAACCATTGTGCATGAACATCCACTGGCCGCAGGCAAAGGGATGGCAGTTCTGCCGCGTCACTGCCGTGCCGGTGGCGGCGCGCACATGGGCGAAGAACAGATGCGAGCGCAAATGGCGGCAGAGGTAGCGGAGATTTTCGTCCGACCAAGCGGGGCGTGTTTCACGATAAAGACCAGGCTCCGGATGCTCACCGTACCAGCCGAGACCAAAGCCGTCGCCATTCGAGCCCGCCGTCGACTGGAGCGAGCGGATGCTTTGCGCGATGAGCGAATGCTCGGGCTCGGTGACATAGGGCTCGAAGGACGTGGTCTCGCCCCGGTATGCGATCCAGCGGCACATAGGAATTCCGTCAGGAGATGCTTGCTGAAATGTATCAACGAACCTGACAGGACGATGGTTCCCGACAGCGAGTGTCGGGAACCAAGTGCACTAAACCGGAACCCGGAATCAATGGCGCAACCTCGCGATCACCAGCGTTCTCGCTCGCTGCGAGACCTTGCGCGACGCCGACACGGTCAGCCTCGGGACGGTTCTGGCTCATCTTGCGCTTGCCTTCGAACCGCACGACGGGAATGCGCACGCCGACGATTCCGCGCAGCTGAGTTGCGATGAAATCTTCGGGGGCATCGGTAACGGCCCACGGCTTTGCACGCGATCCTTCATGCCTATTCGTGAGCCGCGTCACGGCGTCGAGCAGGCGCTCGGGCTCCTGGAAGAATTCGACCGGGCCGTAGGCATGCACCGCGACGTAGTTCCAGGTCGGCACGACCTTTTCGGTTTCCTGCTTGGTCGCGTACCAGGACGGCGTCACATAGGCGTCGGGACCGCTGAAGATCGCCAGCGCATCTCCGATCGGCGGCAGTTTCCATTGCGGGTTGGCTTTCGCCACATGTCCGTACAGCACGCCATGTTCGCCTTCGCTCTCGTCGAGAAGCAGCGGCAGCGGCGTGGCGACGGGGCCTTCGCTGGTGGCCGTGACCAGGCTGGCGAGGCGGGCGCCGCGAATGGTCGCTCGGATGCTCTCGATGTCGTCCTTGAAGGCGGGAGGGATGTACATGTCTATCTCCGGTGTTGCTCTGGAGATAGCCGGAATCTGGCCTGTAAGAAACTGCCAGTTATCGTCTATTTGATCAGTCCAGTTCGGCGACGGCTTGTGCGAGAAGCCTGCAGCCGCGCTCGATCTGTGCCACCTCCAATGCCGAATAGCCCATGACGAGGCCGACCGTCTTCCGCGGTCGGCGAGGTCCGACGAACAGCGCAGAGACGGAATAGATGCCGACGCCCTTTGCACGGGCCGCCTTGATCAACGCGTCCTCTCGCTTCTGCGGCAGGTCGTCGAACCACGCCACGATGTGCAGGCCGGCGGCCGTGCCCTCGATCCGGACGCGGTCCCCGAACCTGCGGCGAAGCGCGTCGAGCAGCGCCCGCTGGCGTTCGGCGTTGCGCCGGCGCACGCGCCTGATGTGGCCGTCATAGGCGCCGCTTTCCAGCATCGACGCGAGAGCGTCCTGTTCGATCAGCGGCGTGTGCCGGTCCATGATCTGCTTGGCGGCGGCGATCAGGGATCGCAGGGCGGAGGGCACCACCAGAAAGCCGATCCGCAAGGTCGGCGAGAGCGTCTTGGAGACGGTGCCGAGATAGATCACATTGCCGCCGCCTTCCAGCGCGTGCAGCGGCGGGATCGGCTTGGTATCGTAGCGATACTCGCTGTCGTAATCGTCCTCGATCACGTAGGCGTCGTTTGCCCTGGCCCAGGCGAGCAATTGGTGCCGGCGGCCGATCGGCATGACGCCGCCGAGCGGATATTGGTGCGACGGCGTGACATAGGCGAGGCGGGCTTCGACGCCATCGAGCCGCGCTGTTTCCAGTCCATCCACGTCGACGGGAATCGGGATCGTCTCGGCGCCCGTCGCTGCGAAAGTATGCCGCGCCATCTGGTAGCCGGGATCCTCCATCACGAAGCGGTCGCCGGCATCGAGCAGCAGGCGCGCGCAGATGTCGAGGCCCTGCTGCGAGCCGTTGACGACGACGATCTGATCGACCTCGCAGCGGACGCTACGCGACCGCCAGAGATAGCCTTGAAGCGCGGTCCGCAGCCGCAGCGCCCCGCAGGGATCGTCATAGGCCAGCCGCTCGGGCTTGCGCGCCATCGCAGCGGTCACGGCCTTTTTCCATGCCAGTACCGGGAAATCCGACGGCGCGAGCTCGCCATAGCGGAAGTTCGCGACCAGCCCGCGCGGCGGCTCGGACCAGCGCGGCGGGTCTTGAAGCAACCGGTTCCCGAAGGCCGACAGCCGCACCTTCCGCGCCGACGGCCGCGACACTACGCGCGTGCGTCCTCGCTCGACGACGGCGCGAGCCACGCGCGGTCGCGCGCCATGGCGTGTTTCGATGAAGCCTTCGGCGGCGAGCTGTTCGTAGGCGATCGTGACGGTCGAGCGCGCCACGCCCATCTCACCGGCCAGCGCGCGGGAGGACGGCAGCACCCCGTCGATCCCGTACACCCGTGCCATGATCTGATCCCGCAGGACTTCGTAGATCTGGCGCGCGCCCATGCGGTCGGCACGGGGCGCGGGATTGGTCTTCATCTGGATCATCCACATTCCGAACCGGCATTCGCCCGAGCGGACGATGTCGGAATGTGGTTCTAATCCCGTTCGCCGAGAGTTTCGACGTAAGCCTTGCCGTAGGGATGAAAATGCTCCCTGCGGCCCTGGTCCCACAGTGCCCTGAGGCCGGGCGCCGCGATGTCCCAATCCGGCCGGCACTTCATGCCGACTGCCCTGAGGTCCTGGCGGAGCTCTTCGACGGTTGGACGGCCGAAGAACCAGTAGCCGTTGTAGATCTTGTGAATGACGAGGCCGGGCTCGAGCACGATCACGTGCGGAATCATCGGATTGTGGACGGGGTCGGTGTATTCGGCGATGTCGAGATCCTTCTGAACGAGGCGCCGCGAATCCGAGAGAAAGGGCCAGTGCGCTCCGACGCCGCTGCGATATTCGCTGGTCTGGGTGATGTTGTCGGTCGTGATCGTGACCATCCGGCAATAGCCCACCTCCATCTCGCGATGGAGTTGCAGCAAGCCTTCGGCCTGGCGACGATCCTTGGGACAAAATCCGCCGCGGCCGAGCACGAGCACCATTGGATCGCCCGCCTGCAGTTCGGAGAGCTTCCGGTGCTTGCCGGTGTGGTCGCTGAGTTCGTAATCCGGGAAGGCTACTCCCGGCATCATGTCAGGTCGCATTGCGCTCTCCCACTTTTACAGATCAACCACGACGTCGTTTCGGGGGCGTGAGCAGCAGATCAGGACATTGCCGTCCGCCGGCGGATCGAGCGGATCCGGCGCATAGTCAACCGTCCCCGCGATCAACCCGCTCTCGCAATTGTGGCAGACGCCGGTCCGGCACGACCAGCGCACGGGGACGTCGCACGCCTCGGCCAATTCCAGCAGGCTGGCATAGGATGGTCCCCAGCGGACATTGAGGCCACTCCGGGCGAACGAAACCATCGGGCCGGGGCCGGGGGCACCGATCGGCGGGTGCGCCCGCTTCTGCGGGGAGGACGCTATGCCGGGCGTCAAGGACGGTCCGGCGCCGAACAATTCGGTGTGGATGCGATCCGGTGCGACGCCCAACGTGGTGAGGCCAGCTTTCAGATCGTTCATGAAACCTGCCGGTCCGCACAGATAGAAATCGCCGTCACGCGGCACGCTCAGGGTCTGGAGCAGGCGTGCGTCGAGATGTCCGGCTGTGTCGAACGCCACATTGAGACGATCGTCCGGGCCAGGCGCGCTGTAGCAGACGTGGGTATGGTGACGAGAGAGTCCACCTAGCAATTCGCGCGCCTCGGCGGCGAACGCATGCTCGCGGCCATTGCGAGCGCCGTGCAGCCACCACACGTCCCGCGTCGTCGCTTCGGCGGCGAGCGCGTGAAGCATTGCGAGCAAAGGGGTGACGCCGATGCCGGCGCTCAACAGGATGACGGGGCGTGCATCTTGCCGGAGCGTGAAACTGCCGCGTGGCGCACCTAGTTGCACGGCAGCGCCGGCCAGCAGCTCGTCGGCAATGTAACGGCTGGCGGCGCCGTGAACTTCGCGCTTGATGCTGACGCGATAGCACGCGGCATCGGCGCCGCCCGACAGCGAATAGCTGCGTGTCATCGCCTGCGCACCGGAGGGCTCGAGCTTGATGACGACGAATTGACCGGGCAGGGCGGCCGCCACGGGATGTCCGTCGGCGGGTTCGAGGATCAGCGACGTCACGTTGCCGCTTTCGGCGATCTTTCGCGCCACGCGAAAGGAGCGGAATCCGCGCCAGGCCGGAGCTGGGCTCGCCGCCGGCCCAAGCCCGGCGTTTCCCGCGGTCTTGTTGTCCTTCTGCTGCTCGAGCAGCGCCTCGAAAGAACGGCGCCAGCCGCGGCTCAGCGCGGGAATCCGCAGCGCGCGCTCCAGGCGTTCGCGCGGATGAGGCGGCACGTAAAGCAGCGCATTGATCTCGAACACGCTCATGCGCTCGGGTCCCACAGCGATCTGTGTGATCTCGTCACCGGCTTCGACGTCGCCTTCCTCGATCACACGGAAATAGAATCCGGGCCGCCCGTGCCTGACGAGCAGCGCGGCCATGTCCGGCTCGTCCATGCGAATGCCGAGACGGTAGCAGGTGACGCGCGGCTGCGTCACTTCGAACACCGCGGAGCCGATCCTGTAGCGGTCTCCGATGCACACGTTGGTGTCGGCGAGGCCCTCGACCGTAAAGTTCTCGCCGAACTGGCCATGAACGAGGTTCGATCGACCCAGATGCTCCTGCCAGTACCGGTAGGATTCATCCTGATAGACGAATACGGCACGATGTTCGCCGCCATGACCGGCCGTATCGCCCTGGCCGTCGCCATCGATGTTGAGCCGGCGCACCCTGCGCGGGCCTGTGACCTGTGCCTTCCAGATGCCGGTGTGGACGGTCCGACCCTGCCAAGCGACGTCGCGCGGCAGGCCGACATTGACCGAAAGCAGACGTGCCATTGCGTGTTCCCGATCTGGCTGCGCGGTTCTGCCGTCATCATTGCATCGGATGGGGTTTTTGGCTCGTTAGTCGTTGTTAGACGTTGCGAGCAAGCCTTGCCACCGGCGGCCCTGAGGCCAATTTGAAATGCGTAACGTAAACGCAGTCGGTACAACGGGAGATCACGATGGATGATCAGGGCAAGCTGGCCGCGCTCCAGCGCCATTGGGATGCTTCGGATGCGAACGATTTCGAGGCCGAGCACGACATCTATCGCGAGGACGCGGTGCTCGACTATCCGCAGTCCGGCGAGCGCATCCGCGGTCGCAGGAAGATTCAAGAGAGCCGGTTCGTGCAGCCGAACAAGAAGCGCTTCACGGTTCGGCGGATCGTCGGCAGTAACGATCTCTGGGTGAGCGAATTCGTGCTGACCTATGACGGGGTGCCGTCTTACGTCGTGAGTATCATGGAATTCCGCGACGACCTTGTGGCGCACGAGACGCAATATTTCGGCGACAGGTTCGAGCCGTCGCCCTCGCGGGCGCATCTTGTCGAGCAGGTGGGGTAGGCTGAGTGCTCCGCACTCCGCTGTCATTCCCCGCGCAGGCGGGGAATCCAGTACGCTGCGGCTTCTCGACAAACTACGGGCGTCTCGGAGTACTGGATCGCCCGCCTGCGCGGGCGGCAGTAAAAGACATGATCGCAGGTGCGGAGCGCGCAGAACTGCTTAGCCAATGTGGCAACACGGAACCCGATGCGGCGGCTGGTCGCAGTCGCGTCGTCTTGATTCCGACAGCCCCATCTTTATGTGTGAAACGAACAAGAATCCGGGCCCCTCTGGCGAGGAAGTCGACGCTGTCGGCAAAACCTCGTGATGTCGGATGACCTGTCCCGCGCGAATGCGATGGATCGGCCGATCGTCGGGCCTTCTTGAGAGTCTCTCCGACCGAATCGTCCCCATCGCAGCTCCGTGCGGTCTTTCGCAAGATAAGGGAGCAACGATGTCCGACGCCAAGCATTCAAATCCGATCGAAATCGAGATCACCGAGCCATCCAGCCTGAACGAGCAGGCTGCGGTGGCACTGGTGATCGTCGGCGCGCTGGTTGCCGTCGCCGACCGGCAAGTTTCGCCGGTCGAACGCGACGAGGTCGTCCGGTTCATCCGGGATCGCAAGCTGGCGCCGCATATCTCGGACGACCGGCTCTACGCGATGTTCGACGAGCTTGCTGAACGACTCGAGGAGCCGGATTTCGCCAATGTGGTGATCGAGAATTTGCGTCCGGTTTCAGACCTGCCGCTGTCGGCTCATTTGATGGAACTGTCGGAGCGCGTCGCGGCCGCGGACGAGGACGTGCATCCCCACGAAGTGCAGGCGATCAAGCTGTTGCGCCTGCTGACGCTGGTGCTGCCGCGCGCAAAGCAGGTGACGCCGGGTGCAGTGCGCGCCGAACACCGCATCGCCGCCGAGGAGTAAGCATGAGCGTAGTTTCGGACGAGGATAAGACAGGGACTGCGGGCGCTAGCGGCCAGATGGCTGGCGGCGACCCGCGCCTCGACAAGCTTGTCCGTCGCCTGCCGCCGCGCATGGGCGACACCGTCACCTATCTGCTCAAGCCATCCAGCCGCTGGGTGAGAATCCCTTCGGGTGCGCTGCTGATTGTCGGCGGCGTGCTCTCCTTCCTGCCGGTGCTCGGCGTCTGGATGCTACCGCTCGGCCTCGCTTTGCTCGCGGAAGACGTGCCCGCGCTGCGCTCCGGGCGCGCCAAGGTTCTGGATTGGGTCGAGCGGAAGAAGCCGCACTGGCTCGATCCGTCCGCACCGAAAAATGACCAATCATGACTGAATTCATCACCACCGAAGCGCTGACCGCGCTGCTTCAGGTCGTCCTGATCGACCTCGTGCTCGCCGGCGACAACGCCGTCATCATCGGCCTTGCCGCAGCCGGCCTCCCGGCCGAGCAGCGCCGGCGCGCCATCGTCGTCGGCATCATCGCCGCCACCGCCCTGCGCATCGTCTTTGCCGGCGTCGCGACCCAGCTTCTGCAAGTGATCGGGCTATTGCTCGCCGGCGGCGTGCTGCTGCTCTGGGTGTGCTGGAAGATGTGGCGGGAGCTGCGCGAGCAGTCCGCGCATGCGAACGAGCTCGCGTTCAGCCATGGCGGCAGCAGCGCTGCGCCTGCGTCCCGAAAGACCTTCAGGCAGGCGGCGGTGCAGATCGTCGCCGCCGACGTCTCGATGTCGCTCGACAACGTGCTCGCGGTCGCGGGCGCTGCGCGCGAGCATCCCTACATCCTCGCTTTCGGCCTGCTATTGTCGGTCGCGTTGATGGGCGTCGCCGCCGATTTGCTCGGCCGCGTGCTCCAGAAGCAGCGCTGGATCGGCTATGTCGGCCTCGCCATCATCGTTTACGTCGCCTTCGAGATGATCTATCGCGGATCGCTCGAGCTCGCGCCTGTGATCGCGAGTCTCTGAGGCAACGCGCCTGTCCATCATCCGGAGTGATCAATGACGTCCGAACCCAAAGCACCTTCGGCGGATTCCGTGCCGGCGCCGCAAATCGGCCCGTTTGCCCAACTCATCTTTGGCTCGCGCTGGCTGCAGGTCCCGCTTTATGTCGGCCTCATCGTCGCGCAGGCCGTCTATGTGCTGCTGTTCCTGAAGGAGCTCTGGCACCTGGTCGTGCACTCGTTCGACGCCAGCGAGCAGCAGATCATGCTGGTCGTGCTCGGGCTGATCGACGTCGTGATGATCTCGAACCTGCTGGTGATGGTGATCGTCGGCGGTTACGAGACCTTCGTCTCGCGCCTGAACCTCAGCGGTCATCCGGACGAGCCGGAATGGCTCAGCCACGTCAATGCCAGCGTGCTCAAGATCAAGCTTGCGATGGCGATCATCGGCATCTCCTCGATCTCGCTGCTCAGGACCTTCATCGAGGCGGGCAATCTCGGCACGACGCGGAGCAATTTCACCGAGAGCGGCGTGATGTGGCAGGTGCTGATCCACCTGACCTTCATCATCTCCGCGATCGGCATCGCCTGGGTCGACCGCCTCGGCGATAGCGGCCAGCGCAAGGGAGCCGGCCACGGCTGAGCGTCAGACGTCGGCGTTTGATCAGGCGATCTGCGGATGCGCCGCGTTTTCCCGCCGCTCGCGCTCGCCCAATTCGCGCACCAGCTCCTGGAGGAAGGATTCCGTGTGGGCGGGCAGGGTGCGCTCGGCGCGAACGTAGATGCCGAGATCTGACCACACCGGACTGCCGGCGTTGTCGAGCGGCAGGAAGACGAGCCGGCTGTCGCGCGATAGTCGGTCGATGCCGAGCTGGGTCTGGAAGGCGACGCCGACGCCGCGCGCGGCGAGTTCGCGCATCAGGTCGATCGAGTTGGCCTGGATGGCCGGCTCCGGCGTCTCGGACAGCTGCGCGATCAGCGGCTGCAGCAGATGGTAGATCGACAGCTCCGGCAGCGCATGGATGACGGGAAAGGCGAGACATTGGGTTAGCGTGACCGTCTTGCCGCGCGCCAGTGGATGATCGCACGCCACGACCGCGCCGAGGCGAAACCGTTTCAAGGCGACCTGGCGCAGATCCGGCGGATGGCGCAGCGCCATGGCGATGCCGATGTCGGCCTCGCCGCGGCTCAAGGCCTCCAGCACATCCGACGATCCCTTCACCTCGGTGGTGAAGCTGACGCGCCGGGCGCGGCCACGATGGGCGGCGATCAGGTCCGGCAGCACCGACTCCGTGAGCGACTCGATGCAGGCAATGCTGACCGTGCCGTGCCACGTCCCGGACAGGGACGCGACGTCCGAGCGGAAGCGGTCGAGGTCCTGGAGCACGTTCATGACGTGCCGGGCCAACATCTCCCCGACCGTCGTCAGCGTCAGGCCGCGCGCATTGCGCTCGAACAATGGTGACCCAACCTCTTGTTCAAGCTTGAGAATCTGGCGGCTTACGGCCGACGAGGCAACGTTCAGCATGCGCGCAGCGGCCCGGATCGAGCCGGTGCGGCGGACGGCGTGGAAGTACTGGATGGCTGGTGAGTGAAATCGCATGGGACCCCCGGCCGGACTATAGCCGTTGCCGAAACGGCATCAACGTGTACGAAATTCTGTGCTTTTCGAGTTCGCTCCTCCCACCTAGGTTCGCCGCCGGCTTGGCCGGTCCTGTCGGGCCGTCATGCCATGCGCAACGAGGCGCCAGGGGATCCCGGGTGGACGAGAACATTGTTTGCGAGGTCGCGCCGGACACGCGTCTGGTCGATCGCCGTCGCGCGGCGGCCTATGTCGGCGTGACCGCCGGACGCTTCGAGCAGCTGGTGCGCGACAGCGTCGTGCCACCGCCGGTCATGGTGGACAACAAGCGGCGCTGGCCGCTCGCGTTGCTCGACGTTGCGAAGGACGCGGTTGTCGCCAGCAGCATGCCGTGCCTGCCGCAGGTGATGGTCGAGATTGCGCAGGACGCGCGTCCCTGCGAACGGGCCCCCGCACCAGCCTCGCACGAACTGCCGGATAAAAACTGGTTCGAGCAGCGCGCGCGGTTCGTTCAGCGCGTGCGCCGGTCGCTGCTGTCGGGCAACGAGATACGGCTCTTGCGCGAGTTCAAGCTGCTCAGGCAGAACCAGATCAGCATGTTCGGCTATTACGGCAGCTTCGAAGCCCTGATGGTGCGCGGCTACATCGTCGAGCTGGCGCGAAAGCCGCCATCGAGCCGTCCGCTGGTGACATATCGCCTGACCGCGCAGGGTGAGCAGGTGATTTCCGCGCTGAAGGACGAGCCGGCGATCTGACCGGCGCGGAAGGCGATGGCATCCTTCGACATCATCGCACGGCGTGCATCTCCAGAAACGCCTTCACGCCGGTGACGGTGCCGGTGTCGGACGGCACATAGCCGGGCAGGGTGGCGACGGCCGCGCGAAAATCGGCGCTGCGCATGATCTCCAGGATGCGCTGCATCGGCCCGGTGTCCAGGAACGCGCGCTTGCAGACGAAGAAATAATCCTCGGTCAGGAGCCGGATGAAATCGAGGCCGAAATGCCGGGCGGCGGCTTCGACGCCGAAGCTCGCATCAGCCATGCCGCTCGCGACATAGGCTGCGACCGCGGCGTGGGTGAATTCGATCTGCTGCGCGCCCTTGATCCTGCTCTCGTCGATGCCGTTTGCCGCAAGCAGTTGGTCGAACAGAAGCCGCGTGCCGGAATCGTGGTCGCGGTTGACGAAGCGGACTTTTGGTCCGGTGAGATCATCGAGCGAAGCGATGCGCAGCGGATTGCCGCGCGCGACCATCAATCCCATTTCGCGTGTGACGAAGCTGATGATGCGATCCTCGCGCGGATCGAGCCATTCGCGCGCAGCCTTGATGCCCTGAGCCCGTAGCGCGCCGTGCGGCAGATGCAGGCCGGAGAGATCGCAGGCGCCCTGCGCCAGCGAGACCAGCGAATGCTGGTTGCTGACATAGCGCAGATCGACGCCGATGCCGGGCTCGCGGTCGAGGAATTCGCGCAGTTTTGCGACCGCAAAACCGTGGCTGGCATGCACGCGGATCACCGACGGGCGCTGCTCGAGGAATGGCTTGATCTCGCTCGCCAGCTCCTGCGCGAGGTTTTCAAGCTGAGGTCCGAGCCGGGCCTGCATACGCTCGCCCGCCCATACCAGCCGCTCGCCGAACGGCGTGAGCTTCGAGCCTTTGCCGCGCTGGGTTTCCACCAGCGGCGTGCCGAAGAACTCCGACCATTGCTCGATCAGATTCCAGACATGGCGATAGGAGAGGTGCGCATCCTTGGCCGCGCTGGTGATCTTCCCGGTTCTCCTGATCTCGTTGAGGACGCCAAGCATGATGACGGCGGTGCGCGGATTGCCCTCCCGGCGAAACCGCCAGACGGCCTCGATCTCGATCTGAAGCATTGGTCCTCCCTATGAACTACATTTCATATGACCGCGGTCCATTTGCAATCCATATCATATTTACTCCCGTCCACAGGCGCCTAGTCTGGTATACCAGAACTGGAGGAATATGATGTCTGTTGCATATGACTTTGCACACTCGCCGGCCACCGAGTTCATGTCCCGGCCACAGCATCTGCTGATCGACGGTCGCCGCGTCCCGGCGAGCTCCGGTCGCACATTCAAGTCGCTCAATCCGGCCACCGGGCAGGTCATCGCCATCGTCGCCGAAGGCAACGAGGCCGATGTCGATCATGCAGTAGCGGCCGCGCGCCGGGCCTTCGAAGGCCCCTGGCGCACGATGCGGGCGTCCGAGCGCGGCCAGATCCTGCTGCGCTGGGCGGACCTGCTCAAGGCTCACGCCGAGGAGATCATCGAGCTCGAGTCGATCGATGCGGGCAAGCCGATCGCCGCGACATCGCGGCAGGATTTTCCGGCCGCCGTCGACACGCTGATCTACTACGCCGGTTGGGCCGACAAGATCAGCGGCGACGTCGTGCCCGTGCGCGATGATGCCCTGACCTACACCGTGCGCGAGCCGGTCGGCGTGGTCGCGGCGATCGTGCCCTGGAATTTCCCGCTGATGATCGGGATGTGGAAGCTCGCGCCGGCGCTGGCCTGCGGGTGCACCATCGTGATGAAGCCGGCCGAGCTCACCTCGCTGTCGGCGCTACGCATCGCCGAGCTCGCGCTCGAAGCCGGCCTGCCGGCGGGCGTCTTCAACGTCGTCACTGGCCCCGGCCGCGTCGTCGGCGACGCGCTGGTCAATCACCCTGACGTCGACAAGGTCACCTTCACCGGCTCTCCCGGTGTCGGGCGGGGAATCATGAAGGGCGCCGCAAGCAACTTCAAGCGCATCTCGCTCGAGCTGGGAGGCAAGTCGGCCAACGTCATTTTCGACGATGCCGATCTCGAAGCCGCATCGAAAGCTGCGGCTTCCGGCATCTTCTTCAATGCGGGCCAGGTCTGCTCGGCCGGCTCCCGCGTGCTGGTGCAGGAGAAGGCCTATGACGAGGTCGTCGAGCGGCTGGCGGCGCGCGCAAAGTCGCTCAGGATCGGCGACCCGCTCGACCGCAAGACGGTGCTCGGTCCCGTCATCTCCGAGAAGCAGATGAAGTCGGTCCTCGATTATGTCGACATCGGCCGGAAGGAGGGCGCGACCCTCGTCACCGGTGGCGAGAAGGTCGGCGATCGCGGCTACTTCATCAGCCCCGCGGTGTTCGCGAATGTCGCGCACGAGATGCGGATCTCGCAGGAAGAGATCTTTGGCCCGGTCGTCAGTGTCCTCAAGTTCAAGGACGAGGCCGACGCTTTGCGGATTGCCAACGGCACGGCTTACAGTCTCGCCGCCGGCGTCTGGAGCCGCGACATCGGCAAGCTGCAGCGCTTCGCCAAGCGAGCGCGCGCGGGCACAGTCTGGATGAACACCTATGGCTATACCGACGTGCGGCTGCCCTGGGGCGGCGAGCGCGACTCCGGCCTCGGCCGCGAGCACGGCACCGCCGCGCTAGACAATTTCACCGAGCCCAAGGCGGTCTGGATGAATCTGGCCGTTTGATACCTCCCGAGCGGCCAAGCCTGGAGCCCGCCTGACCACCCGTGCAGGCGGGCTCTTTTTCGAGATCGATAAAATTGTCTGCATTCCGCTCAGCTGCGGCAAACCGTGCGGACAAGAACCATGCGGCCTTAAACCCCGGCTTTGGAACCGGCGTGCATCCTGCCTGCAACAGGGTGGGGCATCAGCATGTCAGTTCTCAGGGAGGTCGTCGTCGCAATCGCGGGAGTCTACGCACTTCTGTTCGCGTGCGACGCAATGTTCGGGGTCGGCGAGGCGCGCTTCGACGACGCCTATTACAGCGCCAGTTTTTACGCGCCGCGGCCTAAGGAGTTTCGTTTTGCGGGCGATACGCCGCCGGCCGTCCGCGTCAGCCAGGCCTTTGCGCAATTCGCGCCGGGCGAAGCCAAGCCGAACAAGCGCTACTCGTCGCTGACGACGATCCTCCGGTAAGCGCCGTCTACTCTCCCTGGATCCATTCCGCGACGCCACGCCACAACGTGTCGCGGTGGTCGGGGCGGAAGAAGCCGAAATGGCCGATCTCCTTGGCGCCGACGTCGGACGGCTTCACGTTGAGCACCTCAGGCTTGATCGCGGTGAATCCGCTCGCAAGCAGCTCGACCGCGGGCCGCGTCGCCCAGGGATCGTCGGAGAAGCAGAGGGTGCGCAGCTCGCCCTTGAACTTGGCGAAATTTTCCAGCGCCGGCAGCTTTGAATCGAAGAGATAGCGGGGGCTCGAGACCCACTCGGCCCATTGCAGGAAGACGCCCTTGGGCAAATCCTCGCCGATGCCGGCCCAGCCCGGCGCGTAACCGAGCGCGTGCACGAGCGGCACGCCGACAAAATTCATGAAGGCGAAGACGCGGTATTTTTCCGGCGACGTCATCAGCCGCCAGGTCGCCGCCTGCGAGGCCACCAACGCGGCGCGCGAAATGTCCGTGTTGTTCGCGAGCAGCCCGAGCGCCTGGCCGCCGAAGGAATGCCCGACATAGGTCAAGGGCAGGGTATTGTAGCGCTCGCGCATCCAGTGCACTGCGGCGGTGACGTCGAGCGCGGCCCAGTCCGACATCGAGGCCTTGAAGCCGACCAGCGATTTCGGCCGGTTGTAGCCGACCATCGCCGGCAGCCGGGAGTCGCCGATGCCGCGATAGTCGTAGGTCAGGACCGCGCAGCCGCGATGGGCGAGATAGGAGGCAAAGCCACGATAGATTTTTCGCGGGACGGCGGTGGCGGAGTTGATCAAGACGGCATGGCGCTTGGTCCCGCGCGGCAGGAATAGGGTGCCGGTCAGCGCATACCCGTCAGTCGCCGGGAAGCTGATCTCGTCGATGAAAACGTCGTCTAGTGCCACGTCCATGGGCCGAAGGTATCTTGCCAGTTTCCAAGCAGTTCCCAGCAAATGCGAATTTGGCTTTCCCCGCAAGGCTTTGCAGTGCCAGACGGATTTACAACTGGCGGCCGGTGGCCACCCTGTGTATAAGGCGACCCTCGCAACCCACAGATCAGGTTGTGCTTTTTGCTTCACGGAGAGATTGCGATGTCCGAGCGGTGGACGCCCGAGTCCTGGCGCAGCAAGCCGGTGCTACAGGTGCCCGATTATCCCGACGCCAAGGCCCTGGCCGACGTCGAGGCGCAGCTTGCGACCTTTCCGCCGCTGGTGTTCGCGGGCGAGGCGCGCAATCTGAAGAAGGCGCTGGCGCGGGTCGCAGCCGGTGAGGCCTTCCTGCTGCAGGGCGGCGACTGCGCCGAGAGCTTCGCCGAGCACGGTGCCAACAACATCCGCGACTTCTTTCGCGTGCTGCTCCAGATGGCGGTGGTACTGACCTATGCCGGCGCCGTCCCGGTGGTGAAGGTCGGGCGCGTCGCCGGCCAGTTCGCAAAGCCGCGCTCCTCGCCGATGGAGAAGATCGACGGGGTCGAGCTGCCGAGCTATCGCGGCGACATCGTCAACGACATCGCCTTCACCAAGCAAGCGCGCATCCCTGATCCGCAGCGCCAGCTGATGGCCTATCGCCAGTCGGCCGCGACGCTGAACCTGCTGCGTGCGTTCGCGACCGGCGGTTACGCCAATCTCGGCAGCGTGCATCAGTGGATGCTCGGCTTCCTCAAGGACAGTCCGCAGTCCCGTCGCTACAAGGAATTGGCCGACCGCATCTCCGATGCGCTCAACTTCATGCGCGCCTGCGGCCTCGATCTCGAGGCCCATCCCGAGCTGCGCGCCACTGATTTCTACACCAGCCACGAGGCCCTGCTGCTCGGCTACGAGCAGGCCATGACCCGGGTCGATTCCACCACCGGCGACTGGTACGCGACCTCGGGCCACATGATCTGGATCGGCGACCGCACCCGCCAGCTCGACCACGGCCATATCGAATATTTCCGCGGCATCAAGAATCCGATCGGGCTCAAATGCGGCCCGTCGCTCAAGCCCGACGAACTGCTGAAGCTGATCGACGTGCTCAATCCCGACAACGAACCGGGCCGGCTGACGCTGATCGGCCGCTTCGGCTCCGACAAGATCGGCGAGCACCTGCCGAACATGATCCGCGCCGTGAAGCGGGAGGGCAAAGTGGTGGTGTGGTCGTGCGATCCCATGCACGGCAACACCATCACCTCGACATCAGGTTACAAGACACGGCCCTTCGACCGCATCCTGTCCGAGGTGAAGTCGTTCTTCGCGATCCACGCCGCTGAAGGCACCCATGCCGGCGGCGTGCATCTGGAGATGACCGGCCAGGACGTCACCGAGTGCCTCGGCGGCGCCCGCGCGATCACTGACGAGGATCTCAACGACCGCTATCACACGGTCTGTGATCCCCGGCTCAACGCCGAGCAATCCATCGATATGGCTTTCCTGGTCGCAGAACTGCTCAAGCAGGAACGCGCCGGCAAGGTCAGGCCGATGCCGGTCGCAGCGGGGCTCTGAGACCTTGCTGCGAATCTGGAAGGCCACGATCAATTCCCGTAACGGTCTGGCCTTTGCGTTCCGCTCGGAGCAGGCCGTCCGCGAGGAAATCGTTGCGCTCCTCTTGTCGCTGCCGCTCGCGTGGTTCGTCGGCGCGACCGCGATGCGGGCGGTCGAGCTGATCTGCGCGGTCGCGTTCGTGCTGGTGGTCGAGCTGCTCAATACGGCGATCGAGAAGCTTGCCGACCGGCTGACCATGGATCACGACAAGCAGATCGGACGGGTCAAGGACATGGGCTCGGCCGCGGTCGGTGTCGCGCTGCTGATGGCCGGCGCGTTCTGGATCATCGCCATCATCGAGCGATTGGGATTTCTTTAAAGCGCGTATCGCGCTTTAAACTGTTTTTTCAGCATGATCTTTTCGGAAAACCGCTTCACTCTTTTCCGGATCATGCTCTGATCGGAGCGCCATGACCGAACGTCTCAACGCATTCGCGGTCACGCTCGCCCAGCTCAATCCGACCATGGGCGACATCGAGGGCAATGCCGCGAAAGCGCGCGCGGCGCGCGTGCAGGCAGCCGCCGACGGTGCCGATCTCGTGCTGTTTCCGGAATTGTTCATCGCCGGCTACCCGCCGGAAGATCTCGTGCAGAAGCCTTCCTTTCAGGCCGCCTGCCGCGCTGCGATCGAAGCGCTGGCGCGCGAGACCGCCGATGGCGGGCCGGCGATGCTGATCGGCACGCCCTGGGTCGAGGAGGGCAGGCTCTATAATGCCTGCGCGCTGCTCGATGGCGGCCGTATCGCTGGCCTGCGCTTCAAATGCAATCTACCGAATTACGGCGTGTTCGACGAGAAGCGGCTGTTTTCGCGCGGGCCTGCCGCCGGCCCCGTCACCGTGCGCGGCGTGCGCGTCGGTGTGCCGATCTGCGAGGACATCTGGCTTGAGGAGTCCGAGGACTACGAGAACGTGGTCGAGACGCTGGCCGAGACCGGCGCCGAGATCATCCTCGTGCCGAACGGCTCGCCTTACGCCCGCGACAAGGCCGACGTGCGCTTGTCGGTCGCGGTCGCGCGCGTCACCGAGAGCGGTCTGCCGCTGGTCTATCTCAACCAGGTTTGCGGCCAGGACGAGTTGGTGTTCGACGGCGCCTCCTTTGCGCTCAACGGCGACCTTTCGCTCGCAGCGCAATTGCCGGCGTTCGCGGAGAGCATCACCACACTGCACTTCACGAGAAGCGGCGACGATTGGCGTTGCACCGGGCCGATCGCCGCGCAGCCCGAGGCAGACTACGCCGACTACGCGGCCTGCGTGCTGGGCTTGCGCGACTACGTCGCCAAGAATGGCTTTCCCGGCGTGCTGCTCGGCATTTCCGGCGGCATCGACTCCGCGCTGTGCGCGGCGATCGCGGTCGATGCACTCGGTTCCGATCAGGTGCACGGCGTGATGCTGCCTTATCGCTACACCGCGGCAAGCTCGATTGCGGACGCCGGCGAGCTCGCCGGCCATCTCGGCATCCGCTACGAGGTGCTGCCGATCGCCGAAGCGGTGACCGGGTTCGAGACCATCCTGTCCGGCGTCTTCAAGAATCTGCCGCCCGATGTCACCGAGGAGAATCTCCAGGCCCGCACCCGCGGCACGCTGCTGATGGCGATCTCGAACAAGACCGGCCTGATGGTGGTGACCACAGGCAACAAGTCGGAGATGTCGGTCGGCTACGCCACGCTCTATGGCGACATGAACGGCGGCTTCAATCCGATCAAGGACATCTACAAGACGCAGGTGTTTCGGCTGGCAAGCTTGCGTAATTCGTGGAAGCCCGAGGGGGCGCTGGGGCCGGCCGGTGAGGTGATCCCGCCCGACATCATCACGCGTCCGCCGACCGCGGAGCTGCGCGAGAACCAGACCGACCAGGATTCGTTGCCGGCTTACGACGCGCTTGATGCCATCCTGGAGCGTCTCATCGAGCGCGAAGAGCCGCTCGATATAATCATCGCCGCGGGCTTTGACCGCGAGACGGTCACCCGCATCGACCATCTCCTCAACGTCGCCGAATACAAGCGCCGCCAGGCCGCGCCCGGCGTCAAGGTCACAGCCAGGAATTTCGGCCGCGACCGCCGCTATCCCATCACCAACCGCTTTCGCGACAAAGGCGAGCAGCTCGCCGCTCCGGATGAGACGCTGGTCTCGCGTGTGAGCAAAGCCTCGATCGACGCGTTTGAGGGGTAGGGGCTGCCAGTTCGGGTAGCTTGGAGATTGCATTCCGCTGTCGTCATCCAATGAGGTGATCCATATCTTCTGGCATCCTGCTTGGGCGATCGAATTCGACCATAGAGCATTCATAGGTGTGCTCCGGAGCTGGTGGTGGGCGAAAGCATGGCAGACGAAATCTCCCTTGACATGGATGATCTCCGAGAGGTTGCAGCCTATGCGGCGGCAAATGCCGCGGACGTGCTGGAAATATTCGAGCGGGCGCATCCAGTGGATTTCCGGCCGCGTGACGCAGTCGAAGCAGCGCGGACCTTCGCGAAGGGAGGCAAGCGGGTAAAGACCCTGCGCGATGCAGCCTGGGCAGCGCTGAAGGCAGCAAACGAATCCAAAGGTGCGGCAGCCAGCCTAGCCGCACGCGCGGCGATGAGTGCCTCATCCGCGGCGTATCTTCATCCCCTGGCTCGATCGACCCAGGTCAGGCACATTCTTGGCGCGGCGGCCCACGCCGCACGGGCCCTCGAACTCGAAACGGCTGCGAATCCCGGTGTCGGTGTAGACTATATTGAGCACGCCGCCCGGCGCGCGACGCCTAGATTTGTTCGTGTCTTGGGGCGCTACCCGACAGCGCCGCTTGGCGGCGGCCGGGTCGGGGAACTCTTGCGCGCAATTGATTGGATGATTCGCGAGGCAAACGGTCTCGCCACCCATTTCGCTGTTATCAGCCGCGAAAGCAGATGATCCAGTACGCTGCGCCGGTCGTCGTGAAAACCAGCTGATGCCAGCGTACAGGATGGCCCCCGCTTTCGCGGGGCCATGACAGCGGAGGACGTGACCTACTTCTGCTGCTGCGGCAAGAAGCTTGGTCCGACCGAACGGATCGGCTTGTTCTCGGACGAGGTCGTAGCGGTGCCGGTATCGGCAGGCGGAGTCGCGACAGGTGCAGCCGCCGTGGTCGGCGTCGCACCCTTCTTGCCATTGGCGGCAGGCGTGCCCTTGTTGAGCTGCCGCTGCTGCATTTTCTTGGCGCTCTCCTCGGTGACGATGATGTCACCTTGCTGTTCGGCCGACGCCTTGTCGTCGGCGGATTTGAGCGCGTCGGCCCAGGTCTGGCCCGCCGCCTTGCAGGAGCAGGACGGGTTGAACTCGCTGCGGAATTTGAACGCGGTCGGCAGCGCCGTGTAGGGCTGGCCGCTGGTGGAGACCGCGGAGTTCATGTCTTCACCGGGATTGCGATGGGTGTAGAGCACGGCCTCGGCGGCCGGGCACAGCGCCTTGCAGGTCTTCTCGTCGTCGGGGAAGCGCGCCGGCACGGTCGCAAACGAGACCGGGAAGTAGGCGCCGTCGCAGGTGCGCACGCACACAGTGCGATAGGTGCCTGATTGCGGGCCGAGATCGGACGGCGGCACGCCTTGCGGATTATTGGGGTTGTTGCCGCCGAACAGATTGCTCAGGAAATTGCCGCCGCCTTGCGACTGCGCCGCATTGGCATATTGCGGGCCGCAATTGTTCTGCGCCAGCGCTGCCAGCACCGAGCGGCGCTGGTTGTCACGCTCGGGGCTAAAGCCGCCGGGGCCGCCGCCGCGCAGGCGTTCGAGATTGCCGGTGATCTGGTCCAGATTGGCGCGCATCTGCTGGATCTGGGTGTTGACCGGACCGCATTGCGCCGACTGGCCGCTGAACAGCGAGAAGAAGCCGGAGGAATCGCAACCCATGCGCTTGGCCTGCATGGTGACACGATCGAGCTCGGCCTGCTGCTTGGTCTGAGATTCCTGATAGCGGCGGATCTGGTCTTCGCGCGCGGGATCACCGCCGCCGCCACGATCGAGACCGGCGAGCTGACCTTCCAGGCGCGCGCACATTGGGTTGGGTCCGAGCCCGTTCTGGCCGGGCTGAGGCGGCGGTCCCGGCGGGCCGGCCTGTGCGAACGCGTTATTGGCGAGCGCAACCGTGCTGAAGAGCACGGCACAGGCAAGGATCGAGCGAGCACGGGAGAGAGACAAAAATTCAGGCATATCCGCCATTCTAGCGAGGTCACGGCCACGCGTGATGTGGGGAGGCCGGAGCGCGCCCTCCCATAGCCGCTTCCTGCGGCATCGTCACGTCGTTTCAGAGGCCAGCGATTGGGCCTAAGGTACGCCAGTTCCGAGCGAATTCAGCGCTGGCAGGTGATTGCGACATATTCGTCGCAATGGCCATGGGAGCAGTTTGCGCCGGATTTGGGGACAGAGCCGGTAATTTCGTCGGGATCGACCCGGCGATAGGCCGAAGCCTGGGCAAAATCGCGTGACTGGCAGTAGGTGCGGGCGACCTGCGCGCCGCATTTGTCGCTCTTGGCCAGGCACTGATCGACGCCGTAGCCGTCCGCCTGGTTTGGGATGATGAAGACGCGGGTCTCCGCGAGAGCGCTGGACGCCGCAAGGATGGAGGCGCAGGACATGAGCGCAAGCAATGATCGCATGAAAACACCGGGGCAAAAAATGTGAACTGCCAGTTCCAGAATGGGCTCAAATGGTTAAGGAGATGAACCATCTGCGCGCGGCGGCTGCGCATTGCGGAGATAAGACGGCGTTTTCGCGGCTCTCTTGACGCGGGGCCGCCTCATAGCCCATATGTTCCGTCATGAACGGTCTCCTCGTCATTTGCGCCATTTGCCGCGAGATTACGAGCTAGCGATTCGCTGGCTGGAGCCGTCTTTTCTCAAAACCATTGAGAGCACTGGACGCCCGGCCAACAGCCGACGGGTATCCTTATGGAATTGCGCCTTTACGATACGCTGAGCCGGGAAAAGCGCACCTTCGTGCCGCTCGATGCCAAGAACGTCCGCATGTATGTCTGCGGACCGACGGTCTATGACTTCGCCCATATCGGCAATGCCCGGCCGGTGATCGTGTTCGACGTGCTGTTTCGGCTGCTGCGCCATCTCTATGGTGAGGCGCACGTCAAATATGTCCGCAACATCACCGACGTGGACGACAAGATCAACGACCGCGCCGCGCGGGATTTCCCCGGCCTGCCGCTGAACGAGGCGATCCGGAAAGTCACCGAGCAAACCGGCAAACAGTTTCACGCTGACGTCGACGCGCTCGGCGCGCTGCGGCCGAGCGTCGAGCCGCGCGCCACCGAGCATATCGGCGAGATGCGCGAGATCATCGAACGGCTGGTTGCCGGCGGCTTTGCCTATGTTGCCGAGGATCACGTGCTGTTCTCGCCGCAGGCGATGAACGCGGCCGATGCCGGGTTGCCGCGCTATGGCGCGCTGTCCAATCGTTCGCTGGACGAGATGGTTGCCGGCGCCCGCGTCGATGTCGCGCCCTACAAGAAAGGCAACACCGACTTCGTGCTGTGGAAGCCGTCCAAGCCCGGCGAGCCGTCATGGCCGTCACCCGCCGGCGTCGCCGCGCAGGGGCGCCCGGGCTGGCATGTCGAGTGCTCGGCCATGGCCTGGAAGCATCTCGGCGAGCACTTCGACATCCATGGCGGCGGCATCGATCTCGTGTTTCCGCATCACGAGAACGAGGTCGCGCAGACCTGCTGCGCCTTCCACCGGGAGCGCATGGCGAACTACTGGATGCACAACGGCTTCCTGCAGGTCGAGAGCGAGAAGATGTCGAAATCGCTAGGCAACTTCGTCACGATTCACGAGCTGCTCGCGGACTGGCCGGGCGAAGTGCTGCGCCTGAATATGCTCAAGACGCATTACCGCTCGCCGATCGACTGGACGATGAAGTCGCTGGAGGAGAGCGCCAGGACGCTCGACGATTGGTATCGGGGTGCGGCTGACGTCGCATCCGGCAAGCCCGCCCCCTCAGTGGTCGAGCCGCTGCTCGACGACCTCAACACGCCGCTGGCGATCGCGGCGCTGCATGGGCTGCGCGGCAGCGATGTTGGTGCCCTCGCGGGTTCGTTGCGTCTGCTCGGCTTTCTCTCCGAGAGTGCCGCGCAGTGGGAAGGACGCAAGCAGCAGGCGAGCGGCGTCGATGCCAAGGAAGTCGAGCGCCTGATCTCGGAGCGGACGGCGGCGCGTGCGCGCAAGGACTTTGCGGAGTCCGATCGTATCCGCGATCTGCTTGCCGCGATGGGCGTTGCGATCAAGGATTCCAAGGAAGGGACGACGTGGGAGGTCGCACGATGAAGCGACCCGATACGCCTTTTCCGCGGCACTGGTTCTATTACATCGCGCTGAAAATCCTGCTGCTCGGCGCTGCCGTGGCGCTGGCGCTGAAACTCTATGGGATGTGGTGAAGACGATGGCACAAGCACTCCCAAAGCCTGGCTTGCGGCCCTTTCTGCCGGAGGACGTGCCGGTTCTCGCCGCGATCTTCACCGCCAGCATCGAAGAGCTGACCGGCGAGGACTATAGCGAGGCCCAACAACAGGCCTGGATGGCGTCGGCGGAAGACGAAGAGTTCGGCAAGGGGCTCGCCTCCGACCTGACGCTGATCGCAACGCTGGAGGGGTCACCGGTGGGTTTTGCCTCGCTGCAGGGCAAGGATCATATCCGCATGCTCTATGTGCATCCGGCCGTGGCCGGGCAGGGCCTCGCGACCATGCTCGTCGATGCGCTGGAAAAGCTTGCGGGCGGCCGCGGCGCCGACAAGCTGACGGTCGATGCCAGCGACAACGCGCAGGGCTTTTTCGCCAAGCGCGGCTATGTCGCCATGCAGCGCAACAGCATCACTGTCAACGACGAATGGCTGGCCAACACCACCATGCAGAAGACGCTCGGCAGTGGACCCGCGTCGGGAGCGCTGCAATGAGCAAGGAGCGCCTCTATCTGTTCGACACCACGCTGCGCGACGGCGCGCAGACCAACGGCGTCGATTTCACGCTGACCGACAAGCAAATCATCGCCCAGATGCTCGATGAACTCGGCATCGACTATGTCGAGGGCGGCTATCCCGGCGCCAATCCGACCGACACCGAGTTCTTCGGCACCAAGCCGAAGTTTTCGCATGCGCGCTTCACCGCCTTCGGCATGACGCGGCGAGCGGGGCGCTCGGTTTCCAACGATCCCGGTGTGGCCGGGCTGCTGGAGGCCAAGGCCGACGTGATCTGCTTCGTGGCGAAGTCGTCGGCCTATCAGGTGCGCGTTGCCCTGGAGACGACGAAGGAGGAGAACCTCGCCTCGATCCGCGACAGCGTCGCAGCGGCGAAGGCTGCCGGCCGCGAGGTGATGCTCGACTGCGAACACTTCTTCGACGGTTACAAGGAGGATTCCGGTTTCGCGCTCGCCTGCGCGAAAGCTGCTTATGAAGCCGGCGCGCGCTGGGTGGTGCTGTGCGACACCAACGGCGGCACCATGCCCAACGAGGTCGAAGCGATCGTCGCCGAGGTGGCGAAGCACATCCCCGGCGATCATCTCGGCATTCACGCCCATAACGACACCGAGCAGGCGGTGGCGAATTCGCTCGCCGCGGTGCGCGCCGGCGCGCGGCAGATCCAGGGCACGCTGAACGGCCTCGGCGAGCGCTGCGGCAACGCCAATCTCTGCTCGCTGATTCCGACCTTGAAGCTGAAGGCCGAGTTTGCCGACGCCTTCGAGATCGGCGTCACGGCGGAGAAGCTCGCGACCCTGGTCAAGGTGTCGCGCACGCTCGACGACATGCTCAATCGCGTGCCCAACCGGCATGCGGCCTATGTCGGCGAGAGCGCGTTCGTCACCAAGACCGGCATCCATGCCTCCGCCGTGCTGAAGGATCCGCAGACCTACGAGCACGTGTTGCCGGAGCTGGTCGGCAATCATCGCAAGGTGCTGGTGTCCGATCAGGCCGGCCGCTCCAATGTCATTGCCGAGCTCGACCGCGCCGGTATCGCCTACGAGAAGAGCGATCCGAAACTGTCGCGGCTGGTCGAGGAGTTGAAGGAGCGCGAGGCGCAAGGCTACGCCTATGAATCCGCCAACGCCTCGTTCGAGCTGCTGGCGCGGCGCACGCTCGGCAAGGTGCCGCATTATTTCGAGGTCGAGCAGTTCGACGTCAATGTCGAGCAGCGTTACAATTCGCATGGCGAACGCGTCACCGTGGCGCTGGCGGTGGTCAAGGTCGACGTCGCCGGCGAGCATCTGATCTCGGCGGCCGAAGGCAACGGTCCCGTCAACGCGCTCGACGTCGCGCTGCGTAAGGACCTCGGCAAGTACCAGAAATATATCGAAGGCCTGACGCTGATCGACTATCGCGTGCGTATCCTCAACGGCGGCACCGGCGCGGTCACGCGCGTCCTGATCGAGAGCGAGGACGAGAACGGCGACAGCTGGACCACGGTCGGGGTGTCCCCCAACATCATCGACGCCTCGTTCCAGGCGCTGATGGATTCGGTGATCTACAAGCTGGTGAAGTCGGGCGCGCCGGCGTAGGGCGGCGGTGCCACAAACGGGATGACGAGCAGGAGAGGGGGCGCGACCCATGATCGATCACATCTCTGTCGGCGTCAGCGATCTCCAGCGCTCGGCGACATTTTACGAGGCAACACTCGCCGCGCTCGGTCTCGCTCGCCTCGTCACGCGGCCGCGGACGATCGGCTTCGGCAAGGCCTATCCCGAATTCTGGATCAATCTGCGCGAGGGCATGCCGCACGTGCCGCCGGAGAGCGGCGTCCATATCTGCCTGCGGGCAAAGACGACCGTCGAGGTCGATGCATTTCACGCCGCAGCGCTGTCGGCCGGCGGCGCATCCGACGGCGCGCCGGGTATCCGCCCGCACGATCGCGTGCGTTATTACGCAGCCTTCGTTGTCGACCCCGATGGTAACCGGATCGAGGCGGTGACGTTTCCTGCGGACTAGAGCTTGCGCGCCATTTCCGGTGCGAGCTGCTTTTCCGCATCTTCGATCTGCGCTGCAGCCGATTTCAGCTTCGGCAAAATCTCTTCGATCCGATCGGCCTTGAGGATGTCGACCGAAAGGCCGGCGCGGATGAACTCGGTCTGGCGCATGTGCGACAGCAGCGAGAACAGCGGCTCCCAGAAATTATCGATGTTGGCCAGCAGCACCGGCTTGGCGTGACGTCCGAGCTGCTTCCAGGTCAATTGCTCGACCAACTCCTCCAGCGTGCCGACGCCGCCCGGCAGCGCCACGAAGGCGTCGGAGCGTTCGAACATCAGTCGCTTGCGCTCGTGCATGTCGGGGGTGACGATCATCTCCTGCACGCGCGTCAGCGCGTTTTCCCGCATCCGCAGGAAATCGGGGATGATGCCGGTGACAGTGCCGCCGTGATCGAGGACGGAGGTCGCCACCGAGCCCATCAGGCCGAGCGAGCCGCCGCCATAGACGAGGCGGATGTTGTTCTCGGCGAGCGCCTTGCCGAATGCCTTGGCGCCTTCGGTGAAACGGGGATTGGTTCCTGGGCCGGAGCCGCAATAGACACAGACGGTTTTGATCGTGCTCATTGGTGCCATGATGCATTGCAGCGAAGGGGCGTCAAGCCCAATCGGTGATTCGGGGCTTCCGGAAATCTACCGGTAAACCACGACGAACAATCCAAGATTCGCCATCTGGCGGGGTGCATGGGCATCGGTAAGGCTCTATATGACAAACGAAAATCCTTAATGGCAACGCAGCCCGCATCGACGGGCTTTTCAGGCTTCTTGATGGACCAAGCTCAATCGCCCGCCGGCGCCAACGTTCCTGATCCCGCCGGGGGGCCGCTGGAGCGGGCCACGCTGATGGGCACGCTGGCGCATCTGTGGCCCTATATCTGGCCGGGCGACCGTTTCGACCTGAAGATGCGCGTGGTCTGGTCGATGGTGCTGCTGCTCGCCGCCAAGCTGATCACGCTGACGGTTCCTTTCAGCTTCAAATGGGCGACCGACGCGCTGACCGGCGCCAACAGTGCGCCAGTTCAGGCCGACAATTGGCACCTCTGGGTGATCGCCTCGCCGCTGCTGCTGACCGCCAGCTACGGCGTGATGCGCATCGTGATGGCGGTGCTGACGCAATGGCGCGACGGCATTTTCGCGCGCGTTGCCATGCACGCGGTGCGCAAGCTCGCCACCATCACTTTCATCCACATGCACGAGTTGTCACTGCGCTTCCACCTGGAGCGCAAGACCGGCGGCCTGACGCGCGTGCTCGAGCGCGGCCGCGAGGGCATCGAGGTCATCGTGCGCATGGTGATCCTGCAGCTGATCCCGACCATCGTCGAGGTCTCGCTGCTGATGGCCGTGCTGCTGTGGCAGTTCGATTGGCGCTACGTGCTTGCGACCCTCGTCACTGTCGCGGTCTACATGTACTACACCTACATCGCGACCGAGTGGCGGATCGGCATCCGCCGCAAGATGAACGATGCCGACACCGAGGCGAACACCAAGGCGATCGACTCGCTGCTCAACTACGAGACCGTCAAATATTTCAGCGCCGAGGCCCGTGAGTCACAGCGCTACGACCGGTCGGTCGCGCGTTACGAGGAGTCGAGCGTCCAGGCCTATACTTCGCTGGCCGTGCTCAACACCGGGCAGGCCGTGATCTTCACGCTGGGGCTGACCGCGACCATGCTGATGTGCGCGATCGGCGTGCGCAACGGCACCAACACGGTCGGCGATTTCGTGCTGGTCAACGCGATGATGATCCAGCTCTACCAGCCCTTGAACTTCATGGGCATGGTCTATCGCGAGATCAAGCAGGCGATCATCGACATCGAGAAGATGTTCAACGTGCTGGGGCGCGAGGCTGAGATCAAGGATGCGCCGGGCGCGAAGCCACTGGTGGTCTCCGCGGGCAATGTGCGTTTCGAGGATGTGCGCTTTGCCTATGAGCCGTCCCGTCCGATCCTCAAGGGCATCAGCTTCGAGGTGCCGGCCGGCAAGACGGTCGCGATCGTCGGCCCGTCAGGTGCGGGCAAGTCGACCATCTCGCGGCTTCTGTTTCGCCTCTACGACATCTCGGGCGGCAAGATCCTGATCGACGGCCAGGACATTCGCGAAGTCACGCAGGCGAGCTTGCGCGCGTCCATCGGCATGGTGCCGCAGGACACCGTGCTGTTCAACGACACCATCCGCTACAACATCCGCTACGGGCGTTGGGACGCCAGCGATGCCGAGGTCGAGCAGGCAGCGCAGCTGGCGCAGATCGATCATTTCATCCGCATGGCGCCGAAAGGCTACGAGACCCAGGTCGGCGAGCGCGGCCTGAAACTGTCCGGCGGCGAAAAACAACGGGTTGCGATCGCGCGCACCGTGTTGAAGGCGCCGCCGATCCTGGTGCTGGACGAGGCGACCTCCGCGCTTGACACCCACACTGAGCACGAAATCCAGGGTGCGCTCGAGCGCGTGGCGAAGAACCGCACTTCGCTGGTGATCGCCCATCGGCTCTCGACCATCGTCGGCGCCGACGAGATCATCGTGCTGGACCAGGGCCGCATCGCCGAGCGCGGCACCCACGCGAAACTGCTTGGGGAGGGGGGACTTTACGCCAGCATGTGGAACAGGCAGCGCGAGGCCGAGGCGGCGCGCGAGAAACTGGCGAGGATGGCCGATTCCGGCGAGGCGCCCAACCGGGAGCCACCGCCGGTCGCCGATGTCCTGACGGCGCCTGCGGCGGCGGAGTGACCTTGTCTCCGGTCCCAACTCTGGCCTAAACAACACCACCGCGCGGGACGACCTGCGCCATCAACCCTGAGCGGCAGATAGCGATGTCCATTCTCGATTCGATCCAGCGTCAGATCCCGCCGATCCACAAGGAGGGATATCCCTTCATCGGGGGCTTTGCGCTGGCAAGCCTCCTCCTGTTCTGGCTGTGGTCGCCTTTGGGGT
>NZ_JADPJF010000058.1:167081-175456 GCF_023073295.1 Bradyrhizobium sp. 23 | reverse complement strand
GATCGGCACCATCCTGACCGTGTGGTGCGCGCTGTTCTTCCGCGACCCCGTGCGCGTGACCCCAGTGCGCGAGGGGCTCGTGGTGTCGCCCGCCGACGGCCGCGTCTCCATGATCACTATGGCGCTGCCGCCGGCCGAGCTCGGGCTCGGCGATCGGCCGCTGCCGCGCGTCTCGGTGTTCATGAGTGTGTTCAACTGCCATGTGAACCGCAGCCCGATCGCGGGCCGGGTGGACCGTATCGCCTACCGGCCCGGCCTGTTCATCAATGCCGAGCTGGACAAGGCGAGCGAGGACAATGAGCGCAACTCGCTGGTGATCACGACGCCGACGGCGCGGATCGGCGTGATCCAGATCGCGGGTCTGGTCGCCAAGCGCATCGTCTGCTTCGTCAAAGAGGGGCAGGCAATCGGCGCCGGTGAGCGCTTCGGTCTGATCCGATTCGGCTCGCGGCTCGACGTCTATCTGCCGCTGGGCACGAAGGCGCTGGTCTCGGAAGGCCAGACCGCGATCGCCGGCGAGACGATTCTGGCGGATCTTGCCGGAGACGACCCGAGCCGCGCCTACCGTGCCAATTAACCAATAAGTCGGTCCTGAGGGGCCTTCCGCCGCAATGGCGGAGGGGAACGCGGCTTGCTATATCTCGCCCCAAGGTGAGGACGAGCCATGACGCCTTATGACTTCAAAGATCCTGATGTGCGCCGCCGGCGGTTCCGCCCGATCCCGGTGCGCATGCTGGTGCCCAACGTCATCACGCTGCTGGCGATCTGCGCCGGCCTGACCTCGATCCGGCTCTCGATCGAGGGGCGGATGTCGCTCGCGGTCTACGCCATCGTGTTCGCGGCGGCACTCGACGGCATCGACGGCCGCATCGCGCGCATGATCAAGGGGCAGTCCAAGTTCGGCGCCGAGCTCGACAGCCTCGCCGACTTCGTCAATTTCGGCGTGGCGCCCGGCCTGATGCTGTATTTCTGGCAGCTGCACGAGCTCGGCAATGCCGGCTGGATCGCCGCCATGGTGTTTGCGATCTCCGGTGGCCTCCGCCTGGCGCGCTTTAATGCCACCATGGACGATCCCAACAAGCCGGCCTTTGCCGCCAACTTCTTCACCGGCGTGCCGGCGCCGGCCGGCGCGATCACGGTGCTGCTGCCGATCTATGTCGCGTTCCTCGATCTCGGCCGGCTGCCTGCGGCCGTGACGGCTGCGTATACGCTGCTGATCGCCTTCCTGATGGTGTCGCGCCTGCCGGTGTTCTCCGGCAAGACCAAGCGCATGCGCGTGCCGCCCGAGCTGGTGCTGCCGGCGTTCGTCGCGGTGGTCGTGTTCATCGCGATCCTGATCGCCTATCCCTGGCACGTGCTGTCCATCGGAACGGTGCTGTATCTGCTCGCTTTGCCGCTCGGCTACAAATCCTATCGCGACCAGGCGCGCGCGATGGAAGCCACCGCGCCGGCTGGAGGCGAGGTCTCCTCGCCGCCTTCGGCGCCGACGCTGGCAAACCTGTCGGAGCCGCCGCGCGAAGACGACCGGCCCGACCGGCTGCACTGAACGGCAAGCGCCAAGCAGCCAAGGCACTGAACAGCGAGACTTGGATATCTGCCATGAGGCGCCCTGAGTTGGGTTGAGGCCCGATCTCGGCTATATCGCCCGGTGCAGGCGGCACCGCACCAACAGCGGCCGCCAATCTGGGAGAGAACGCTGTGACGAATACTGCGACCGGGCCGCTGCCCGCTTCCGTCCTCGAAGCGCTGGGCCGCTATGACACGCCGACGATCTGCAATGCCATGGAGATCGTGGCGCCCGAGCGCCGGCTGATCGGCTACACCACCAAACCACTGGTCTGCCCATTTCCCGATCTGCCCCCGATCGTCGGCTATGCCCGCACGGTCGCGATCCGCTCGGTGCTGAAAAATTCACTACCGCCGGAAGAGCAGTCCAAGCGCCGCATCGCATATTACGAATATGTCGGTACCGGCCACGGTCCGCGCATCTCGGTGATCCAGGACATCGACGGTCCCGACGTCGGCTACGGTGCGTTTTGGGGCGAGGTGCAGAGCAACGTGCACAAGGCGCTCGGCTGCCTCGGCGTCATCACCGACGGTTCGATCCGCGACATTCCGCAATGGGCGCCGGGCTTCCAGGCGCTGGCCGGCTCGATCGGCCCGTCGCATGCCTGGGTGCACGCCGAGAGCTTTGGCGGCGAAGTGCGCGTCGCCGGCATGACCGTGAAGTCGGACGATCTGATCCATGCCGACCAGCACGGCGCTGTCGTAATTCCGCACGATATTGCCGCAAAGCTGCCCGAGGCCGCCGAACTCTGTGGCCGCCGCGAGACGCCGATCCTCGAGATCGCCCGCAGCCCCGACTTCTCGTTGGAGAAGTTGAAGGCTGCGCTGAAGCGCTCGGCGGAGATTCACTAACGGCGGGACCGCGATGATCTACGGTTGCGACGCCGCTCGCAGGCTGCCCTGTTCCGTCAGGAACAAGGCGGCCTGATCCGGCTCGCCGAGCACCGCGGCAGCGCATCCGATCAAGGTGAAGCCGCCGGCAAAATCCCACAGGGTGATATCTTCCGCATTGTCCGGCATGTGGATCAGGTGCGCTGCGATCCCGGCGAGGGCCGCCTCGGCAAAGAGCAGCACGCTGAACGCCGGCAGGACGAGCCCGGGTTCGAGCATGTGGAGCGCCAGCACTGCGGGAAGCGCGGTGAGAAGACTGAACAGCGTCACCATTGCGATGCCTTCCGCCATGAGGTGCCGGCCGGGTCCAGAATACCAATTGATCGGTCGCCCCCGATGTGGCGCAGGGCCGCAGCCGAAGGGATCGCGTGCACGGGTGACGGGTGCGCGCGACACCGTATGGTTAGCAAAATGTTGAGATCCGTGTCGGCAGTCGGCAAAAGCCGGCGCCTTTCAGCGCGCTGCGGCCGCCAGGCGCGCCGGCTCAACTTAACCTTTACGCGTCTTTAATCGCGGCTCACTAGGGTTTCCGATGCGGTTCGGGGTTGGGCCGCGCCATCGGCCAGGACGGCCGTTGTTGCGTTCGCGTTGGAGTCTCCCATGGATATCATGACGAGCATCGGGCTCGTGGCGGGCATTGTCGTCATCGCGACGATGATGCTGCTGGGCGGCGATCTCCACATGTTCGTTTCCGAGCATGCGATGATCATCATCTTCGGCGGCTCGACGGCCGCGACCATGATCCGCTTTCCGCTCTCGACGCTGATCCACGGCCTACCGCTCGGCGCCAAGTTTGCCTTCACTATGAGCCGTCTGTCGGCGCACGATCTGGTCGACGAACTCGCCCGCATCGCCGAGATCGCCCGCAAGCAAGGGCCCGTGGGTTTGGAAAAGGTCGAGACCGACGAGCCGTTCCTCGCCAAGGGCATCCGCTACGTCGCCGACGGCTACGACCTGGACTTCATTCGCGACAATCTCGAGCGCGACCGCGATAATTTTTTGATGCATCTGGATGAAGGCAGCAAGATCTACCGCGCCATCGGCGACTGCGCCCCGGCCTTCGGCATGGTCGGCACGCTGATCGGCATGGTGCAGATGTTCGCCAACATGACCGACCCGTCAAAGCTCGGCCCGTTCATGGCGACCGCGCTGCTCGCGACTCTCTACGGCGCGCTGGTCGCCAACCTGTTTTGTACCCCGATCGCCGACAAGCTGCATGGAAAGCTCCTGGACGAAGAGACCAACCGCACGCTGATCATCGACGGCATCCTGATGATCCGCGACTCCAAGAGCCCCACGCTGGTCCGCGAAATGCTGCTGGCCTATCTGCCCGAGAAGCACCGCCACGCTGAAGGCGAGCCGGTGCCGGCCTGAGGCCGCGCGCCGGGATTTGAGATATGGCCAAGAAGAAGCGCGGCGATTCACACGGAGGCGGTCACGGCTGGTTCGTGACCTTCGCCGATCTGATGGGCCTGATGATGAGCTTCTTCGTGATGCTCGTCGCGTTCTCGACCCAGGATGCCAACAAGCTGAAGGTCGTCGCAGGCTCCATGCGCGACGCCTTCGGTGTCCAGACCGAAGCGCGCTATTCCGGCATCGTCGAGTCCGACGGGCTGCCGACCCGCCCTCGGCTGAAGAACGTCGATCACATTCAGCCCGAGGACTCCTCCAACACGCCGACGCCGGACCAGGAGGATCGTGACCGCACGTCGGGCGCCAAGATCAAGGTCGACCGCAATTTTGCGCTGGCGGCGGCCTCGCTGCGCCAAGCGTTGCAGGACATGCCGGAATTGACCGAGATGTCGAAGCACATCATGTTCGAGGAGACCAAGCAGGGCCTCAACCTCGAGATCGTGGACCAGGACGGTCGCTCGATGTTCGCCGACGGCTCCAAAGTCCCCTATGACCGCACCCGCCGCCTGATCGAGAAGCTCGCTGTCCCGCTCAAGGCGACGCCGCTGCGCGTCTCCATCGCCGGCCACACCGCGGCTGGATTCGTGCCGACCCGCAGCGACTACGGCGCCTTCGATCTGTCGGCC
Organism: Bradyrhizobium sp. 23; assembly: GCF_023073295.1. Taxonomy (NCBI): domain Bacteria; kingdom Pseudomonadati; phylum Pseudomonadota; class Alphaproteobacteria; order Hyphomicrobiales; family Nitrobacteraceae; genus Bradyrhizobium; species Bradyrhizobium sp. 23. The sequence continues at coordinate 170,960 of NZ_JADPJF010000058.1, read as the reverse complement.
GACCGCGCCAATGCCGTGCGTCAGATCCTCGAACGCGAGGGCCTGCCGGCCGCCCATGTCTTCGCCGTCGCCGGCAAGGCGGATACCCAGCCGCTGTTTCCGGACGATCCCTCGCTCGCGGCCAACCGGCGGGTGACCATCACCCTGATGCGCGAAGATCCGCCGCTGCCGCCGAATCTGAAGCCGTAGGGCGCATTCGAGCGAAGTGGACCCTGTTTCGCGCGAAGAAGCGCGACAAAACAAGGATGTAGAGCCAATTCCCCTTCAATCGGGGACTGAAAGGCTCAGGGCTCTTGTGCCACCATCTTACCTGAGGCATGTCGTCGCGTGGGCAACGACCGTTGCTGCGCCGTCACAGCATCTGGCCCGGTGCCTGCTATGGTGATGTGCCGATTGACAGGGGCACCGGAACCGTCAAAAGGCGCCGGATCAATTCTCGGGCAGAAGCGTTCCAGTTTCATATGACGGCGAGCATCACATCGACCGAAGCTCCGGACGGGCCGGTCACCTCGGGTTTCTGGGGCCTGACGCTCGGGAGCATCGGCGTCGTCTTCGGCGACATCGGCACGTCGCCGCTCTACGCATTCCACGAGGCCGTCAGGGGCGCGGCCCATGGCCAGCCGGTCTCGCGGGTCATGGTGCTCGGCGTGCTCTCGCTGATCCTTTGGGCGCTGCTGATCGTCGTCACCGCCAAATACGTGCTGCTGCTGCTGCGCGCCGACAACAACGGGGAGGGCGGCACGCTTTCCCTCATGGCGCTCGGCCAGCGCGCGCTCGGGCGGCGGAGCTGGTTCCTGATGGCGCTCGGCGTCGTCGGCGCCTCCATGTTCATCGGCGATTCCATGATCACGCCGGCGATCTCGGTGTTGTCGGCGGTCGAGGGTCTGAAGCTCGCAACGCCCGCCTTCGAGCACTATGTCGTTCCCCTGACCGTTCTCATCCTGACGCTGCTGTTCGCGGTCCAGAGCAAGGGGACGGCACTGGTCGCCTCAGCCTTCGGGCCGGTGATGGTCGTCTGGTTCACCGTTCTTGCCGTGCTGGGTGCCGTTCACATCGCCGACGATCCGTCGGTGCTGGCAGCGATCAATCCCTATTACGCCCTGCAATTCCTGCTGTCGCACGGCACGATCGGCCTGGTGACACTGGGCGCGGTGTTCCTCGCGGTGACCGGCGGCGAGGCGCTCTACGCAGACCTCGGCCATTTCGGCCGCAAGCCGATCCAGTCGGCCTGGATGTTCTTCGTGCTGCCTGCGCTCCTGATCAACTATTTCGGGCAGGGCGCACTGGTGCTGTCGGATCCGAGCGCGATCGAACACTCCTTCTATCGCATGGTGCCCGAGCATTTCGTGCTGCCGCTGGTCGGACTTGCGACCGCGGCGACCGTGATCGCGAGCCAGGCGGTAATCACGGGGGCCTATTCCCTGGTCTATCAGGCAGTGCAGCTCGGCCTCCTGCCGCGCTTCGAGGTGCGCTTCACCTCGGAAACTCATGCCGGCCAGATCTATCTGCCGCGTGTAAACCGGCTGCTGCTGATCGGTGTGATGCTGCTGGTGCTGTTGTTCCACACCCCCAGCAATCTGGCTTCGGCCTACGGTATTGCGGTCTCCACCACCATGGTTGCTGACGGCATCATGGGCTTCATCGTGATCTGGAAATTGTGGAACTGGCGCGCGGCGACGGCCGCAGCGGTGATCCTGCCCTTCGTCGTGGTCGACATCAGCTTCTTCAGCGCGAATCTTCTGAAGCTGCTCGAAGGCGCCTGGGTGCCGCTGCTGTTCGGCGTGATCATGGCCGGGACAATCTGGACCTGGCGGCGAGGGTCCGGGATCCTGATCCAGAAAACGCGCCGCATCGAGGTGCCGCTGGACGATCTGATCCGGAGCCTGGAAAAGCGGCCGCCGCACATCGTCAAGGGCACCGCGGTGTTCCTGACCAGCGATCCCTCCTTCGTGCCGACCGCGCTGCTGCACAATCTCAAGCACAACAAGGTGCTACACGAGCACAACGTGGTCCTGACCATCGAGACCGCGCATACGCCGCGGGTCGATCTGTCGGAGCGGTTCCGGATGGAGAGGATCAGCGACAAGTTCTTCAAGGTCCGCCTGCGCTTCGGCTACATGGAGCAGCCGAACGTGCCCAAGGCACTCGCGATCGCGCGCAAGCAGGGCTGGCAATTCGACATCATGTCGACCTCATTCTTCGTGTCGCGGCGCTCGCTGAAGGCGTCGGCGCAGTCCGGCATGCCGCTTTGGCAGGACCATTTGTTCATCGCGCTGAGCCGGTCCGCCAACGACGCCACCGACTATTTCCAGATTCCCACCGGACGCGTGGTTGAAGTCGGAACCCAGGTCACCATCTAAACGGCATCCGGCCAAGCCATGCAAATGTGCATGGCTAAGGTCCAAAATCTGGCTAGGCTATGCCGGCAGCGCAGGCCTATAAGCCCCGCGCCCTTCTGCCGTTGTGCAGTGAAGCATTTTTAGAGGCCACCAGGCTCTCCCATGACAAGTGATATCGCGATTTCCGCCCCGGAAACGGCGGCGGCCAATGGGCATGGCGATGCCCACACCACTGCCGGCTTCGGTGCGCTGACACTCGGCAGCATCGGCGTGGTCTACGGTGACATCGGCACCAGCCCGCTCTACGCGTTCCGCGAGGCGGTGATGGCGGCTTCTGGCGCGGAGGGGGTGCCGACGCCGGCGGCCGTGCTCGGCGTGCTCTCCCTGATCCTGTGGGCGCTCATCGTCGTTGTGACGCTCAAATACGTCGTGATCCTGCTCCGTGCCGACAACAACGGCGAGGGCGGCACGTTGGCGCTGATGGCGCTGGCCCAGCGCGCAGTCGGCACCCGCGGAACAACCATCGTCCTGCTCGGCATCATTTCCGGAGCCCTGTTCTACGGCGACGCCGTGATCACGCCGGCGCTCTCGGTGCTGTCGGCGCTCGAAGGCATGAAGGACGTCACCCTGCACTTCGAGCCCTACATCGTGCCGCTGACCGTGATCATCCTGGTCGGTCTGTTTGCCGTGCAGTCCCGTGGCACCGCTCGCGTCGCCGCCTTCTTCGGCCCGATCATGTGCGTCTGGTTCGCGGTGATCGCGATCGCGGCGATCCACCCGATCATCCAGCAGCCGCAGGTGCTGTTCGCGCTGAACCCGCTCTACGCCGTGTCCTTCATGATCCACCACGGCATCATCGGCTTCGTGACGCTCGGCGCGGTGTTCCTGGCGGTCACCGGTGCCGAGGCGCTCTATGCCGACCTCGGCCATTTCGGCAAGCGGCCGATCCAGACCGCCTGGCTGTTCATCGTGGTGCCGTCGCTGGCATTGAACTATCTGGGGCAGGGCGCCCTCGTGCTCGGCGACCCCGGCGCGATCGTGAGCCCGTTCTTCCAGCTCTTTCCGCAAGGTTTTTTCCGCGGCTGCATGGTGGTGCTGGCCACCGCCGCAACGGTTATCGCGAGCCAGGCGGTCATCACCGGTGCCTATTCGCTGACGCGTCAGGCGATCCAGCTCGGTCTGTTGCCGCGGTTTGAAATTCGCCATACGTCCGAAGCCCATTCCGGCCAGATCTTCATCCCGCGCATCAACCAGCTCCTGCTCGTCGCAGTGGTCCTGCTGGTGCTCTTATTCCGCTCCTCCAGCGCGCTGGCCTCGGCCTACGGCATCTCCGTCACCGGGACCATGGTGGTTACGGCGATGATGGGCTTCGTGGTGATCTGGAAGGTATGGCGGTGGTCGCCGTTCACGGCTGCCGCCCTGATCGCGCCGTTCTTGTTTCTCGACCTCACCTTCCTGGCCGCCAATCTGCTCAAGGTGTTCGAGGGCGGCTGGGTGCCGCTGGCGCTCGGCGCGCTCATGATCATCCTGATGTACACGT
>NZ_JADPJF010000058.1:166120-167007 GCF_023073295.1 Bradyrhizobium sp. 23 | reverse complement strand
GCGCGGCAGCCGGCTGCTGTTCGAGAAGTCGCGCAAGCTCGAATTCCCGCTCGCCGACCTAGTGGCCATGCTGGAGAAGCGGCCGCCGCAGCGCGTGCCCGGGACCGCCGTGTTCCTGACCAGCGATCCCCTGAGCGCGCCGACCGCGCTGATGCATAGTCTGAAGCACTACAAGGTGCTGCACGAGAAGAACGTCATTCTCACCATCGAGACCGCGCAGACCCCGCGCATCGATCCGGCCGAGCGGGTGAAGCTGGAACAGATCTCGCCGACCTTCTCCAAGGTGACGCTGAAGTTCGGCTTCATGGAATCGCCCAACGTGCCGAAGGCGCTGGCGATCGCCCGCAAGCTCGGCTGGCAGTTCGACATCATGTCGACCTCGTTCTTCCTGTCGCGGAGGGCGCTCAAGCCGGCCGCCCATTCCGGCATGCCGCGCTGGCAGGACCGGCTGTTCATCTCGCTCAGCCGTTCCGCCAACGACGCCACCGACTATTTCCAGATCCCCTCCGGCCGCGTCGTCGAGGTCGGCACCCAGGTGACCATCTAAGTGACGATCTGATCCTCCGTTGGAAGGTCGCGCTTCAAGTCGCTGCGATTTAGCTTTAACTTGCGCAAGGCAGCTCAAGCCTTTGTAGCGCTTGATTTTCGCGGGCCAAGAGGCGAGGTTGCCGGCCGCCGGGATCGCCCCGGCAGCGGCCCGCGACGTTGGAGGATGATGTGGCAAATCAAGTACAGGATCTGACCCCGGACGAGGTCTCCAAGGGTGTTGCGGAAGGGCGCTATCTCCTCGTCGACGTGCGCGAGCCGAACGAGGTCGAGGCCGAGGCTTATCCCTACGGCGTGGTCGTGCCGCTCTCGACCTTCGATCCCAAAGCGATCCCCGATCC
>NZ_JADPJF010000058.1:142103-166030 GCF_023073295.1 Bradyrhizobium sp. 23 | reverse complement strand
TCGTGTTCGCCTGCCGCTCGGGCAAGCGTTCGGTGACGGCCTCACTGGCGGCGCAGGCCGCGGGCCTGCCTTACGACAAACATCTGGCCGGCGGCATGCTGGGCTGGAAGGCGGCGGGTCTTCCCAGCAAGGTCGGCGGCTGACCCCGCCGATGTCCAAGAGCTCGTCCCTCAACAAGGTCTTCGCAGACCTTCCCGTCACCATCTTCGAGGCGATGTCGCAGGCTGCGCGCGACAATGCCGCCATCAATCTTGGGCAGGGCTTTCCCGACGATCCCGGGCCCGAGGACATCCGCCGCGCCGCGGCCGAGGCCTCGCTGAACGGCTACAACCAGTACCCGTCGATGATGGGCCTGCCGGAACTCCGTCAGGCGATCGCGACCCATTACGGCCACTGGCACGGCCTCGAGCTCGATCCGATGAGCGAGGTGATGGTGACCTCCGGCGGCACCGAGGCCCTGACCTCGGCCATCCTCGCCGTGGTCCAGCCCGGTGACGAGGTGGTGTGCTTCCAGCCGGTGTACGATTCCTATCTGCCGATTATCCGCCAGGCCGGCGGCATTCCGCGCCTGGTCCGGCTCGAGCCGCCGCATTGGCGGCTGAATGAGGACATGCTGAAAAGTGTCTTCAATTCAAAGACCAAGGCGGTGCTTTTCAACAACCCCCTGAATCCGTCCGCGGTGGTGTTTCCGCGGGAGGACCTCGAGCTGCTGGCGCGCTACTGCCAGGAGTTCGACGTCATCGCGATCTGCGACGAGGTCTGGGAGCACGTCACTTTCGACGAGCACAAGCACATCCCGCTGATCACCATCCCCGGCATGCGCGACCGCACCATCAAGATCGGCTCGGCCGGCAAGATCTTCTCGTTGACAGGCTGGAAGATCGGCTTCGTGTGCGCCGCGCCGCCGTTGCTGCGCGTTGCCGCCAAGGTGCACCAGTTCCTGACCTTCACCACCGCGCCGAACCTCCAGGCCGCCGTCGCCTACGGCCTCGGCAAGCCCGACGAGTATTTCCTGTCGATGCGCAAGGACCTGACGCGGAGCAGGGACCGCCTCGCCAAGGGCCTGGAGAGCCTCGGCTTCCCCGTGCTGAAGTCGCAGGGCACCTACTTCCTCACCGTCGACCTGTCCCCGCTCGGGCTGAACGAGAGCGACACCGAGTTCTGCTGGCGGATCGTGAAGGACTACAAGGTCGCGGCTATCCCGGTCTCGGCCTTCTACGAGCAGGACCCTGTGACCTCGGTGGTGCGCTTCTGCTTTGCCAAGAAGGACGAGACGCTCGACACCGCACTGGAGCGACTGTCGGACGCGGTGCGCGGGCGCAAGAGGTAGGGAGATGACCAACGTCAGCCGCTGTGGTTTTGGCCTTGCGATCGCCGCCGCGCTGACGTTGCTCTCCGCTCCTGCCGTGGCCGAGGAGCGGGTCGTCAACTTCTACAATTGGTCGAACTACGTGGCGCCCGACGTCCTCCAGGCCTTCACCAGGGAGACGGGCATCAGGGTGGTCTACGACACGTTTGACGCCAACGAGACGCTGGAGACGCGCCTGATGGCCGGCAAATCCGGCTATGACGTCGTGGTGCCCACCGCCTATTTCCTCCAGCGCCAGATCAAGGCCAACATCTTCCAGAAGCTCGACAAGTCGAAGCTGCCGAACCTGGCCAATGCCTGGCCGGTGGTGACCGAACGTCTCGCGATCTACGACCCCGGCAACGTCTACGCCGCCAATTACATGTGGGGCACGACCGGCATCGGCTACAATGTCGCCAAGCTGAAGCAGATTCTCGGAGCGGATGCCAAGATTGACAGCTGGGACATCGTGTTCAAGCCGGAGAACCTCGCGAAATTCAAAGACTGCGGCGTCCACATGCTGGATTCCGCCGACGACATCTTTCCGGCGGCGTTGAACTATCTCGGGCTCGATCCGAACTCGACCAAGCAGGCCGACCTCGAAAAGGCCGCCGATGTCGTCACCAAGGTGCGGCCCTCCGTGCGCAAGTTTCATTCGTCCGAATATCTGAGCGCGCTCGCCACCGGCGAGATCTGCTTCGTGGTCGGCTGGTCCGGCGACATCATGCAGGCCCGCGCCCGCGCTGCCGAAGCCAAAAGCGGCATCGAGATCGGCTACGCCATCCCGAAGGAGGGCGCGCAGATGTTCTTCGATAATCTCGCGATCCCCGCGGATGCCAGGAACGTCAGCGAAGCCTACGAGCTGATCAACTATCTCTACCGTCCGGACGTGGCCGCCAGGAATACGGACTTCCTGTCCTACGCCAATGGCAACCTCGCCAGCCAGAAACTGGTCGATCCGAAAATATTGAACGACAAGAACATCTATCCGGACGAGGCGACGCTCGCAAAGCTGTTCGTCATCACGGCGCGTGAGCCCGCGACCCAGCGGGTCATCAATAGGCTTTGGACCAGGGTGAAGACGGGGCGGTAAGCACTACTGTCCGCTACCGCCACCTGCGGTGCAGCCACAGCCACTGCTCCGGATGCTCGCGCACCCAGTTTTCCACCACGCTCGTGATCGCCTGCGTGGTGCCCTGGATGTCGATCTTGCCGTCGGCGTCGCGCACCGGGTGGACCTCTTCGGTGATCTCGGCGGTGAAGCGGCCGCCGGGCAGGCGGATGACGCGGACGCCGTGGATCGGGCATTCGACCTGTCGTAACAGGCGCGCCAGCATCGGATTGGCGCGGGTCTTGCGGCCGAAGAAGGTGACCTCGACTCCGCCGGTCAGATACTGGTCGATCAGCATCGCGACGTGCTTGCCGTCCTTGAGCGCCTGGGCAAGCCGCAGCGGCGCGTCGCGCCCCGCCGGGATCAGCGTGCCCATGTTGACCTGTCGCATCTCCTGGATGATGCGGTCGGCGGAGGCGATATTCGGGCGGCGGTAGAGGATCGCTGCATCGAGCCCGTGTGCGACCGCGGCGAGCGCCGGTAATTCCCAATTGGCCAAATGTGCGGCGAAGATCAACGCCGGCTTGCCGTCGTCGCGGATTTGATCGAACAGCTCGATGCTGCGGCTGGGCAGTTCGATCCGACTGTTTTCTGGATGATCGCGGTCGTAATCCCAGACCTGGTCCATATGGGCGAATTCGGCGCCGACGCGACCGAGATTGTCCCAGACGCCCATCAGGATGGCTTCGATTTCCTCGGGCGACTTGTCCGGAAACGCCGCGGTGAGATTGGCGCGGCCGATGCGGTGCTCGCGCAGGCGCGGGCCGATCAGTTTGGTGACGCGTGCGAAAAAGTCCGAGGTCTTGGCTGGATCGAAATAACGCGTGGTGCGCAACATGCCGACGGTGGCAGCGCCGATCAGCCCTCCACCGATCGACTTTGCCGTCTGCCGCGCGCGGGCCTTCGTCCTCGCCGGAAGCAGCGCCATGCGTCCGGTCAGGCCGGTTCGCGGGTCAGGATCAGCGAGGCGTTCTGGCCGCCGAAGCCGAACGAGTTCGACATCACCGCGGTGACGCGGGCATCGCGTGCCTTGTTGCCGACGACGTCGAACAGGATCGTGGGATCCGGATTGTCGTAGTTGATCGTCGGCGGGATACGCTGATGCTCCAGCGTCAGCAGCGAGAAGATCGCCTCGACCGCGCCCGCGGCCGAGATGGTGTGGCCGACCATCGACTTGTTGGAGGTGACCGGAATCTTCGAGACGAGCTCGCCGAACACGGCCGATGTCGTATTGTACTCCATCTTGTCGTTCTCGGGCGTCGCGGTGCCGTGCGCGTTGATGTGGTCGATCTGATCCGGCGTCATGCCGGCATCGGCCAGCGTCTTGTTCATGCAGCCGATGATCGGCTTGCCGTCGGGCGAGGAGCGGGTGCGATGGAAGGAATCGGTGAGCTCGCCGCAGCCGGCGATTACGCCGAGTATTTTTGCGCCGCGCGCGGTGGCGGCTTCATAGCTTTCGAGCACCAGCGCACCGGCGCCTTCGGCCATGACAAAACCGTCGCGGTTCTTGGAGAAGGGACGGGAGGCCGCCTGCGGCGGGTCGTTCTGGGTCGAAAGCGCCGAGAGCAGCGAGAAGCGCACCAGCGCCTCCGGATTCACGGTGCCGTCGGTCGCCACGCACAGCGCGGCATCGGTCTCGCCGCGGCGGATCGCCTCGACGCCGAGCTGAATCGAGGTCGCGCCCGAAGCGCAGGCCGTCGACAACGAGATCGGCGAGCCCTTGGTGCCGAAGGTCTCGGCGAGGTAGGCGGCGACCGAACCGAACATGAAGCGGTGGTGATAGGCGCTGTACTTGCCGCCACCGGAGATGCGCAGCAGATCGTCGTAATTGAAGTCGGGTTTGCCGACGGCGCGGCCGAGTTCGCGGCGCTGCGGCCATTCGACTTCGACCGGTGCGACCGCAAGAAAGAGAGGACCCGGGAAATCCGCCTTGGTGCCGATCCCGGCCTGGTCCAGCGCTTCCTGCGTCACCAGTTCGGCCATCCGTTCGGACAGGCCGGTGGAGGAGAACGGATCGACGCTGACGAAATCCACCGTGCCGGCCATCGTGGTTTTGAGGCCGTCGACCGGAAAGCGCGTGATGGTGCGGATGCCGGATTCGCCGGCGACGAGCTTCGCCCAATTGTCGGTCTTGCCGTTGCCGAGCGAGGTCATGATGCCCATGCCGGTGACGACGACGACGGGACGCCCGAGTTTGTCGCGTGGTGCAGTCATGTCGATCCCCGCTTGAGCTGGAGCATGATCCGAAAAAGCGTGACGCGGTTTTCCGAGAAGATCATACCCAAACAATAACCTGCCAAAGCGTAACGCGCTTTAGCTTACTGCCTCGACCAGCGCCATGCCTTCGCCGCGCCAGTGTCCGGCCCCCACCACCACAATCTGGGTGGGCGCTCCCTGCATTTCAATCTCGGTGCCCGTGGAATCGTTCGGCGGAAACAGCGCGCCGCGAGAGATCGACAGCGCGGCGAGCGCGATGCCGAGCGGGAATTGCGTCTCCATGGTGTGGCCGAACATCGTGCCGGTCGAGCGCACCGGGAACTCGGCGTGGCCCTTCAGGAAGGCGCGCTCTTCTGATGTCGCAGGCTCCGCGCCGGTCGCGCCGGATATGATCGCGCCCTTGCCGTCGCGCTTCGGCAACTTTGCCCAAAGCTTCTCCAGCGTCGCGGCCATGTCGCCGGGGGTCTTACGACGGGCAAGGTCGGCAACGACGCTCGACAGCTTTGCGAATGGTTTTGCGCCGCGCGCTTCCGCATGGGCCTTCGATTCCAGCACCAAGAACGCGCCAGCCGAGCCGAGCGCGAAGCCGGCGTGGTCCTTGCGCGCCCACACGGGGGCGAACTTGTCCTTCAGATTGAAGTCGCCGAATTCGTAGAGGACCATCAGGTCCTTGCGCTCGCCATTGTGCGAGCCGCCGATCAGCGCGATGTCGCTCTCGCCGGAGGCGATGCGCGACAATGCAATGCGGGCGGCATCGGCGCCGGCAACCTCTTCACCCATGAAGGTGCGCGAGGTGCCGCCAATGCCGTGCACGATGGCGATGTTGCCGGCGAGCAGGTTGGAGAGCTGGGCCAGGAACAGCGTCGGCCTGAGATCGCTCATCAGCCGCTCATTGAGGAAGCCGGGCGCGTTGGCGCCCTTGGCCTCGGCCGTGAGCACGCCGGTGTCGACGTTGAGATCGCGTTCACCGCCGCCGGCGGCGACCACCATGTCGATCTTCGACAGGATGTCCTTGTTGCCCTTGATCCCGGCGGAGTCGAGCGCAAGCCCGGCCGCATAGGTGCCGATGCGCTGCCAGGCTTCCATCTGGCGCTGGTCGCCCTTCTTGGGGATCTGGCTGTCGAAGGTGACAGGCATCAGGGGGTGCACAATGTAGGGTGCAAAGCCCTTCTCGTCGACATTGATGCGCTTCTCCTGAAGCGCGGCCCAGTTGGCGTCCAGGCCCTCGCCGAGCGAGGTGGCCAGGCCAATGCCGGTGATCCAGACTTCCGTCTGGGCAGGCTTCGAAGCAGTCTCGGTCATGGCAATACGGCCTGTTGCGGAAAGCCGACGCGTTTGGCGACCGCGTCCATGTGGGCGCGCATATCCGCATGGGGAAAGGGAATCTGCGTGAAGGTCAGCGTCGAATTCGCGCGCAGCTTGCCGCCGACCTTGATCTTGGCTTCGGTCACGGCGTAGCCTGAGCCCTGATGGGCCAGGCTCGCCTCGATGCTCATGAGATCGCCGGGGAAGACCGAGCCGCGGACCTTGGCCTCCTTGACGGCAGCCAGGATCGGCATACGCTCGAATTTGAGCACGCCAAGCTGAAGCCAGCCCGAGGCCTGCGCCATCGATTCGATCAGGAGCACGCCGGGCATCAGGGGATAGCCCGGGAAGTGCCCTTCGAAGATGGTGCTCTCCATCGGGACCTGAGCCTCGACAACAATCGTCTTCGCGTCGACGTTGAGGTCGACGACGCGATCTATCATGTGGAAGTATTCGAGTTGCATGACCGCGCGCTTAGGCGCTCGCGCCCTTGGCCGCAACCAGTTCGTCGATGCGGGCGCACAGGTTTTTCAGCACGAAATACTGCTCGGTGGTCGCTTTGCCGTCGTTAACCTCCTGAGTCCACTTTTCCAGCGGCAGCTTGATACCGAACTGCTTGTCGATCGCGAACGCGATGTCCAGGAAATCGAGGCTGTCGATGCCGAGGTCATCGATGGCATGGCTATCCGGCGTGATCGTGTCGCGCGGGATGTCGCAGGTTTCAGCGATGATCGTAGCGACCTGATCGAATGTGGAGGACATCACTAAGCCTTTGATATATTGCAGATGTTTGTCAGATTTTCCAGAGTGGAACGATGGGTGGGCATCGCGCCCCGATGACGCCCTCAACCCCCCTCTGGCCGGGTCGAAAGCCCGTATATCGGAGCGCCGCCCTGAGTTCAATGGAGCCGGACGGGTGTGGGGACCGGGCTGGGGACGCCCCGGCTGAGCCGTTTCGGCCGAAGGAGCGCCAGCGGGCCTACCAGACGTCTTGCTTACCAGATGTCCTGCCTAGATGTGCGGCGTCGTGATCTTGACGCAGTCGCGGCGGCCCATCAGCACGCAATCCTGGGTCCGGCGCAGGTCGGCGATGCTCACCGCGAGCCAGATCCCGATCGCGGTCAGTGCGATGGTGAAGGCCAGCGCCGCGATATTGGCGAGCATGCGACGGCGGAAATCGTCCGGTTCGGTGCGGGGCTCCTCGTAGCGCGACAGGTCGAGCCGCTCGGGCGCGACGCGCAATTGCTGCACGCTAGCGTTGCCGCGGTGGGCCGTCGGGGAAGGCGAGGTGCGCGGCCTGAACTGGAGCACCCGGTGCTCGTCATCCGAGCTTATGGGCCGCTGGGTTGTCATGGTGCAGGGATCACTCCGAAGCAGCGATTTTTAGATAGCATACGTAGTGAACGCGTTGCAGAAAATTTTCTCAACGCGCACGTGCATTGCGCGTTCGCACTATCCTGCAGGACTGCGAACGAAGGACCGTGGAACCGTGGTCGTTCCGGGCCTGCAGAGGGTGCGATGCAATAATATCCACCGAGCCGAATGCATTTGCCGGCGCGGTGCCCATGACATAGTCCAGGGAACCTGACCACGCAGCTGCAACCATGTTAGGGGCCTTTCGACCATGACCAATACGCGCGAACCGAGAGTGCATCCGGTGTCGATCCTGTCGCTGCGGCCGACGCAGATGACGGTCGGGATGCGCGAGGTCAAGGAGAAGCGCAAGCGCTGGCGCGAGCACGACAAGAAGAAGCAGGCCGATCTGCTCGGCAAGCATATGATCCCCGTCGTGCACGGCCCCGACGAGCGCTATTACGTGATCGACCATCATCATCTCGGTCGCGCGCTGCACGACGAGGGCGTCAAGGAGGTGCTGGTCACCATTGTCGGCGACCTCAGGATGGTGGAGCGCGAAGCGTTCTGGGGCGTGATGGACAACAAGCGCTGGGTTTACCCCTACGACGCCAAGGGCGAACGGCGACCATTCCGCGATTTGCCCAAATCCGTCGTCGACCTCAAGGACGATCCTTTCCGGAGCCTTGCCGGCGAACTGCGCCGCATGGGCGGCTTCGCCAAGGACACCACGCCCTTCTCCGAATTCCTGTGGGCCGACTATCTGCGTCGAAAGCTGTCGCGCAAGGCTGTGGATGCCAATTTCGACAAGGCGCTCGAGAAGGCGATGTCCTCAGCCAAGAGCAAGGATGCGATCTATCTGCCCGGCTGGTGTGGGCCAGCGGAGGATGATTAGGCGCAACGCTCGCAGCAGCAGGCATGCGGCTCCGCAAACTGGATCTGATCACAGCCTCTTGAGTGAAACCATCTCCCGTCCGCGCGAAGCAGTGCTGAAACAAAGCCGTGCCACTTGTTGGAATTGTCGAGCTCACACAGGAGGCCGAAATGCGCCGTCTGATTTTCGCCGTTGCCCTGCTCGTGGTCGCTTCAGCCGGGATCTCGGCATCGTTTGCCGCAGTTCACCATGCCAAGACGTTGACGTTTTCCGAGCGCTTTGCCCCGGCGCTCGAGTTGATGGCGCAGCGCTAGGACAGGTTCACGCCAGTTCAACCAGCAGCGTCGCGATCGATTTTGCGCAACCGCACAAAGGCGGCCCAGGCCCGCGGATAATCCTTGTCCGCGGGATCAATCGTAAGTAGCGCGCGGCATGCTTCCTTGATCTCCTCAGGCGAAGGACGCTTGGCCGGAACGCCAGATGATTTGGCCTTCTCCCAGCGAGCCTCGATATCTGTTGCGAAAGCCAGGGCCTCGGCGCTCGTCCGCTTCTGCGCCGATTTCGCCAGCGGATGGTCCGAGGGGAAACTTGGCCATGCAGCCGGCGGCTGATCGACACGCCACGTCAGTTCATCTGCTTGTCGCGCCTCCACGCCCGAACCTGAATGCTGTGCTGCTGGCGCCCATCCTGCCCCTGCTGAGGCTGGCGAACCCGATGAGCCGGCTGATCTCCGCGGGACCGCCGAACCTGGCGCCACCGCCGCTGTCTGTCCGGCCAGCTGGCCAAGCTGTTGTTCCATCGTTCCGCCGCTCGACTTGGGGATGACTTTTTCGATGGTCTTGATCATCGACAGCGCGCCTGGCGATATCAGCGTGTTCTGGTCGGCAATTTTGTCGTCGGCCGCGCCTGGGCAGGGCTTGTAAGCAGAGCGCTGCGACGTCATCCGGCCGTCGTCGTCGATACGGGCAAAATCGATCGAGACGGTGTAAACGAACGCGGCCTCGACATACTGCCTCTCCTTGTCCATCGCTTTTACGGAGCCGCATACGTATCTTGCCTGGTCTGCATCGATCGTTCGCAGGCCGTTGAAGTGAGCTGAATTCGGCGCAACGAGGAAGCGTAAGACGGCAGCCCGCGCCTTGCCGTGCTCCGATTCGAACATGCTCCATATCTCGTTCGCGTTGATGATCTCCGGCTGATAGTTCCATGCGTATCCGGCAGCGAAGAATGTCGTGCCAATACAGGTCGCGATAACAAATGCCCGCACGTTCATGAGAAGCCCCCCAACAGGCACGACTCATCCGCGTCTCCGGGGACGGAAACTGCGCAAGTTGTGCCAAGGCGTTTGTGCTAGTTGAGGGTGAGATTCTTAATTAAACGTGTGCGATTGCGAAAACACAGAGTTCCCGTCAAGCGGGAACTCATCCGCTGCATTGTGGCGATGCGTTCCTTCCGCCCTCGCGGCGGTCGGTCATTTCTTCGGCAACCGTCCCATCAGATAGAATTCGTCGTTCGGCCGCATGCCGGTGAAATTCGCCAGCCGGTTCGACAGTGCGAAGAAGGCGGAGATTGCGGCGATGTCCCAGATGTCGTCGTCGCTAAAGCCATGCGGCGCGAGCGCGGTGAAATCGTCCTCGGAAATCCGCTGCGCATCGGCCGAGACCTTCATCGCGAAGTCGAGCATCGCCTTTTGCCGCGGCGTGATGTCGGCCTTGCGGTAGTTCGTGGCGATCTGGTCGGCGATCAGCGGGTTCTTGGCACGGATACGCAGGATCGCGCCATGCGCGATCACGCAATACTGGCACTGATTGGCTGCCGAGGTCGCGACCACGATCATCTCGCGTTCGGCTTTGCTGAGGCCGCCGTCCTTCTCCATCAGTGCGTCGTGGTAGGCGAAGAAGGCGCGGAACTCGTCCGGGCGGTAGGCCAGCGTCAAGAACACGTTCGGCACGAAGCCGCTCTTCTCCTGGACGGCGAGGAGACGCGTGCGGATGTCGTCAGGGAGCGCATCGAGGGCGGGAGCGGCGAAGCGTTGCACAGGCTTTGTCATGGGCATGGATTCCGGCTTGGGGCCGGCAACCATAGTCGATGCGGGTGCCATGCTCAACGTGACGCCAGGCTCGCAATGCCGGCGCTGGAAAACGAGCGTCGCTTTACCGCAGCGGCTTCTTCAGCAGCGAGAAGCGGTCCGGATCCAACCCCATCGACGGTTGCAGCATCGGAGTTTCGATGCTGGAGAGCGTCTTCGCGGGCGGCGCCGAGAACACCGGATCGTTCGGCACGTCGCGCTGCGAGGTGGCACCGCGCCAGCGCTCGAGCACGGCGCCGACGAAATGCATGTCGTGACCGGAGGTGACGGAGGGCACGCTGCTGATCGTGGCTTCGCCGCGCGGCAATTGATGCGGCGGCACCTCCTTGAAGCGCAGCCGCGTCGGCAGCGCGACACCTTCGCCGAATGCCAGCACTTCTCGGGTGCCGAGCGAGGGCACGAACGAAAGCAGGTTCGCGGCCGCATCCGACACCGCGGCGCGCAGCAGCGCCTGGTCGCGCTCGTTGGCAAGGCGCATCGTGAACAGCGTGTTGCACTGGGAGATGATGGTGGCGTCGAGCTCGGCCGGACGCTGGGTGATGAGGCCGAGATAGACGCCGTATTTGCGGCCTTCCTTGGCGATGCGCGACACCGCCTTGCGGGTCGGCCCGAAGCCGACATTGCGATCGGCCGAGGCGTAGCGGTGAGCCTCCTCACAGACGAACAGCATCGGCGAAACGCCGTCGCTCCACAAGCCGAAGTCGAAGGCCATGCGGCAGAGCACCGAGACGACGGAATCGATGACCTCGGCCGGGAAGCCGGCGAGCTGCATCACCGTCATCGGTTTGCCGTTGGCCGGCAGGCGGAACAGGTGACTGATCACCTCGGCCATGGTGTCACCGCCGACATTGGCGTTGTCGAACATGAAGGCGTAGCGCGGGTCGTTGCGGACCGCCTCGATGCGGGAGATCAGCTTGTGAAAGATGATGCGCGAGGAGCGGTTCTCGAGCTTGCCCATGCGCTCGTCGATCAGCGACATCAGATCAACCAGGCGATAAGGCACCGGCGTATCGACGGTGTAGCCGATCTGCTTGGGATCGATGCGCTTCAAGCCGATGCGGTCGGCGTTCTGGTACTGGGTATAGACGCCCTTGGCGAGCGGAATGACCTCGGCGAGGACGTCGAGCTCCTCGGGCACGCCGGCGCGGCCGCCGAACAGCACGTCGACGATTTCCTCGAAATTGAACAGCCAGAATGGCAGTTTCAGATTGCGCGGGTTGAGCACCAGCGCGCGGTCGCCGAAGCAGCGGCCATATTCGTTGTGCACATCGAGCAGGAAGATGCGCAGGTTCGGGCGTGCCTTGAGGATCTCGTTGAGCAACAGCGACACACCGGTCGATTTGCCGACGCCGGTCGATCCCAGCACTGCAAAGTGCTTGGAGAGCATTTCCTCGATGTCGACATAGGCGACGACGGAGCTGTCCTGCTGAAGGAAGCCGACATTGATCTGGTCGGAACCGGTGGGCGCGTAGATCGTGCGCAGCTCCTGGCTCGTGATCAGGTCGACCGAATCGCCGATGGTCGGATAGTTGGTGACGCCGCGCTGGAATTTGGCCTTGCCGGTCGCGTTGAGGATTTCGCCCAGCAGGTCGACCGAGGCGATGGCGATCAGATTGTCGTTGCTCGAGAGGTTCTCGCAGGACACCTCGGTGATCATGGCGACGATGACCGAGCTGGCGCAGCGGATACTGACGAAGCGGCCGACGGTGGCCCGAACTTCCGAGACCGGCATGCGGCTTTCAGCCAGCAGCCCGACCCGGGCGAGCGATCCGCGAACCGAAATCACGCGTCCAAAGGATGTCACAATGAATGAACCTGGCAAGAGCAACGGGTTGTCCGGACTATGCACGGCCGTCGCTGGACAAACGGTTAAGCGGCAGGCGCCGGCGCTTCGTTAAATCCGCGACAATTCAGGTGCGAGGATTGTTCCCAATACATACTCCCTGGCAGTAGCGGCGGAAAATGCTGCTTTTTCCCGGCCGACGGGTCCGAGAGTGCTTAAGAGAGATTTTACCATTCGGGCAGTCGGTCCGCGGTTCCGGGACGGGTTGGTCATCCTGGATGGTCCGTCATCCGTTCCGGGCGGCGATGTTTGATTTGTTGACGGGACCTAATCATTTGTACATTAGTACAAATAAACCGGCGGCCTTGTGCCGCCCACCGGCGCGTGAGTGGATTGCAGCCTGTGCCAGATCGCGGGATCCGGTCCAGCGGATCGCAAGCCACGTCTTGGAGGACACCATGCAGCCCGAACCGATCCTCGATCTCGCTCATCTCGGCCACATGGAGCTGTTGACACCCAAGCCGGACGAGAGCCTGAAATTCTTCGTCGACGTGATGGGCATGACCGTCAGCGGACAAAAGGGCGAGTCGGTCTATTTGCGCGGCTGGGACGATTACGAGCGCTATTCGCTCAAACTGACGGCGTCGAAGACATCGGGCATGGAGCACATGGCGTTACGTGCGCGCAGCCAGCAGGCGCTGGAGCGTCGCGTCGCGGCGCTGAAAGGGTCCGGCTTCGACATCGGCTGGATCGACGGCGACATGGGGCAGGGGCCGACCTTCCGCTGCCGCGATCCCGATGGACACATCGTCGAGCTCTACTACGAGACCGAATGGTATCAGGCGCCGCCCGAGCTGAAGCCCGCACTGAAGAACCAGGCGCAGCGCTTTCCCGCGCGCGGCGTCAATGTCCGCCGCCTCGATCACCTCAATTGCCTCGCCGTGGACATCAAGGCCAACCGGGAGTTCTTCGAGAATTATCTCGGCTGCCGCCTCACCGAGCAGATCGTGCTGAACGACGGCCGCGAAGCGGCGATGTGGCTGACGATGTCGAACAAGAGCTACGATTTCGCCTATTCGCTCGACCATTCCGGCACGGCCGGCCGCTTCCACCATGTCACTTACGCGCTCGACAGCCGCGAAGAGATTCTGCGCGCTGCCGACATCTTCCTGGAGAACGGCATCCACATCGAGACCGGCCCGCACAAGCACGCGATCCAGCAGACCTTCTTCCTCTATGTCTACGAGCCCGGCGGCAACCGCGTCGAAGTCGCCAATGCCGGCGCGCGCCTCATCCTCGCGCCCGACTGGAAGCCGATCGTGTGGACGGAAGACGAACGCAAGAAGGGGCAGGCGTGGGGCCTCAAGACGATCGAGTCGTTTCACACGCACGGCACGCCGCCGGTGCAGCACAAGAAGTAGCGCTCAGTTCGCGGCGGCTCTCACACGCGCAATCGTCTCCTTCACACCGATCCATGCTGGCCTGTCGGGTGCGAACTGCTTGCGCAGGAAGGTGACCAGCTCCTCGACCTGCGCATCGCTCATGCTGTTCTTGAAGGCCGGCATATAGCCGAGATTGCTCGACACCGGCTCGGCGATGCCGTGCAGGATGATTTGCACGAGATTGTCCGATGTGGCGCTGTGCAGGTTGCTGTTGAGGGCGAGCGAGGGGCGGCTGCCGAACAGCGCCAGGCCGCCGACCTCGTGGCAGACGGCGCAGGCGCCCTGATAGAGGCGCGCGCCGGTTGAGGACGCCATCGTGACTTGCGTTGAAGCTTCTAGCTTCAGAGCGATCGCATCCTGCGCTTTCCTATCGGTCGCGGTGTCATTGAACGAGTTGAGATAGACGGCCATGGCGCGGATGTCCTGGTCGGGCAGGGCCGCCAGATCCCTGACGATCGGCGCCATCGGCCCAGCGGCGACGCCATGATATCGCGAGTGGCCCGTGCGCAAATAGGCGAAAAGCTCGTCTTCGTTCCACGGGATCGGCGCTTGCGACAGCGACGTCAGCGGCGGCGCCTCCCAGCCCTCGGCAAAACCGCCGGCGAGATAGGCGTCACGCTGCTCGGCGCCGAGCGTGTTGCGCGGCGAATGGCAGGCGCTGCAATGGCCGAGACCTTCGACGAGATAAGCGCCGCGATTCCAGACCTTGGATTTCGCGGGATCAGGCTTGAACTCTCGCGTCTGGTGGAACAGCGCATTCCATCCGGCAAGTAGCGGGCGGAGATTGAACGGAAAGGCGAGCGTATTCGCAGGCTGCGTCGCGCGCACCGCAGGCTGTGCCATTAGATAGGCATAAAGCGCCTGCATGTCGGCATCGCCAGTCTTCGAAAAGTGCGTGTAGGGGAAGGCGGGATAGAGTTGCCGTCCGTCGCGATGCAGCCCGTCGCGCATCGCGCGCTCGAATGCGGGATAGGACCAGACGCCGATGCCGGTCTCGACGTCGGGCGTGATGTTGGTCGCGTAGATCGTGCCGAACGGCGTCTCCAGCGCGCGGCCACCGGCGTTGAGCGCACCGCCGATCATGGTGTGGCACTCCGCGCAATTGCCGAGTGCGGCCAGTTGTTGCCCGCGCGCGATCGTCGCTGCGGAATAGACCGATGGGTCTGGCCGCGCGATCGGTGCGATGGCGCGGCCGGGCAAAACAGCCGCACCGATGCCAATCGCCGCGGTGCAGACGGCCGCGACCGTCGCGAAGATGCCGGCGCGTTTGGCGAATGGATTCTCCCAGATACGGGATGGTTGTGGCGCAGCGGGAGCGGGCAGCGCCTGCCGCGTGGCCGGCCCGCCGCTGTGCAATCCATTCAGGATGCGCTCGGGCGTGAACGGCGGCTCGCGAAATCGCACGCCGGTGGCATCGAAAATCGCGTTCGCAATCGCAGCCGCACTCGGGACCGAGGCGGATTCGCCGACGCCGAGCGGCGGCTGGTCCGGCCGCGGCAGCAACAACACGTCGATCTTGGGCACGTCAGGGAAGGGGATGATCGGATAGGCGCCCCATTCCCGCGCCGCGACTGCGCCGCGCTCGAACGAGACCTCCTCCATCAGTGCGCGGCTGGTTGACTGGATGACGTTGCCATGGATCTGGTGGCGCACACCGTCCGGGTTGATCATCAATCCGGAGTCCTGCCCAGCAACCACGCGCGTCACGCTGACCTCGCCGGTCGACTTGTTCACGGCAACGTCGGTGACCCAGGCCGACCAAGCCGCGCCATAGCCGGGGAATTTGCTGTGGACGTAGAGCGCATAGGCAAAGCCGCGCCCATGCACGATCTCGCCGTCTTTCTCTTCGCGCACCGGCCGCGGCGTCCAGCCCGCGCGCTCGGCGACAGCATGGACGAGATCGACGGCGCGCTGGTCCTTCAGGTAACGCAGACGATATTCGACCGGGTCAACCCCGGCCTCGGTCGCGGCCTCGTCGATATAGGATTCATGCGCAAAGGTGTTGGGCAGGGCCGAGACGCCGCGAAACCAGGACGCGCGCACGATCGGCGCCATGTCGTGGGCGACGACGCGCATGTGGCCGTAATCGTAAGGCGGGATCGCGGTGCGGTCGCCCATCTGGAGGACGTCCGGCCTCGGCGATATCCGTCCCGTCAGCAACAGCGCCAACGTCGGCGCGGCATTCGACGGATAGCGCGTAGCGAGATCGTAGGCAGCGACGTCGCCCGCCGCATCCAGGCCGCCATTGACGTCGATGAGCTGCGCGGCGCCTTTGGGCTCCCAGGCGTGTTCCTGCTCGCGCGTCAGCTGTACGCGCACGGGCCGGCCGACCGCGCGCGAGAGCAACAAAGCGTCCGCGGTGACATCGTCGGCGCAGTTGCGGCCGTAGCATCCGGCGGCCTCCAACCTGATGACCTCGATCTCGCTCTCGGGACGCTCGATCAGCAGTGACAGGTCTGCGCGCAGCACGTGCGGGTTCTGCGTGCCCGACCAGACACGGATGTTGCCGTCCTGGAAGTCGGCGACCGCGCAGGACGGGCCGATCGAGGCATGCATCTGATATGGCCAGACGTAAGTGCGCCGCATCGGTTTGGCCGCGCCGGCAATGGCAGCATCGACATCGCCCTTGTCGATCAGCGTGCGCGGCGTGGACGGGTTGGCACGAAGCGCCGTCTCGACGTCGGCGAGATCGGTCAGTTCAGGCGTCGGTCGCCAGCTCACCGCAAGCTGCTCCGCCGCGCGGATCGCGTTCTCCTCGCGCTCCGCGACGATTCCGACGAAATCGCCGATGCGTACGACGGCCATGATGCCGGGAATGTCGCGCACCGAGGATTCATCGACCGAAATCAGGCTGGTGCCGACGAACGGGCCGGCGTCGACGCCGGCATAGGGCGGGCGCACCACGCGGCCGTGCAGCATGCCCGGCATACGGATGTCATGCACGAACGTCAGCTCGCCCGTGGCCTTGGCGGGCAGGTCGACGCGTGGCATCGATTGGCCGACAATGGCGTAATCGCCGACCGGCTTGACGGCGACGTCGTCGGCAAGCTCGAGACGAATGGTCTCTCCGCCGATCAACTCGCCATAGCTGACGCTGCGATTGTCGTGCCCGCGCACGAGGCCGTCTTCGATCCTGAGATCGGCTGCCGGCAGCTCCAGGCGCTCGGCCGCACGTGCGATCAGGAAGTGACGCGCCTGCGCGGCGGCTTTGCGCAGGGGAACGGCAGTGATCTGAATGGTCTCGCTTGCGATCGTGGCGCCCTGGTTCGGCACCGTTGCGGTGTCGCCGAGCACCACGACGAGGCGGGCAAAGGAGACGTCGAGCTCTTCAGCCACGATCTGGCCAAGCGCCGTGCGGATGCCGGTGCCGAGATCGACATGACCATTGTAGGCTGTGACCGAACCGTCCGCGGTGATGCGGACGAAGGTCTCGGATGTGCACTCGTCCACCGTGCGGACGACGACGAGCGAGCCGGATTGCAGCTCAGCTCCGTTCGGATGCGGGGAGGCCATCAATCACCGGCCTCGGCAAGCTGACCAGACGCACGCATCACGGCGCGCAGGATTTCGATATGCGTGCCGCAGCGACAGAGATTGTAGCGCAGCGCCGCCAGCGCCTCCTGTTCGGTGGGCTGAGGGTTGATCGCAAGCAGCGCCTTGGTCGTCATGATCATGCCGTTGAGACAATAGCCGCATTGCGCGGCCTGCTCGTCGATGAAGGCCTGCTGCACCACATCCGGCTTGTCGCGGGTACCGAGCCCCTCGAGCGTCACGATGTCGCGGCCGGCGCAGCCACTGATCGGAATGACACAGGAGCGCGCCGCCGCGCCATCGATCAGGACAGTGCAGGTGCCGCATTCACCGAGGCCGCATCCGTATTTCGCACCGTTGAGCGCGAGATCGTTGCGCAGCACGTAGAGCAGAGGCGTGGCTCGCGCCGCAGTGATCTCGTGGATTCTGCCGTTCACGGTGATGCGGATCGGTGTCTGCGTCATCCTCGTTCCCAAATCGACTCGTTGAGCGCCGCGGCCAAAGCTTCGCGAAATTCCAAGTCCGCTCAAAATCTACGTTGTGACGATACCGTTTGTACACAAACGTGCAAGCCGGATATGCCGCAGTGCAGCGCGAGTGCCTTCTTTGTGGACAGGCCGGATAGGCAAACGAGGTTTTATGCGGCAGGCGTATGTTTTGCGCCGCACCGCCGCTTGACAGTCATCGGGAGGGCGCGCAACATCGTTCGTGTACAAATGATAACTGCACTGTCGGCTGGCTTTGACATGGTGACTGAACCTACGAGCGCCGCCATCGACAAGATCCGCTGCGATGCGTGTCCGGTGATGTGCTACATCAAGCCGGGCGCGGCGGGCGCCTGCGACCGCTATGCCAATCACGAGGGCAAGCTCGTCCGCGTCGATCCGCATGTGATCCTGGAGCGCACCGTGTCCCATGGCGGCAAGCTCGTTCCGTTCAGCCGCACCGAAGATTGGGACGGCAAGATCGTCCACGAGCCTTCCACCTTTGTAACGGCGATCGGCGCGGGGACGACCTATCCCGACTACAAGCCGGCGCCGTTCATCGTCTCGGCGGAGGTCGACGGCGTCGACATGGTGACTGTCGTCACCGAGGGTATCTTCTCGTACTGCGGCATCAAGGTGAAGATCGACACCGACCGTTATCTCGGGCCGGAGACGGCGACCGTCCGTGCACAAGGCGAGGCGGTCGGTCATGTCACCACCAGCGAATACGGTTCGCAGATGCTGTCGCTCGGCGGCGTGCACCATCTGACCGGCGGCTCCAAGAAGGAAGGCCGCGTCACCTGCGACACGCTGATGGACCTCGCAAATTGCAAGGCGGTCGAACTCACCATCGACGGCGGCGCGAGCGTGGTGGTGCAGGCCGGCCAGGCGCCGATCGTCAACGGCATGAAAGAAGAGCGCATGCGCGTCGGCTGCGGCTCGGCGACCATCGGCATGTTCGCCAAGCAATGGCACGGCAAGGTCGACGAGGTCGTCGTGGTCGACGACCATATCACCGGCGTGCTCTCGGAGCACCAGGCCGGCAAGCTGCTCGACATCGCCGATACCGGCATCAAGATGAATGGGCGCCGCTCGACGCCCGGCCGCTATTTCCAGGTCGCCGATCCCGGCACGGGTTGGGGCGGCACCAATATCTCCGATCCGCTCGCAATCCTGGGACCGTTCGACGCGAAGGAGGCCAAGCCTGGCCTCTCGATGCTGATGGTCTCCACGACGGGCGAGCATTCGTCCTATTACGTGCTCGACGAAGCCTTGAAGCCGGTCGAGACCGAGATGCCGGATGACCTCAAGTTTTCGGTCGAGCGCATTCAGGAGAATTGCGAACCGGCGCTGTGTACGGTGCTGTTCATGGCGGGCGCCGGTGGTTCCTTGCGGGCGGGCGTGACCGACAATCCGGTGCGGCTGACCCGCTCGGTCAAGGACGCGCTGACGCGCGTCACCAGTGGCGGCGCACCGGTCTATGTCTGGCCGGGCGGCGGCATTACCTACATGGTCGACGTGACGCAGATGCCGGCGGGGGCATTCGGTTACGTGCCGACGCCAGCGCTGGTCGCCCCGATCGAATTCACGATGAAGCTGTCGGACTATGCGGCGCTCGGCGGGCACATGGATTATGTGAAGCCGCTCGCCGAGGTTCAAGGCGGCGACGACGTCCGCCAATTGCCCTGGCAAAACCCGATCCCGGGACCTCGGGCATGACAAGGCTCCCGCAAATCGCATTGCTGTCTGACGGCCGGCGGCAGCATTTGCAGGATGGACCGATTGACCTGATCGTCGAAGCGAGGGGGGCCACCGACGCAGTGCGCGAGGCCTATAAGGCTGCGGCCGAACGGTTCACCGGGCTTCTCGACGAGCTCTGCGCGGAACTGCCGGAACTGCGGACCGCTGTCGAGGAGCGGACCTCGTTGAGAGGCGTTGTGGCGCGTCGCATGCACGCCGCGGTGGCGCCCTATGCCGGTGATGGCTTCATCACGCCGATGGCAGCTGTGGCCGGCAGCGTGGCGGAGGAGGTGTTGGGCGCAATGCTGAACGCTGCGGCGCTCGATCGGGCCTATGTCAACAATGGCGGAGACATTGCCCTGCATCTCGGCGAGGGCGAGCATTTTTCGGTCGGCCTGATGGACCGGCCCGATCGCGACGGCGTGATGCGGACAATCAGGGTGGACGCCGATGATCCCGTGCGTGGCATTGCGACCAGCGGACGGCACGGCCGCAGCTTTTCCCTCGGGATTGCCGATGCGGTGACCGTACTGGCCGGAACGGCGTCGCAAGCCGACGCGGCCGCGACGATCGTTGCGAACGCCGTCGATCTGCCGGGGCATCCCGCCATCATCCGAAAACCTGCGAACGAACTTCAGCCCGACAGCGATCTTGGCGCGCGGCTCGTGACCCGCAACGTTGGTGGATTGTCGCAGAACGAGATCACCACCGCGCTCGAATCTGGCGCGGAATGTGCACGGCAATTATTCGATCGCGGATTGATCGAGGGTGCCGTGTTGCAGCTTTGTGGTGATATGATTGTCATCGGGACCAAGGATATTGAACGGCAACGATCGCGCCCGCTTGTACAAGAGAACGCGGTCCATGCCTGAACTGGGAAGCGGTTTGAGGAAACAATCATGAGCGCGATCATCCGCAAGATCGTCACCGTCGTCGAAGAGACGCAGATGGAGATGGGCCGCCAGGTCTCACCGCCGACGCGGCGTGCGGCGGCGATCGCCGTGATCGAGAATCCGTTTGCTGGAAAGTATGTCGAGGATCTCTCGCCGCTAATCGCGATTGGCGAGGAGCTCGGCGAGCTGCTCTCGAAGCGCGCGGTGGCGGCGCTCGGCATCGACGGGTCCAAGGCGCAGAGCTATGGCAAGGCCGCGGCCGTCGGCGAGAATGGCGAGCTGGAGCATGCAGCCGCCATCCTTCACCCGAAAATGGGCGCGCCGGTGCGTAAAGTGCTGGGCAAAGGCGCTGCGCTGATCCCGTCGTCGAAGAAGCGCAGTGGACCCGGCACGACGCTGGACGTTCCGCTGGGCCACAAGGATGCAGCCTTCGTGCGCAGTCATTTCGATGGCATGGAAGTGCAGATCAACGACGCGCCGCGCGCCAACGAGATCATGGTCGCGGTCGCCGTCACCGACAGTGGCCGTCCTTTGCCGCGCGTCGGCGGGCTGACCGTTGCGGAGATCAAGGGCGAAGACGGACTGCGTTAATCTTTTCAGAAAGTGGAGGTTGGGATGCGAGCAAAGAACTATTTTGTCGGGGCGGCGTTCGCGCTGTTGGCAAGCGGCATGGCTCATTCGGCCCTTGCGCAGGACATCAAGATCGGCGAGATCAACAGCTACTCGCTGCTGCCGGCGTTCACTGAGCCCTATCGCAAGGGCTGGCAGCTCGCGGTCGAAGAGATCAATGCGGCCGGTGGCATCAACGGCAAGAAGCTCATCGTCGTCTCCAAGGACGATGGTGGCAAGCCGGCAGATGCGCAGACCGCGGCCAACGAGCTGGTGTCGAGCGAGGGCGTGGCGATGCTGACGGGTACGTTCCTGTCGAACATCGGTCTTGCGGTCAGCGACTTCGCCAACCAGAAGAAGGTGTTCTTTCTGGCGGCCGAGCCTCTGACGGACGCCATCACCTGGTCGAAAGGCAACAAGTACACGTTCCGACTGCGTCCTTCGAACTACATGCAGGCCGCGATGCTGGTGGAAGCGGCCAGCAAGCTGCCCGCAAAGCGCTGGGCGACGATCGCGCCGAACTATGAATACGGCCAGTCCGCGGTTGCCGTATTCAAGAAGCTGATGTCGGAGAAGCGGCCCGACATCCAGTGGGTTGATGAGCAGTGGCCGCCGCAGGGCAAGATCGACGCCGGTCCGGTGGTGCAGGCGGTTGCCGCGGCCAATCCCGAAGCGATCCTCAACGTCACCTTCGGCGCCGATCTCGTCAAGCTCGTGCGCGAAGGCAACACCCGCGGCCTGTTCAAGGGACGCGAGGTCGTCTCGTTCCTCACCGGTGAGCCGGAATATCTCGATCCGCTCAAGGAGGAGACGCCCGAGGGTTGGATCGTCACCGGCTATCCCTGGTACTCGATCAAGACGCCCGAGCACGACGCGTTCCTGAAGGCCTATCAGGCCAAGTACAACGACTATCCGCGCCTCGGCTCGATCGTTGGCTACCAGACCATCAAGTCGGCGGCGGCGATCCTGGCGAAGGCCAATTCGACCGATCCGGAGAAGCTGATCACTGCGGCGGAAGGACTTTCGATGCCGTCGCCGCTGGGCGAGATCACCTTCCGCAAGATCGATCACCAGTCGACGCTCGGTGCCTATGTCGGCAAGACCGCGCTGAAGGACGGTAAGGGCGTGATGGTGGACTCGTCTTACAAGAAGGGCGCGGACTATCTACCAAGTGATGCCGAAGTCGAGAAGCTGCGTCCGAAGGATTGATCCAAAGTGAGACCGGGGCCTCGTGGTTCGAGACGCGCGGCGCAGCCGCGCTCCTCACCATGAGGGTCCCGGACCTCATCCTGAGGAGGCGCGTAGCGCCGTCTCGAAGGATGAAGCCTAATATTGCGACTTACGCTTAACCCGGACCGCAGATGGCCTTTTACGTCGTACAGTTTCTGACCGGTCTCGCCAGCGCAGCGTCGCTTTTCCTGGTGGCGTCGGGCCTGTCGATCATCTTTGGCGTGACGCGGATCGTGAATTTTGCGCATGGCGCCTTTTACATGATCGGCGCCTATGTCGCCTTCACGCTGACGGAGCGGCTGTCAGGTGCATTCGGCTTCTGGGGCGGCATCGTGGCGGCGGCGTTCGCGGTGGCGCTGATCGGCGTCATCGTCGAGATGGTGCTGCTCCGGCGCATCTATCACGCGCCCGAGCTGTTCCAGCTGCTTGCGACCTTCGGCCTGACCTTGATGGTCGAGGACCTCGTCGTCCTGATCTGGGGCCCAGACGATCTCGTGGGGCGCCGTGCGCCCGGCTTCAAGGGGGCGATCGACTTCTTCGGCCAGAACATTCCGAGCTATGATCTGTTTCTGATCGTGCTCGGACCGGTCGTGCTCGGCATTCTCTGGCTCTTGTTCCAGCGCACGCGCTGGGGCGTTCTGGTGCGCGCAGCGACGCAGGACCGCGACATGGTCGCGGCGCTGGGCGTCAATCAGAAATGGTTGTTCACGAGCGTGTTTGCGGTCGGCGTTTTCCTCGCCGCTCTCGGCGGTGCGCTCCAGATCCCACGCGATGCCGTGCATCATGCGATGGATTTGCGCATCATCGTCGAGGTCTTCGTCGTCGTGGTGATCGGAGGCCTCGGTAGCATCATCGGCGCTTTCGTCGCGGCTGTGCTGGTCTCCGAGCTCAACGCCTTCGGCATCCTGATCTTTCCAAAAATCTCTATCATCCTGGTCTTCCTGGTGATGGCGGTGGTGCTGATCGTGCGGCCCTGGGGCTTGTTCGGCAGGCCCGAGGCGCCGGCCCGCAAGACGCCCGGTCTCACCGTCAATCCCTGGCGACCGCTGACGTCGAATGAGCGGTTGGCTGCGTTTGCAGCGCTCGTCGTTGCGGCGACGCTGCCGCTGTTCGCCGGCAACTATGCGCTCACCGTCGGCTCCGAGATCGCGATCTCGGTGATCTTCGCCGTCAGCCTGCACTTCCTGATGTCGGTCGGCGGGCTCGCGTCCTTTGGCCACGCCGCCTATTTCGGCCTCGGCGCCTACGGCGTCGCTTTCCTCGCCAAGATGGCGGGACTGCCGATGATCGTCTGCCTGTTGCTCGGTCCGCTGCTCGGCTGCATGGGCGCTGCCGTGTTCGGCTTCTTCGCGGTGCAGCTCTCCGGCGTCTATTTTGCGATGCTGACGCTCGCCTTCGCGCAGATCGTCTGGTCGATCGCGTTCCAGTGGGTGAGCGTCACCGGCGGCGACAACGGCATCCTGGGCGTCTGGCCCTCGAGCTGGGCGGCGAGCCCATCGCATTTCTATTGGCTGTCGCTCGGTGTTGCGGCGCTCGTGACGATCGCTTTGCGGGCCATGGTGTTCTCGCCGTTCGGCTATGCGCTGAGGGCGACGCGCGACTCGCTGCTGCGCAGCGAAGCGGTCGGCATCAACACCAAGCGCATCCAGTGGACCGCCTTCGTGATCGCGGGCACGACCGCGGGCATTGGCGGCGCGCTGTTCGCCTACCTCAAGGGCAGCGTCTTTCCGGACAATCTCGGCATCTCGCTCTCGGTCGACGCCCTTGTCATGGTGCTGCTCGGCGGCGTCGAGACGGTGTCGGGCGCGGTGATCGGCGCCATCGTCTACAAGGCCTTGAACATCTGGCTGGTCAGTCAGACCGACCTGTCAAAACTCGTGCTCGGCGGTTTCATCGTTCTGATCGTCGTCGTCTTCC
>NZ_JADPJF010000058.1:138746-142030 GCF_023073295.1 Bradyrhizobium sp. 23 | reverse complement strand
CAAGGGCATCGTCGGCATGCTGGAGATGTTAGCGCAGCGCCGCAGGAAGACGTCGCCGCCGGGGTCACCCTTGCTTGCCAAGCCGATCGAGTCCGCCGAATGAGCGTCGCGCCCCCACTTCTCGCGGTCGAAGGACTGACCAAATCCTATGGCGGCGTCCATGCCGTGCGCGGCGTCTCGTTCTCGCTGCGCGCCGGTGAAATCCTGGCGCTGATCGGACCGAACGGCGCGGGCAAGAGCACCTGTTTCGACATGCTCAATGGCCAGAACAAGCCTGATACCGGCCACGTCCGCCTGCTCGGCGAGGACACAACCGGCAGGAAGCCGCGCGAGATCTGGCGGATGGGCGTGGGTCGCACCTTCCAGATCACCGCGACCTTCGCGACCATGACGGTGCGCGAGAACGTGCAAGTCGCGCTGATCTCGCATGGCAAGCAATTGTACAATCTTTGGGGCTCGGCGCCGAACTTCGACCGCGGCGAAGCCGGGCGACTGCTCGAGCTGGTCGGCATGGGCGGTTACGCCGATCGCCCCTGCGGCGAGCTTGCCTATGGCGATCTCAAGCGGCTCGAGCTCGCCGTCGCGCTCGCCAACCAGCCAAAGCTGCTGCTGATGGACGAGCCGACCGCCGGCATGGCGCCGCGCGAGCGGGTCGATTTGATGCGGCTGACCGCGCAGATCGCCCGGGAAAAATCGATCGGCGTTCTCTTCACCGAGCACGACATGGACGTGGTGTTCGAGCACGCCGACCGCATCATCGTGCTCAACCGCGGCACGCTGATCGCCGAGGGCTCGCCCGCCCAGGTCCGCGGCAATCCGCAAGTGCAGGCGGTCTACCTCGGCGAGGGCCTGCTTTACGAGGCCGGGCATCGCGAGGGAGCATCGGCATGAAGCTCACAGTACAGGATCTCAACAGTCATTACGGCCCGGCGCATATCCTGTTCGACATCGGGTTCGAGGTCGGCCAGGGGGAAGTCGTGGCGTTGCTCGGCCGCAATGGCGCCGGCAAGTCGACGACGTTCCGCTCGATCGTCGGGCTCGTCGCGCAGCGGTCGGGGCGGATCATGTTCGAAGGCAAGGATGTCTCGGCGCGTCCGACACATGAGATCGTGCGGGATGGGCTTGGTTACGTGCCGGAGGAGCGGCGTATCTTCACCGATTTGACGGTGGAAGAGAATCTCGAGGTCGGCCGCCAGCCGAAGCGCCCGAACGCGCCGCACTGGACTCGCGACAAGCTGTTTTCGCTGTTCCCTAACCTCGGCGAGATGAAAAATCGCCCGGGCGGCCGCATGAGCGGCGGCGAGCAGCAGATGCTCACCATCGCGCGCACGCTGATGGGCAATCCATCGCTGGTGCTGCTGGATGAGCCCTCGGAAGGCCTGTCGCCGAAAATCGTGGAGCAGATGGTCGAGGCCATCCTGACCATGAAGAAGGAGGGCGTCAGCATCGTCGTCTCCGAGCAGAATCTGCATTTTGCGCGGCTGATCTCCGATCGCGCCTATATCATCGAGCGCGGCCGCATCTGCTTCGGCGGCACCATGGCCGAGCTCGACGCGCGTCCGGATATCCGCGACGCGCATCTGTCGTTGTGAAGGCAAAGGGCAAGGGCATCGAGCGGATGGCGAGAAGCGTCGCGGCGAAGAAAAGCGTCAAACCGGCAAAGCCGCCTTATGTGCTCGACGAGCAGGTCGGCTTCATCCTTCGCCAGGTCTGGCAGCGCCACAGCGCGATCTTCTCTCGCGAGATCGGCACCAACATTACGCCGACGCAATGGGCGGCGCTGTCGAAGCTCGCCGAGGCCGGGCCATGCTCGCAGAACCAGCTCGGGCGCCTGACTGCGATGGACGTGGCGACCATCAAGGGCGTGATCGATCGGTTGACGGCGCGCGGCCTCACCGAGACCAGCCAGGATCCGGAGGATGGACGGCGGCTTCTGGTCAGCCTGACGCGCGCGGGCCAGCAATTGGCGGAAAAGGTCGCGCCGAATGCGCTTGCGATCACACGAGAGACGCTGGCGCCGCTCGAGGCAAAGGAGCGCGAGATGCTGATGGCGCTGTTGAACAAGCTGCGGTGAGGCGCGACTAACCTCGGTGAAGGTCTTGTCGAGGTTTTTGACATGAGAGCGGCGACCCGGTTTGCTATGGCTCTGAGCATGAGTGTGATGCTGGCGGGCCAGTCTGCTCCCGCCCTGGCGGCGCAAGCCTATGAGGGGTTCTGGGCGTCAACCAAAAAGGATTGCCGCGACGAGGACAGCGCCAACTGCATGAGCATCGAGGGCGGCAACCGTCTCTATTGGTACGAGACCCGGTGCCGCGCCAGCGAGATCACTGCCGACGGGAAGCTCGCCTGGAAAATGAAGCTCGCCTGCGAAGGCGAGGGTGAGAAGTATCGCTCCAGTCCCCGGGTTTCCATTGCCGCGAACGGCAAGCTGGTGATGGACAACAGCCCGGTCGGGCCGGGCAAGCGCCAGACCTATGTGCGTTGTGAGATAGCGAAACCGCGGTGATCCTGCTACGTCTTCCCCGGCCATTTTGCGCGATAGCGGATTTCGCTGCCATCGGCGAGCCGCCGCCACGTTCCGAACTCCGGCGTATGCGGAGCCGAGGCCGTCAATCCGATCGGGTAGATTCGGCTGGGCTGTCCCTGGATGTTGACGGCGAGTTGCCGGTGCGAGGTTCGGAACGCCAGTTCGACTTCGCCTGCGATGACGGGCTGATCGCCGTCACTATGGAAGCCAGCTGCGTTCGATTCGCCCGGCATGGTGTTGAGGTCCGTCTGCAATTCGATGGTGATATCTTGCGGTGACTTCGGCACGGTTGCGCCGGCCGGAAGGCGAACCTCGAAGACGAGCGCAGGAGTGGCACCGTTTCGGTTGAGCCAGGGCGTGGCCGTCATGTACGCGACGCCCAGGTAGGTGGCGGCGGCGGCCACGCAAAGCAGGACCACGACACCAAGCGAGTTCAGGCTGTTGCGCGCGAGACCGCTATTGCCTGCATCCGTGCCGGAACGCGTCACCAGCCAGCTGGCAAGCACCACGCCAGCGATCGCTCCGATGGGTGAGTAGACGAACAGTGCCAACAGGCCAGACGTGATCGGGTCCGCCCGGTTGCCCAGATCGAGCACTGAAAACAGCACAAAGGTCGCGACATAACCTCCGACCGCACCGGCAACACCGGCGGCAATCCGCGACGAATTCTTCATGTCTCCCTCGGCGTTCCAGCAATGAACTGCCTGCGTTAGACGCAGCAGGCCGACGACTTGTTCAATGCTGTCAAGGGAGCACG
>NZ_JADPJF010000058.1:111051-138663 GCF_023073295.1 Bradyrhizobium sp. 23 | reverse complement strand
GAGCCGCTCCGGCTGCGTCACTTCGCCACCACCTCGGGCACCCTGCCGGCCGGCGGGGTGTTGCGGCTGCGCTGGGTGCGCACGATACCGTCAATGATGGTCATGCCGATGCCGGGGAGGTCGCCGAGTTGGACGCTGTCCAAAATGTTCTTGCCGGCCGAGTGCTGCGCCTTGTCCATGATGACGAAATCGGCCGAGCGGCCCACTTCGATCAGGCCGCAATCCAATTCGCGCATCCGCGCCGTGTTGCCGGTGGCCAGGCAAAACGCGACCTCGGCCGGGAGGTCGCCAAGCGAGGACAGCATCGACACCATGCGGAGAATGCCGAGCGGCTGCACGCCGGAGCCGGCCGGCGCATCGGTGCCGAGGATGACGCGGTGCAGATCGCCCATTTCGCGCGCAATGCGCAACGTGAACAGTGCCGAGCGCTCGTTGCCATTGTGAACGAGCTCGAGGCCGCGCTTGCAGCCCTCGCAGATGCAGCGGATCTGGTCGTCGGGAAGCGCGGTGTGACCGCCATTGATGTGGCCAACCACGTCGGTGTCTGCCTCAAGCACCACATCCTTGTCGATCAATCCGGAGCCGGGGATCGAAGGACCGCCGGTGTGGATCGTGCTCTGGATGCCATATTTGCGGGCCCAGCCGACCATTTTTCGCGCCGTGGGGCCGTCCTTGACGCCGCCCAGGCCGACTTCGCCGAGCAGCTTGACGCCGGCTGCGGCCAACTCCTTGAAGTCCTCCTCCACCATCTCGCACTCGATCACAGGCGCGCCGGCGTGAACCTTCACGCCGCCAGGCCGCAGATTCCAGAATGCACGCTGCGCGAAGATGGCCATCGCCTTCAACCCCACGACGTCGCGCGGGCGGCCGGGCATATGCACCTCGCCGGCGGAAATCATCGTGGTGACGCCGCCATGCAAATTGCTGTCGATCCAGCCGATCTGGTTCTGGCGCGGCGTCCAGTCGCCCGCAACAGGGTGGACATGGCTGTCGATCAGGCCGGGCGCCACCGTGGTGCCGTTGGCCTCGACGATGGTGGTCGCGCCTTCGGTGTTGAGGTCCTTGAAGCGGCCGATCGCGGTGATCTTGCCGTTCTCGGCGACGATGGTGTCGCCGTCCAGGATCGGCTTTTCCAGCGCGCCGGACAGGATCAGGCCGATATTGCGGATCACGAGCTTCGAGGGTCCGGTGGCCTGGGGTGCGTCATGCGCCATGGAATGGGTCCTTGTCCTTAACTGCAACGCTTCCGATCTTGGGCAGCCTTGACCGCGGGATCAAGCCGGATTATTCATTAGTATACAAATGATCGTATACAAACGACGCATAGCTGCCGCCTTGAAAACCGCCACGACGCGCCACGGAAGGGTGAGATGAGCAATTTCAATCAGGAAGCCGTTTTGAGCGTCCACCACTGGACCGACACGCTGTTCTCCTTCAAGACCACCCGCAGCCCGACCTTCCGCTTCCGCAACGGCGAATTCACCATGATCGGGCTCAAGGTCGGCGAGAAGCCGCTGCTGCGGGCCTACAGCGTCGCCAGCGCCAATTACGAGGACACGCTGGAGTTCTTCTCGATCAAGGTCGCGGACGGCCCGCTCACCTCACGGCTCCAGCATCTAAAGGAAGGCGACGAGATCATCGTCAGCCGCAAGGCCACCGGCACGCTGGTGATCGACAATCTGGAGGACGGCCGCAACCTCTACCTCATCGGCACCGGTACGGGTCTTGCGCCGTTCCTGAGCGTGATCAAGGCCCCCGAAACCTACGAGCGGTTCGAGAAGGTCGTGCTGCTGCACGGTTGCCGACACGTGAAGGAGCTCGCCTATGGCGAGATGATCACCGAGACGCTGCCCAAGGACGAGCTGATCGGCGAGTACATCCGCAACCAGCTGATCTACTATCCGACCGTGACGCGCGATCCCTTCCGCAATCGCGGGCGCATCACCGATCTCATCACGTCGGGCAAGCTGTTTTCCGACATCGGCCTGCCGGCACTGGAGGCGGCCCACGATCGCGTCATGATCTGCGGCAGCCCGGCGCTGGTGGCGGATACCCGCGTGCTCCTCGGCGAGCGGGGTCTTGTCGAGGGCAATCACGGCGAGCCGGCCCAATTCGTGGTCGAAAAGGCCTTCGCCGAGCGCTGAGCCCGGAACCCCCGCGCAAGAAGACCGTATTTTCGCCGCCGCGCGCCCGTTGCGGCGTCGATTCGGCACGCGATACACTGTGGGAACGAATCAGCGGAGTTCCCACATGGTTGCGGACAGCGACAGCAATATCGCCTGGCACCGGGTTCAGTTGAAGAAGAACCGCGCCGAGTTGAAGGCGCTCGAAACCGCGCGCTTCACGATGGGCGAGATCGCGTCTTCGAAGCGGAACGGCCAGACCCAGAAGGCGCTCGGGGAACTCAAGCGCAAGATCGTGCAATCCGAGCGCGTGATCGCCGATCACGACAAGCGCACGCGCCGTCCGCTCACCACCGACCTGCGAAGCCTCAGCAACGGCAGCTGGAGCAATTGGGACGCCTACACCAACCAGCAGCAGCGCAAGATCGGCCCGCGTTCGCCGGGGCGGGGGTAAACTCGACTCTCACGCCTGCACCGAAGCCGAAGCGGAGGTTCCGGGTTCCCTTGCGCGGGCGGCGTCGTGCACCGTCTTGGTGAGACCCCGTCAACCGCTTCGGTGATCACATGGCACCACGCCTCGATTTCACCAGCGAGGCCTTCTTTCGCGATCTGCCCAAGGCGATCGCAACGTTGCGCATGTCCGGTCCTGTGGTCGCGGCGCGATTTCCTCTCGTCGGCGATGTTTGGATCACCACGACCCATGAGGCCACCGCGCAGGTCCTGAAGGACGGCACCGATTTCACGCTGCGCAAGGAGGATGGGGACGTCGCGGGTTTACGCTGGTGGATGCCGAACTACGTCAGAACCATCGCCAACAACATGCTGACAATGGACGAGCCTGACCACACAAGGCTGCGCAGCATTGTTGACGAGGCCTTCCGCCGCCGCGCGATCGTCGCGATGGAGCCGCGCATCCGCGCCATCGCGGACGGGCTCGCCGACGAGCTGTTCCTGGCAGGAAGCCCGGCCGATCTCGTCCAGCGCTATGCGCGCATCCTGCCGCTCGCGGTGATCTCCGAGCTGCTCGGATTGCCGTTGGCCGATCGCCCCCGCTTCATCGCCTGGGCCAATACGATGTCCTCACTTACGAACGTCGCCAGCTTCTTCCGCATGCTGTTCGCGTTCCGCAAGATGCGAGCCTACCTCGAACGGCAGCTGCAGATTGCCCGCGTGCGGGGCGGCGAAGGCCTGATCGCGGAGCTGGTTCAGGTCGAGCGCGAGGGCGGCCAGATCACGCCGGACGAAATGGTGTCGATGGTGTTCCTACTGCTCGCGGCGGGCTCCGAGACCACCACGCATCTCATCAGCGGTTCTGTCTACGAGCTCCTCAGAAATCCCGGCGTCCGCGACTGGCTGGCACAGGACTGGAGCCGCGTCGGGCTTGCGGTGGAGGAATTCCTGCGCTTCGTGTCGCCGGTGCAGTTCTCCAAGCCCCGCTATGTGAGGCGGGATATCGAGCTCGCGGGCGTGCGTCTCAAGAAGGGCGATCGCGTCATGGTGATGCTCGCCGCCGCGAACATGGACCCGGCGATGCATGAGCGCCCCGAGAGCCTCGATCCCGCGCGCAAGCCGAACCGTCACATGTCCTTCGGAACGGGCATCCATTTCTGCCTCGGCCATCAACTCGCGCGCATCGAGGCAGCGTGTGCCCTGGAAGCGTTGTTTGTGCGATGGCCGCGGCTTGGCTTTGCTGTGGACGTGTCTCAGATCCACTGGCGCAAGCGACCGGGCATGCGAGCGATCGCGAACCTCCCTGTCGCGCCCGACGGCCACGCAGCACAGGCGACAGCATCAGCTGGATCGATGTTGGTTCGTTCCCAGCCAGTGGCCTGCTGAGACTTACACCTTGCGGAAAATTTCTCTGCACTCGTCGGTAGGAACGGCATGCCGTTGCTCTAGTTGTTTTTGCGACATCGAAAGCCGCGACGAGTTCCTCCGGTCGATGTCGCAGATCAACAACAGGAGACAGCATCATGACCGGCAAGATGCCACCTGTTCCCGCCGAGAATCAAAGTCCGAAGGGAACCGGCGACAGCAAGCAAGTGTCCTCGACTGCCCCGCGCGGCCAGCAGCGTGCGCAAAATCCGGACCAGCAAGGGCAGCAGGGCAACATCAAGCAGAACACCACCAACCAAGGCTATCAGCAAGATCGCTGAGGAGCGGACCCTCATGTCGACATCCACCAAGACACCGAACAGCATCCGTCAGGGCGGACCAGGCGCATCGCATGAGAATGCGAAGGCACCGCTCGAAGTGAAGAAGCCCGCGGCGGACGACCCGCAGCGCAACCACAGCCGCGTCTCCGGCGGAGGTGGCGAGCACGATTCACACCACAGGCATGACGAGGCCGGAAAAGGCGGAGGCAGGTGAGGCATGACCAACAAGCAACCCAAACTCTACGCACCGACGGAAAAGGATATGCAAAATAACCCCATGATCGGCGGATCGAAGGGCGCAACGATGGCCGGTATCTCGCCTGAGGACCTCGAGGACGCCTTGGGCGAGAACACGATCGAAGGCGACGTCGAGAACGACGTGAACGCCGCTGGCGACATCGACAAGGACATCGCACGCAGTGGCACGCACCGAAGAGGCCGATAGCTCCGGAGGACGAGCATGCAAGGCAAGAAGACCCACGAGCAACAGGTTCGCATCCTCGAGCGCAAGCCGGATGTTCCAGACGCGCGAGAGCTTGAGCGCGCCCTCGGCCACAATCCGGAGAATACGGCCGTTCACCGGGCGCGACCTGAGGCGCGACAGAGTGAATTCCCGGTGAGCCGAGGCGGCCTCAACCAGGAAAGCGATCACAACAAGCACAATGATTCCGGCCAAAGCGGACACAAGCCGCCGAAACCGACGCCGGCACAGCAGAAGCATTGAGCTGCACGGGCGATCAAAGCAAGAGGAGAAAAAGATGCCAGGTGGTCGTGGCAGCAAGACGCATTTCAGATCGGGCATGCACGGCAAGGGCGACGGCAGCGGCGCCATGACGGACGTGCCCAAGGAGAAGATCGGCGACAACATGGTGCTGTCAAACCGCGACAAGGCGCAGCACTCGGACATTCGCGGCATGGACGGCAAGGCGATCCAGACCGAACAATATCAGGACCACTCGGCCAACCGGCTCGACGAGGAGCCGGGCACCGACGAGACCTGAGAGCGGCGTTCCTTCCCGCTGAACTCGCGGACCGGCTTTCAGCCGGTCTGCTTTTTTGTCGACCCGAGATCACGCTCCCAGCCGAACACGGAACGGCCGTCGAGATCGGGCGAGGCCGCACGCTCTCCGGCGATATAGGATTCGACGGATGGCCCATGCGCGGTGCGCTCCAGCCGCCGCGCCTGGTCGTCGAGGCGCTTGATGGCTTGCATCTCTTCCTCGCGCCCGAGCTTTGCGTTCTGAATCGCCCCCTTCAGCACGCGAATGGTTTCGTCATAGACCTTGAGTGGAACAGGGTAGGGATGCCGGTCCTTGCCGCCGTGGGCAAGCGAGAAGCGCGCGGGATCGTTGAAGCGGTAGGGCGCGCCGTGCACGACTTCGGCGACCATCGCCAGCGAACGAACGGTGCGAGCGCCAACGCCGGGAGTCAGCAGCAGCTCCGGAAAGTCGACCGGGCCGCGCTCGGCCGCAGCAGCGAGTGTGCCGTGCAGGCGGCGCGCAAACACGTCCTTCGGCCGCACGTCGTGATGCCCGGGCATGATCAGGTGCGGCAGCGTCGCCTGTGCGGGCGCGGGCGCAGTTCCGGTGAGCCGCTCGAATTCGGAAAGGATACGATCCGGGCCGAGATCGCTCAGAAGCTCGAGCTGCGCGGTGCGCGAGATCTCGGCGCGATGGTCGGTGAGGTTGACGATCTCGCCTTGCCGCGGCCCGTCGATCGCGCTGTGCGGTGCGTCGACAAAACTCTTCAGCGCCTCGGAATGCCAGTGATAGCGGCGGGCCTGCCGCTTGTCGCCGTTCATGCCTTGCTGCACCACGGTCCATTTGGCGTCGGCGGTGACGAAGAAGCCGTGCAGGTAAAGGTCAAAGCCGTCCTGGACCGCGGCGCTGTCAACCTTCGCCACGAGGCGACTCGCACGCGTGAGCTTTGCGCCGTCGAAGCCGATTCGGTCGCCGAGCTGCATCAGCTCGTCCGGGGTCTTGCGCGAGTGCTGGCCACGCCCGCCGCAGACGTAGATTCCGAGCTCGTCCT
Source organism: Bradyrhizobium sp. 23 (assembly GCF_023073295.1). Classification (NCBI taxonomy): domain Bacteria; kingdom Pseudomonadati; phylum Pseudomonadota; class Alphaproteobacteria; order Hyphomicrobiales; family Nitrobacteraceae; genus Bradyrhizobium; species Bradyrhizobium sp. 23. The sequence goes on along the minus strand of NZ_JADPJF010000058.1, from coordinate 132,353 downwards.
GGAGCGGTCCCAGCCCGCGCTTCAGCGCGCCAATCACCGACGTCGTGATGCCGGAGGAGTGCCAATCCATCCCCATGACGGCGCCGAACGACTGGAACCAGAACGGGTGCGAGAGCCGCTGGAGGAATGCATCGCGTCCGTAGTGATGCACGATCGCCTGTGTGACGATCGCGCCGAGCGACGACATGCGGGTCGCCAGCCAGGGTGGAACCCGGCCGGTGTGAAGGGGAAGATCGGCGCTGCCGGTCCGTCGAGTCATGATTGACCACAAATAGCGCAGTTCGGCGATGATTGCACCAGAGGGATGCTGCATTGCACCGAGCGGGGGAGCGAACGACGCTGAAACGCGTTGAACGCAAGCGCGGATGCAATGCGGGGACATTAATGGATTGGCAGACCCTTTTGGCCGACATCGACAGGATGTTCGGGTGGATCCCGTCGTGGTTCGTCGGCCTCACTCTAGTCTTGGGCGCGATCCTGATCGCCCTGTCGATCTATCGCCTTTCGGTTTGGCTGTTCAACCGCGCCTTCGGAACCCGCCTCCCGCTCGTGAGCGTGTTCATCGCCCGCACCGCGGGCCCAACTCAGCTGGCCCTCAGTCTTGCCGCCGTAGCGTTGGTGCTGCCGCTCGCGCCGCTGGACGACGCCTTCCGCACGCCGCTGACGCGCCTGTTCGTCGTCGCCTTCATTGCGCTGATCGGCTGGATCTCGATCCGGATCGTGGATATGAGCGCGGCACGGTATCTCCAGAACTTTCGCGACGTCACCGAGAATTTTGTCGCGCGCAAGCACGTCACCCAGGTCCGCGTCTTCAAGCGCGTCACCGATATCATCATCGTCATCATCACGGTGTCGACCGCGCTGATGACATTCGACTCGGTCAGGCAATACGGCGTCAGCCTGTTCGCCTCCGCCGGTGCCGCCGGTATCATCGTTGGTCTTGCCGCCCGGCCGCTGCTGAGCAATCTGATCGCGGGCATGCAGATCGCAATCACCCAGCCGATCCGCATCGAGGATGCCGTCATCATCGAGAACGAGTGGGGCTGGGTCGAGGACATCGCCGCGACCTATGTGGTGATCCGGCTGTGGGACTGGCGCCGCATGGTGGTGCCGCTGTCTTATTTCATCGAAAAGCCATTCCAGAACTGGACCCGCGACACTGCGTCCCTGATCGGCGTGATTGCGTTTCATGTCGATTATCGTGCCGACGTGCCGCGGATCCGGCGCTGGCTGGAAGAAGCAGTGAAGGAGTCCAAGCTCTGGGACGGCGAGGTGGTCAATCTCCAGGTCGTTGACGCGGATGCTCGCACCATCGAGCTCCGCGCCCTCGTCAGCGCCAGGAACGCGCCGCAGTCCTGGGACCTGCGCTGCGAGATGAGGGAGAAGCTCATCGCCTTCATCCGGGACGAGATGCCGGAAGCGCTGCCGCGCGAGCGCGCGATCCTGATCCCGTCGGGAGGAGGCGACGATGACGCCGATTTCGTGCGGCGTCCCGCGCCGCCGGAGAAGATGCGGGCGAGCGCACGCAATTGACCTACTTGCGCGTCGGCCTTCGTGGCGCCGCGCAAGCCTGCCTGGCGCTGGATCGTGTCCAGCGCGCTGGTCCTCATGCGAAGCACCTCACTGCGCGCGGATGTCGGCGGCCTTCAGCACCGGCTCCCATTTGGTCGCCTCGGCATGCATGTAGGCGCCGAAATCCCTCGACGATGAGCCGACCGGGGCCGCGCCGATCTTGCCGAGCGTCGACAGTACGTTCGGGTCCTGCAACGCCGCCTTCAGATCGGTTTCGAGCTTCGCCACGATATCCGGCGGCATTTTTGCCGGGCCAAGAACGCCCCACCAGACGGAGACGTCGTAACCCGGCACACTCGACTCCGCGACGGTCGGAACATTGGGCAGCGCCTTGGAGCGTTCGGCCGAGGTCACCGCGAGCGCGCGCACCGCGCCGCCTTCGATCTGGCTGATGGCCTCCGCAAGCGGATTGATGCTGAGCGGGATGTCGCCGGCGATCACGGCAGTCAGCGCGGGGGCGCCGCCCTTGTAGGGGATCGCGACGATCTTGGTGCCGGACATGTATTTCAGCAGCTCACCGGCAAGGTGCGCCGAGGTGCCGTTGCCGGACATGCCGTAGGAGAGCTTATCCGGCTCCTTCTTCGCCGCGATGAGGAGATCACTGAGCGTCTTATAGGGGCTGTCCTTGGCCACGACGATCGCGAGCGGGGAGGAGGCGACTTCGCTGATCGCGGTGAAATCCTTGAACGTGTCATAGGGCACGCTCGGATAGATGAACTGGTTGAGTGGATGGCCGCTCGCGACGAGGATCAGCGTGTAGCCGTCGGGCGCGGCCTGCGTCAGCGCTTGGGACGCGACGATTCCGCCGGCGCCGGGACGATTGTCGATCACCGGCTGCTGGCCCCAAGTCCCGGCCAGCGCCTGAGCCAAGGTGCGCGCGAGCACGTCGACGGCGCCGCCGGCCGCATAAGGCACCAGGATGTGGACCGGCTTGCTCGGATATTTGTCGGCCTGTGCGGCGGTCCCCGCGAGCAGCAGACCGGCGCCCACCATCAGACCGCTGATGGTCTTGTTGAAACCCAGCATTTCCCAGCACTCCTTTGCACCCAGCGGCGGTCTCTCGGCCTTTCCGGGTGTCATCCATGGTTTTTGTTGACGAGACCTGATCTTTTGTACGATAGTACAAATCACATGATCCGCAACCCCGCCAGCAAGGAAACGGCCCGCAAGCCGAACATGCGCGAGGCGATCCTCGCCGCGGCCGAGGAGCTGTTCGCCACCAACGGCTTCAACGCCGTGTCGGTGCGCGATATCGCACAGGCCGCCGGCGCCAATCCCGGCAGCGTCACCTATCATTTCAAGACCAAGGACGGCCTGCTGCTGGAGATCTACCGGCGCCATTGCGGGCCAATGAATTTGCGCCGTTCCGAGCTGCTCGCGGCCGCCAAGCGCGTGCGCGATCTCCAGGACCGGCTCGAAGCGGTGGTGCGGGCCTATGTCGTGCCGGCCTTCACCTCGGGCAGTGATCTTGCCGGGGGCGGGGCGCGGTTCACGCGGCTGCGCGCGGTGATGTCCGCGGAGGGCAATGAAGTCGCGCGAAAGATCATCGCACAGACTTTTGACGACACCAGCCACGCCTTCATCGATGCTGTTCACGAAAGCCTGCCGCACGTTCCGCGCACCGATATCGTCTGGCGCAGCCACTTCCTGCTTGGCGCACTCTATTATTCGCTGGTGACGCCGGATCGCGTCTCGCGCCTGTCGCGCGGCGAGGCCGACGGCAGCGATGCCGCAAGTGCCATCGAGCAATTGGTGCAAGCCACCGTGGCCGCGTTCCAGGCGCCGGCGCTGGATCAGGCGCCAGCACGGCGACGGCCGGTCGTCAGCAGCAAGACTTGAAGACACGATCTGGTTCGGCGGTTTATCCGATGGCAATGATGTACACGCCGACCATTCCGCCGCCCGATCCGGACACGCGCACGCCGAAGTTCAGACTGCCGAACCTGTCTTGCGATGCGCATTGCCACATCTTCGGGCCCGGCGCGAAATACCCTTACGCGCCGGAGCGTTCCTACACGCCGCCGGATGCGCCGCTCGAGGATTTCCGCGCGCTGCATGCCAAGCTCGGCGTTGGACGTGCCGTCATCGTCAATGCGAGTGTGCATGGCACCGACAACACGGTGGCGCTTGACGCCATCGCGCAGAGCAACGGGGCCTATCGCGCGGTTGCCAATATCGACGACACCATCACCGAGCGCGAGCTTCGCGTGCTGCATGAGGGCGGCTTCCGCGGCTGCCGCTTCAATTTCGTCCGCCATCTCGGCGGGGTCCCGGACAAGCAGGTGTTCGACCGCATCGTCGCGCTGGTCGCACCGCTCGGCTGGCATATTGATCTGCATTTCGATGCGATCGACCTGCCTGAACATGCCGACACGCTGATAAGGCTGCCGCTGAGCTACACCATAGACCATATGGGACGGGTGAAGGCGTCCGAAGGGCTCGACCAGCTGCCGTTCAAGATCCTGGTCGAGCTGATGCAGCGCGACGAGAAATGCTGGGTCAAGATCTGCGGCTCGGAGCGGGTGTCATCGGCCGGTCCGCCGTTCACCGACGCCGTGCCGTTCGCGCGAAAAATTGTCGAGACGGCGCCCGACCGCGTCATCTGGGGCACCGATTGGCCGCATCCCAATGTCAAGGCGATGCCGAACGACGGCGATCTCGTCGACCTGATCCCGCTGTTCGCGCCGGAGCCGGAGTATCAGCAGAAGATCCTCGTCGATAATCCAGCGCGGCTGTTCGAGTTCGACCAATGACGGCGCTCGCGATCGACAAGCCGCGCGGCCGCGCCTGGTGGAAGGAGCTCTGGATCCAGGTGCTGATCGCCATGGCGGCCGGAATCGCGCTTGGGATCGTCAATCCCGAGGGGGGCGCCAGGATGCAGCCGCTTGGCGACGCCTTCATCAAGGCGATCCGGATGCTGATCGCGCCGATCATCTTCTGCACGGTGGTCCATGGCATCGCGCATATGGCCGATATGGCCCGTGTCGGGCGCGTCGCCGTCAAGGCGATCGTCTATTTCGAGATCATGACCACGATCGCGCTGATCATCGGTCTCATTGCGGTGAACTTGCTCAAGCCCGGCGTCGGCATGAACATCGATCCCGCCAGCATCAATGCCAGCGCGATCGAGCCCTATGTCAAGCAGTCGGGCGTGATCGGCTTTGTGCCGTTCCTGATAAACATTGTGCCCGCGACGTTCGTCGGCGCCTTTGCCGAGGGCAACATCCTCCAGGTGCTCTTCATCGCCGTACTGTGCGGATTTGCGCTGGTGCAGCTCGGCGAGCGCGCCGCGCCGCTGGTCTATCTCATCGACATCGCCGCGAAGATGGTATTCACCATCGTCGGATTCGTGATGTGGGCTGCGCCGATCGGCGCCTTCGGCGCCATCGCCTTCACGGTCGGCAAGTTCGGCGTCGGCTCGCTGGCCTCGCTGGGCAAGCTCCTCGGCGGCTTTTATCTCACCTGCGTGATCTTCATCATCGTGGCGCTCGGCCCGGTCGCGCGTCTGTGTGGCTTCTCGCTGCTCAAGCTGATCCGTTACATCTGGGAAGAGCTCTTGATCTGCATCGCCACGACATCGTCCGAGACGGTGCTGCCGCGGATGCTAACCAAGCTGGAGCAGGCCGGCTGCGAGCGCAGCGTCGTTGGGCTGGTGATCCCGACCGGCTATTCCTTCAATCTCGACGGCACCTGCCTCTACCTTGCCGCCGCCTCGGTGTTCCTGGCACAGGCGACCAACACGCCGTTTGGGCTCGCCGAGCAGATCGAGCTGCTTCTGATCCTGCTCGTGACCTCCAAGGGCGCGGCGGGAATCGCGGGAGCCGCCTTCGTCGTGCTGGCGGCAACCTTGTCCGCCACCGGCAGCATTCCGGTGACGAGCGTGGCGCTCGTGCTCGGCATCCACCGCCTCATGTCGCAGGGGCTGACGCCAACCAATCTGATCGGGAACGCGGTCGCGACCATCGCGATTGCCAAATGGGAAGGCGCACTCGATGGCGACCGCCTGAAGCGCGTGCTCGACGGCGAGGAATCCGCTGTCGCGACTCGATGAACCGATGACGTTGACGAACGATAGAGGGGAGTTTGTCCCATGAAAACAGGTCTCGTGATCACGGCCCATCCGGGCGATTTCGTCTGGCGTGCCGGCGGCGCCATCGCGCTGCATGCGAAGAAGGGCTATCGCATGAAGATCGTCTGCTTGTCCTTCGGCGAGCGCGGCGAGAGCCAGTTCGCCTGGAAGGAGAAGGGCGCCACGCTGGAATCGGTCAAGGCCGGTCGCAAGGACGAGGCGGAGCGGGCGGCCAAGCTGCTCGGCGCCGAGATCGAGTTCTTCGACTGCGGCGACTATCCGCTGAAGCTCGCCGAGGCGCATTTCGACCGCATGGTCGACGTCTACCGCGAGCTCAATCCGAGCTTCGTGCTGACGCACGCGCTGGAGGATCCCTATAATTTCGACCATCCGAACGCGGCGCATTTCGCGCAGGAAACCCGCGTGGTCGCGCAGGCGATGGGCCACAAGCCCGGCGCGCAGTACAAATATTCGGCCCCGCCGGTGTTTTTGTTCGAGCCGCACCAGCCGGAGCAATGCAACTACAAGCCGGACCTGCTCCTCAAGATCGACGAGGTCTGGAAGGAGAAGTACGAGTCGTTCCAGATCCTCGCCGCGCAAAAACATCTCTGGGGCTATTACGAACGTGTCGCACTCAATCGCGGCATCCAGGGCAGCCGTAACACCGGTGTGCCGATGACGTATGGCGAGGCCTATCAGCGGCTGTTTCCGACGGTTGCGGAGGAGTTGGCATGAAGCCGGTCGTCGTTCGCAACATCAAGCGTGCCGATCCCGCTGGGATGGCGGAGTACGGCGTCTCGACTGTGCACGAGGCCTATGATCGGCTCGGACTGATGAAGCCGTATCTGCGGCCGGTCTGGGCCGGCGCGGCGATCGCCGGCCCCGCCGTCACCGTGCTGGCGCAGCCCGGCGACAACTGGATGATTCATGTCGCGGTCGAGCAGTGCACGAAGGGCGACATCCTCGTCGTGGGCTGCACCACCGACAACACCGACGGCATGTTCGGCGAGCTGCTCGCAACCTCGCTGCAGGCGCGCGGCGTGCAGGGATTGATCATCGATGCCGGCTGCCGCGACGTCAGGGCACTGCACGAGATGAACTTTCCGGTGTGGTCGCGCGCGGTCTCGGCCAAGGGCACGGTGAAGGCGACGCTCGGCTCGGTCAATGTCCCCGTGGTCTGCGCCGGCGTCAACCTCGATCCCGGCGACATCATCGTGGCCGATGACGACGGCGTCGTGGCGGTGCCGAAGCGCTACGCGGCCGAGGTCGCCGAGAAGGCGAGGAAGCGCAACGCGGACGAAGGCGGCAAACGCAAGCGGCTGGCTTCGGGCGAGCTGGGCCTCGACATGTACAGCATGCGCGAGGCCTTGGCGAAGGCCGGGCTCGTCTATGTCGACAATCCCGAGGACGTCTAAAACAATCAGCGGAGTGGGCCGATGGATCGTCTCAAGCTGAAGGCCGTGCTCGGCAGTCACCCCCATGTCCAGGCGGTGAAGAGCGGCGAGCTCCGCTCCAACCGCTTCGACCTCGACTTCATCGATTACACGCCGACCAACACTGCGTTCAAACCGATGGTGCGCGAGCAAGCCTTCGACGTCTGCGAGATGGCGATCGTCACCTATCTGATGGCGAAGGCGCATGGCAAGCCCTTGGTGCTGCTGCCTGCCACAATGCTCGGCCGCTTTCAGCATTCCTACGCGCTCTATAGTTCTGCGCAGGGAACTCTCGGGCCGTCCGATCTCGAAGGCAAGCGCGTCGGCATCCGTTCGTTCACGACCACGACCGGCGCCTGGATCAGGGGCATCCTCGCCAACGACTACGGCGTCAACCTCGACAAGATCCGCTGGGTCACGTTCGAAGACCCGCATGTCGCCGAATATGTCGACACCACCGAGCGCGCGCCGAAGCACAAGAAGATCCTTCAGATGCTGCTCGACGGCGAGCTCGACGTCGTCCTTGGTGAGGCCTCGAACGATCCCAAGCTGAGGCCGCTGTTCCCCGATCCGGCCGCGGAAGCCGCCATATGGTACGCGCGCCGCGGCGTCGTGCCGGTCAACCATCTCGTGGTCGTGACCGAGCAGCTAGCGAAATCGCGTCCTGACGTAGTTTCGGGCATTTATGATCTCCTCAAGCAAAATAAGGCGCAGGCGGGGCCTGCGGCAACGCCGGACCTGGTTCCGTTCGGAATCGAAGCGAACAGAAGGTCGCTGGAGTTGATCGTCGACTACGCGTTCCAGCAGGCGCTGATCCCGCGCCGCTATGCGGTTGAGGACCTGTTCGACGCAACAACGCGAGGACTGAACTGATGGCGGGCGATCCCAAGCGATGGCAGGTCGGGCTGGTCGGTTATGGCGAGGTCGGCAGGATTCTGGCCGAGGATTTGCGCCAGCAGGACATCAAGGTCACAGCCTTTGACATCAAGCTCGCGGGCGAGCAGGGTGGTTCGCTGCACGAGCATGCTGAAAAATTCGGTGTGGGGCTCGCAGCCTCGCACGCCGAGCTGACCGCCAAGTCCGATTTCATCATCTCCGCGGTCACCGCGAGCCAGGCCGTGCCGGTGGCAAAGGCCTGCGCGGCCGCGATCAATCAGGGCACCTGGTTCCTGGATTTCAATTCGGCGTCTCCCGCCGCCAAGCAGCGCGCTGCCGCGCTGATTGATGGCGCCGCCGGACGTTATGTCGAGGGCGCGGTTATGACGTCGGTGCCGCCTTATCGCATCAAGGTGCCGCTGCTGCTCGGCGGTCCCGGGGCCAGGGAGCTGGAGCCGCTTTTGAACGGGATGGGTTTTGCGGCCAAGGTTGCGGGCGACAAGCTCGGGGTTTCATCGGCGGTGAAGATGTGTCGCAGCATCATGATCAAGGGCCTGGAGGCCATGGTGATCGAAAGCTTCACTACCGCGCGCGCCTATGGCGTCGAGGATGCGGTACTGGCTTCGCTGGCGGAAACCTTTCCCATGATCGATTGGGAGAAGCAGGGTGCTTATTGCTTCCAGCGTGTGATCGAGCATGGCCGCCGCCGCGCCGAGGAAGTACGCGAGGTCGCCGAGACCGTGCGTGAAGCGGGGCTGACGCCGTGGTCCGCGCAGGGCACCGCCGAGCGGCAGGCCTGGGTGGCGGACCTCGCCGACGAGGGCCTGTTCGGAACGAAGGGTACCAAGGAGTTCGCCCGCAACGCTGACTGGCGCACCGAGGCGGACCGAATCCTGGCGAAGATCAATCGCGAGAAATAGGGCGGCTCCTGCTCAGGACTTCGCCGTGCGAGAGCCAGTGAGTTCGTCGCGGGTGCGTTCGATCAGCGCCATCAGGTCTTCGGCCTTGCGGGCCAGCCGATCGTTCGCGACTTCGGTCCGGAATTCTGCGCGGATCGATCGAATACACTTGTCGGCGGTATCGAGCGTCAGGAGCATGCGCGTCAAGTCATCTTGGGTCCGGATGCTCACCAGATCGAGGTTTGACAGGACATGCCCGATGCCGTCGAGCCGTTTTATAGCGGCCTCGCCGGGCGTTCTCGCTCGAATGGCGTGATGGTCGATGCTGCTGAATGCGCTGAACATGTCGATGCTTCCCCGTTGAATGCAGACTTCAGTGCAGGTTCTGCTTTGAACGGCACCGCGGGACTGGCAATATGCTCAGCTATCGGCAATCAGCGCCGATCGACTATCCGGTATTCTACCGGATTCGGAACATGAGAACGATCGACGGTAACATCTAACGGAAAAAACGCGGCAATTCGCCCCGCTTCAATGCAGATATGCGTCCAGAGCGGCTCAGGAGCCGGGGCGGAACACAGTGGGCCGTTGCCGCGCAAAAGTCTGCCGGCAGCTCTTGAAGCCCATTACGACATCCGGCAGCTCGGCGACGGCGAAGCGGCTGTCTTGCGTATCGAGCACGATGAGATCGGCGGGGTTTCCGACCTTGATGCCGTAATCCCCAAGGTTCATCAGCCGCGCCGGCAGCTCGGTCACGAGATCAAGGCAGGTATCGAAGTCGTTCACCGAGGCATGCGCGACGTTGGCGTAGAAATTCGCCATTCGCAGCAGTGAGGCATCGCCGAACGGCGTGAAGGGATTGAGCACGTTGTTGGTCGCGATCGAGCACAGCACGCCGTCGGCGGCGAGCTTGTGGGCGAGCGTCAGCCCGCGTGGCGCGTTGTGGGTCGCTTCCCGCCCCATCAGGTACAGATCGGTTGCCGGCAGCACGGTGACGGCAACGCCAGCCTTGGCCAGCTGCGCGGTGGCGGCCCTCAGCCGCTCCGGTGGCAGTGCGGAGAGTTTCGTGGCGTGGCCGATTGCCACGCGCCCCCCATAGTTGCGCCGCTCGGTCTGCCGGCAGACCTCGTCGAGGTGCCACCAGGAGGGATCGAGATCGAAATCGAGATGGAGATCGACGTCCAGGTCGAACGCCTCGGCGAGGTCGAAGATGCGTGCGAGATGGGCGTTCGGGTCGGTGTCCGTGTAGGGGCAGCCGCCGATCACCTCCCCACCATCGCGCAGCGCCTGGATCAGAAGCTCCTCGCTGCCGGGATCGTTGGTGAGGCCTTCCTGCGGAAAGACACAGAGCGACAGGTCGATCGCCCAGGCATAGTCACGCTTCAGCGCCTTCACCGCCTCGAAGCCGCGCAATCCGATGCGGGGATCGATCTCGACGTGGGTTCGCATGCGCGTGGTGCCGTGGACGATAGCACGTTCGAGTACCCGGGCGCCGCGCGCGTAGACGTCCTCGACCGAGAAACCCTTCTTCATCTCGGAGACGGCGCGGATCGCTTCGGAGACGCTGCCGTGATCATGCCCGCAGCGGCCGAGCAGGCAGGCCTTGTCGAGATGGATGTGGCTGTCGACGAAGCCGGGCAGGGCGAGGCGTCCGCCGACATCGACTTCGGCGGCCTCGCAAGCGAGCGTCGGTTCGATGGCGGTGATCCGGCCGCGCGTGACGCCGATGTCCATCGGGTCGGCGGCACCACGCAGCAAGGCGTTGCGAAAGATAAGGTCAAAGGCGGATTGGGCGGTCATGGCTCTTGCGGAAGGAATTTAGTGCATTCGGCCGCGTTTGGCGGCTCCAGATTGTCGGCAGTCTAGCGACGGAAATGTTCAAAATATATGCACGTATTCCCCGAGAGCGGCGTTAGTATTCCGCAAGCCCTGGAGAATGAGCCATGTCCGCTGCCGCAAAAGCCGAAGCCGGTCCGTCGTCCGACGCCGAGATCGTGGAAGCCTATCTCACGGCGTCGATGATCCTCGATCCGGACGCCGCGGCTGCCTATATGGCGCCGGGCACGGTGATCACCTTTACCGGTGGGCGCGAGTTCGATCATCCGCGCGGCCCGACCGCTTTCAACGCCAAGCGCTACCGCTGGGTCAAGAAGAAGATGGACCGTTTCGACGTCTGCCCCGGCGACGGCGAGACCGTGGTCTATAGCGTCGGCACGCTCTACGGCGAATGGATGGATGGGTCCGCGTTCGAGGGCAACCGCTATGTCGACCGCTTCGTGGTGCGGAATGGCCAGATCACCAAGATGGACGTCTGGAACGACAGCGCCGAGCGGATCCTGGTCCAGCGCGGCATCGACGCGTAACAGCCATCCTGGCGCTTGAGCGCCCCGACTCCAGGGGGACAAAAGGCCGGTCCACCATATCGCAAGCCGCGATACCTGATAGATGCAAGCTCGTGTGGCGGCTGCCGCGCGCCTGCGCTATCAACGGTGCGATTGCTGCGCCCGGCATGGGGGCACAAGCCTCCTCGAGGAGTTCCCGATGCGTTTACCCACCGTTGTCCTGGCCCTCACATGCCTTGCAACTGCCGCCTCCGCCGAAGACCTGTCGGGTACGCTTCAGAAGGTCAAAGAGACCAAGAAGATCACGCTGGGCTACCAGGAGGCCTCGGTCCCGTTCAGCTATCTCGACGGCAACCAGAAGCCGGTCGGCTTTGCCATGGATATCTGCCTCAGGATCGTGGATGCCGTGAAGAAGCAGCTCGGTATGCCCGACATCGCCGTCGACACCCTCGCCGTGACGTCGTCGAACCGGATTCCGCTAATGGTCAACGGGACGCTCGACCTGCATTGCTCGGCGACCACCAACAATGCCGATCGCCAGAAGCAGGTCGCCTTCACCAACACGCACTTCCTCAGCGCAACGCGATTTGCGGCCAAGAAAGCCGCAAAGATCAACACCATCGACGATCTCAAGGGCAGAGCGGTGACGGCGGTGGCCGGCTCGGTCAACCTGACACAGCTCGCCAAGGTCAACACCGAGCGCAATCTGGGCATCAATGTGATGCCGGCCAAGGACCAGGCCGAAGCCTTCCTGCTGCTGGAAACCGATCGCGCCCAGGCCTACGCGCTCGACGACGTGCAGCTCGCGGTGGCGATCGCGCGCTCGAAGGAACCACAGCTCTTCATGATCAGTGAGGAGACGTTCTCGAAGCCCGAGCCTTACGGGATCATGTTGCGGCGAGAGGACGCTCCATTCAAGGCGCTCGCCGATCGCGCGACTGCGGAGCTGTACGCCAGCCAGGAGATCGAGGTCCTCTACAAGAAGTGGCTGGAATCGCCGACTCCGCCGAACGGCCTCAACTACAACGTCCCGATGTCGGGCGCCTTGCGCAACGCCTTCAAGAAGCCGAGCTCCAGCTTCGATCCCGATGTGTACGTGGTGAATTGAGTGAGGGCGCCACGGCGCTGGTTGTAATCGGGCTGCGTGTCAGCGTGCCCTCGCCCCTTGCGGGAGAGGGCAGCTCCGCTGGTTGATGCAGACTCACTGGGGTGAGGGGTTTGTCTCCGCGGAAGCAGACCCCTCATCCGGCGCTTCGCGCCACCTTCTCCCGCAAGGGGAGAAGGAAAGAGAGCGAGCCGCACGAGCGGAATGCTTCGTCCTACTCATTCGAATATTTCTTCAGCTCGAACCGCGCGATCTGGTTCCTGTGCACCTCGTCCGGCCCATCCGCAAGCCGCAGCAAGCGCGCGGTCGCATAGGCCTGGGTTAATCCGAAATCGTTCGACGTGCCGCCGCCGCCGTGGGCCTGGATCGCCCAGTCGATGATCTGGCAGGCCATGTTGGGCACGGCGACCTTGATCATCGCGATCTCCGCTTTCGCCACCTTGTTGCCGACGGTGTCCATCGCGTAGGCGGCGTTGAGCGTCAGCAGCCGCGCCTGCTCGATCATGATCCGGGCTTCTGCAATGCGTTCCTGCGTCACCGTCTGCTCGGAGACCGGCTTGCCGAAGGCGATGCGGCTGCGCACCCTCCGGCACATCTTCTCCAGCGTGCGCTCGGAGAGCCCGATCAGCCGCATGCAATGGTGGATGCGCCCCGGGCCGAGGCGTCCCTGCGCGATCTCGAAGCCGCGGCCCTCGCCGAGCAGCATGTTCTCTTTGGGCACGCGCACATCGGTGAAGACGACCTCAGAGGCACGGTCGGGCACACCATAGAAGCCGAACACGGGCAGGGGGCGCTTGACCTCGACGCCCGCAGTGTCCATCGGCACCAGGATCATGGATTGCTGCTTGTGGCGGTCAGCATTGTCGGGATCGGTCTTGCCCATGAAGATGCAGATCTTGCAGCGCGGGTCGGTCGCATTGGTGGTGTACCATTTGCGGCCGTTGATGACGTAATGGTCGCCCTCGCGAACGATCGAGCTTTCGATGTTGGTCGCATCGGAAGAGGCGACGGCAGGCTCGGTCATGGCGAAGCAGGAGCGGATTTCGCCTGCGAGCAGCGGCTTCAGCCAGCGCTCCTTGTCCTCCTTCGTGGCATAGCGCTCCAGCACCTCCATGTTGCCGGTGTCGGGCGCCGAGCAGTTGAAGACTTCGGGTGCGAGATGCGAGCGGCCCATGACCTCGCAGAGCGGGGCATATTCGAGGTTGGTCAGGCCGGCACCGTGGCCGGAGTCCGGCAGAAACAGGTTCCAGAGGCCTTCAGCGCGCGCCCGCGGCTTCAGCTCCTCGACGACCGGATAGACCTTCCACGGTCCCAGCTCCTCCGCCTCGCGATAAAAGCGCTCCTCATTGGGATAGATGTGCCGATCGATGAAACTGTCGAGCTTGCGCATGAGCTCGACGACTTTGGGGGACATCGGGTAGAGCATCTTTGGTCTCCTCGATCGACAGACAGGCCGGTGCACGATCGGCTCAAGCGACGCGATACTCCCTGAATTTCTCGCGCAGCGCCGATTTGAGCACCTTGCCGGTGCCGGTCATCGGGAATTCGTCCAGAAATTCGACGGCGTCAGGCATCCACCAGCTCGCGATTTTCGGACGCATGTGGTCGAGCAACGTCTTGCCGTCGACGGTCGCGCCCTTTTTGCGGACGACGAGGAGCAGCGGCCGCTCCTGCCATTTCTCATGGTTGATCGCGACCACGGCGGCTTGCAGCACATCGGGGTGAGACAAGGCCACGTCCTCGAGTTGGATCGAGGAGATCCATTCGCCGCCGGACTTGATCACGTCCTTGGAGCGGTCGGTCAGCGTGACGTGGCCCTGGGGGTCGATTACGGCCATGTCGCCGGTGATCAGCCAGCCGTCGCGGTCGAGGCCTTCGTCGAGTTTCATGTAGCCGGACGCAACCCACGGTCCCCGCGCGCGCAGATGGCCGACGCTCTTGCCGTCACGCGGCAGCTCGTTGCCGCCGTCGTCGACGATGCGCAAGGCGGTGCCGAAACAGGCGCGGCCGGACACCTGGCGGCGCTCGAACTTCTCCTTGTCGTCGAGATGCTCGGAGCCCGGCCGCAAGCCCGGCATCGAGCAGCCCAAGGCTTCAGTCATGCCCCAGGCCTGGACGTAGTCGATGTCATATTCGCGCTTGAGCTTCTCGACCATAGCGCGCGGCGGCGCCGAGCCCGACGACAATGTTGCACGAAGTGTCGAGAACCTGTTGCCGGTGCGCCCGAGCCAGTCGAGCAGGATCAGCCAGAAGCTCGGTACGCCCGCCGACAGCGTCACCTTCTCGCCTTCGAGCAGTTCATAAAGCTTGTCGGGCTCGTAATTGCGGCCGGGCAGCACCAGCTTCGAGCCGGTATAGGGCGCGGTGAACGGCATGTTCCAGCCGTTACCGTGGAACAGCGGCGCCATCGGCATCATCACCTCGCGCACGCCTTCCAGGTGCCCGGGCAGGAAGTCGAAATTGCAGGAGACCATGGTTTGCAGGATCGCGGCGCGGTGCGAATAGATCACGCCCTTCGGATTGCCCGTCGTGCCGGAGGTGTAGCAGATGGTGGACGCCGATTTTTCGTCGAACTCCGGCCAGGCGAAGCCGGCGTCGTTCTCGTTCTCCAGCAGCTCCTCGTAGCAATGCACGTTGGCAAGCTTGGTCTGCGGCATCCGCTCGCGCGAGCACATCACGACATAGGCTTCGATCGATGTGAGCTGCGGCGCGATCGCCTCCACGATCGGCAGCGTGGCACGGTCGATGAACAGCAGCCGGTCCTCGGCATGATTGACGATGTAGACGAGTTGTTCGGGAAACAGCCGCGGGTTGATGGTGTGCAGCACATATCCCATGCCCGGCGCGGCGTAGAACATCTCGAAATGCCGGTGCGTATTCCAGGCCAGCGTGCCGACGCGGTCACCGGACATCATGCCGAGCCTCTCGAGCGCCAACGCCATGCGCTTGATGCGCGGATGGGCGTCGGCATAGGTATAGCGATGGATGTCGCCTTCGATCTCGCGAGCGACGACCTCAGCCTCGCCGTGATAGTCGGCGGCATACTGGATCAGGCCGCTGATCAGGAGCGGCATATCCATCATCAATCCCTGCATCGTCTCCTCCGGACCGCCATGTCGCTGCATGACGTACGCTTGTGATGTGCGCTTGAGGTTAGCGGAACGCCACGCGACGTTCACGCAAAAAGCGAGAGACGCGATTGCATGCGTCACTTTTTCAGGGCTAAGTGATGCGAGCTGCCGGCGAAGCAGTGTCCGCCGGGGGAGGAAACGGATGACAGCGCAAAGACACAAGACCGGTGCAGCCGGCGAATCTACAATCGACATTGCCGCACTCCGTGCGCGCTATCGCGACGAGCGCGATCGCCGCCTGCGCGCCGAAGGCAAGGCGCAATATGTCGAAGTGACCGGCGAGTTCGGGCGCTATCTCGACGATCCCTGGGCCAATTCCGGATTTGCCCGCGAGGCCGTCAGCGA
Organism: Bradyrhizobium sp. 23; assembly: GCF_023073295.1. Lineage (NCBI taxonomy): Bacteria > Pseudomonadati > Pseudomonadota > Alphaproteobacteria > Hyphomicrobiales > Nitrobacteraceae > Bradyrhizobium > Bradyrhizobium sp. 23. The sequence goes on along the minus strand of NZ_JADPJF010000058.1, from coordinate 116,581 downwards.
ACAGACCGAGGTGCTGATCGTGGGCGGCGGCTTCGGCGGCCTTCTGTGCGGCGCGCGACTGCGCGAAGCTGGCATCGATGATTTCCGGGTCGTGGAAAAGGCAGCCGATTTCGGCGGCACCTGGTACTGGAATCGCTACCCTGGCGCGGCCTGCGATACCGAGAGCTACATCTACCTGCCGTTGCTGGAAGAGACCGGCTACATGCCGGTGCGCAAATATGCGCGAGCCCCCGAGATCTACGAGCATTCGCGCCGCATCGGCCGTCATTTCGGCCTCTATGAGCGCGCGCTGTTTCAGACCGTCATCACCCACATGGAATGGCGGGAGCAGGAGGCACGCTGGCTGGTCGAGACAGATCGCGGTGATTGCATCCGCGCGCGCTTCGTCATCCTTGCTGGCGGCCCGCTGAGCCGTCCGAAGCTGCCGGGCATTCCCGGTATCGAAAGCTTCAAGGGACACAGCTTCCACACCAGCCGCTGGGATTACGCCTACACCGGCGGCACGGCCGAAGGTGATCTAAGTGGTCTTGGCGACAAACGCGTCGGTATCATCGGCACCGGGGCCACCGCCGTGCAATGTGTGCCGCATCTCGGCCGCTCGGCCAAGGAGCTCTACGTCTTCCAGCGTACGCCGTCGGCGATCGGCGTGCGCGACGACCGCCCGACGGATCAGAGCTGGGCGCAGGGGCTCAGGCCCGGCTGGCAGCGCGAACGCATGGACAATTTCACCGCCGTGATCTCGGGCGAGCCATTCGAACAGGATCTGGTGCAGGACGGCTGGACCGGCCTGCTCGGCGAGATCCTGCTGGCGCCGCGCCGCCAGCCGCAGCCGGTGACTTCGATCGAGGAGGCGCTCAAGGTCATCGAGCAGGCCGATTATCGCAAGATGGAAGAGATCCGAGCGCGCGTCGATGCGATCGTCAAGGATGAGGCGACGGCTTCGGCGTTGAAACCCTGGTACAAGGCATTCTGCAAACGGCCGTGTTTCCACGACGAATATCTCGACACCTTCAATCGTCCCAACGTGCATCTCGTCGACACCAGGGGACAGGGCGTCGAGCGCATCACCGAGAACGCGGTCGTGGTCGACGGCAGGGCTTATGAGCTCGACTGCCTGATCTATGCCAGCGGCTTCGAGGTCGGCACCGACTACGCCCGCCGCATGGGCTTTGAGGTCTACGGCCGTGACGGCGTGAGCCTGTCGGCGCGCTGGCGCGATGGCGTCAAGACGCTGCACGGCTTCTACAGTCGCGGCTTCCCGAATTGCTTCCTGATCGTCATGGTGCAGGCCGGCCAGAGCGCCAACTTCCCGCACATCATCGACGAGCAGTCGCAGCACATCGCCTATGTGATAGCCGAGGCGCGCAAGCGCAAAGCCCGGACGCTGGAGCCGACGCTCGATGCCGAGAACGCCTGGGTCGAGGAGGTGGTCAAAGCTGCGCTCGGCCGCCAGACCTATCTCGCCGAATGCACGCCCGGCTATTACAACAATGAAGGCGTGTTCGATCCGATCGCGGCGAGAAACAGCCAGTATTGGCGCGGGCCGGTGGCATTCCTGCGGCTGCTGGACAAGTGGCGCCAGGAGGGCAATTTGGATGGACTGGAACTGTCGTATGATCACGCCATGGAGTCGGCGCCTTCGTCCGGGTAAGCTCGGGCATTGGATCACCCAGGGAGAGGACGTCGGACATGATCAGGGGCAGAACTGCGGCGGTTTTTGGGGCGATGACGCTGCTCGGCTGCCTGGCGCCCGCCGCCCACGCCGCGCAATGCGGCAGTTCGTCGGCCGGCTTCGAGGCCTGGAAGCGCGAGTTCAGCGCGGAGGCGCAGGGCAAGGGCGTCGGCCAGACTGCGCTCTCGGCGCTAATGCAGACCAATTACGCCAGTGCCACCATCGCGGCCGACCGTGGCCAGCGCAGCTTCTCGCTGACGCTCGACCAGTTCCTCGCCAAGCGCGGCGCCACCACCATCGTTGCCAAGGGTCGCCAGCTCAAGCAGTCGCAAGCCGCCTTGTTCACCTCGATCCAGCAGCGCTATGGCGTCCCGCCGGGGCCGCTGATCGCGATCTGGGGCATGGAGACCGGGTTCGGCAGCCAGCGCGGCAACCAGAACATGCTCTCTTCGATCGCGACGCTCGCCTATGACTGCCGCCGTCCCGAATTCTTCACTGAGCAGCTCTATGCGGCGCTGAAGCTGATCGATCGCGGCACGCTGTCGGGGGCAACCCGCGGCTCGATGCACGGCGAAGTCGGTCAGACCCAGTTCATGCCCAAGAACATCCTGGCCTACGGCACCGGCAATCTCGAAGTTGCCGCCAATGCGCTGAACTCGACGGCGAATTTCCTCAAGGCCCATGGCTGGCGTGCAGGAGCGGGTTACCAGCCGGGCGAGCCGAATTTCGCTGCCATCGAAGCCTGGAATGCCGCCGGCGTTTATCAGAAAGCGATCGCCCTGATGGGACGGCAGATCGACGAGGGCGGAGGTACGGCCGCCTCGCGCTGACCAGAGCCGCGTTTCGAAGGGGCTCAAGCTTCTTGGTTTTGGCGCGTTTGCTTTATGCGAACCGGCATCCACTTCGCTTGAGAACGCTCCTGCTCAGCAAGGCGTGATGCGCCGGCAAGAGAAAGTTGTTGCCAACTGGAACCGACGGCACGAGGTTTGCTTTGATCGAACAGGGCTGGGCATGAGGAGACTCAACATGGCAACCCAGATCGTGATGGACCAGACTGGCGACACGCGCCACGAGTTTGATCCTGGCAATGCCGAAGCGCTGGCGCGAGCCGAGCGGCGCTTTCGGGAGCTGACCGGAGCGGGCTTCACCGCCGCGCTGCGAACCGGACCTGGCGAAGTCACCCGGATCCGATCGTTTGACTCGACCGCGCAGGAAACGCTGTTCTATCCCCGCCTGGTTGGCGGTTGATCTGAGCTGCTCATGATCGCGGCAGTTTGGCTCCGTGGGCCGGCGCGTGCGCGTCTGCATGCGCTCCGCGAACTCTATCGGCGCTTTTTCGGCGAGAACACGCCGGATGCTCGCGGTCGCCGGCTCCTGGCCGAATGGCTGTCACCGGCGCAGCGCGCCCAATTCGAGCAGCACCGGTATTTCGATGTCGTCGGCGGCGATACCGGCAAGACCTATCGCATCCATTATGGCACCGCCGCCAACGTCCATGAGATCGACGAGGCCGGAAATGCGACGATGGGGTGGTGCTTCGTCCCGTCAGGCTTTCTCGTTCCCGGCGACGTGATGCTCGCACAGAAGATCGCGCTCGAAACCGACGAAAGGGGAGCTCTCGCGCTCGCCAACAGGTTTCCGCCAGCGACGCATTCGGAGCACTTCTACCGCCGGCCGTTCTAGGGCGTGGCTATCAGTAATGGGTGGAGCGATAGGCATCCACCGCGTGCGCTGCAAAAACGCCGACGCTGCAAAGCGCGAGCAAGGCTGAGATCAGCTCGATCATAACTCGTCCTCCTGCGGCGGCAGGGAGACGAGGTGCTGACAGCAGGAATAATCCCAGATCAGGTTGAGGAAGAATTGCATGGTGGCCGTCCCTGTATGCTTTTGACAACGAGATAACCGACCATCTGTTTCAGGCGTGTTTCGTCGCATCTGGAAACGGGTTTCTTGGGGAACCCCGGGCTGGTTTGTGCGCTGCGGAGCCGCTACATCCCGCTCTTGCTCAATCCCATTAGCCGCGAGGCGGCGCATCACGTTGCGAGGCGAAATCATGGCGCAGGTCGAGTGGTTCGACGATCTCACCATTGGAATGCAGTTCAAATCCCCCGAAGTTCACGTCACCGAGGCCGACATCAAGCGGTTCGCGGCCGAGTTCGATCCGCAGCCGATGCATCTCGACCACGAAGCCGCCAAGCAGACCCTGTTCAGGGGTCTCGCTGCCTCGGGATGGCACACCGCCGCGATTGCCATGAGCCTCGCGATCCAGACCCGCCCGTTCGGCCCGCATCCGTTGATCGGCGCCGGCGTCGACGGGCTGCGCTGGACCATCCCGGTACGGCCCGATGACCGCCTGCATCTGGTCGGGGAGGTCATGAGCCTGACGCCGTCGAAGTCGAAGCCGCAGGGTATCGCACTGGTGAAATGGACCATGTTCAACCAGAACGGCGAGGAGGTTTACACCTTCACCCCGATCGCGATCGTGCCCCGGCGGGAGTAGGGCAGGGTCGGCGCCCTACGCAACCGCCTGAAGCCCTTGCGGGTCACCGGCAGAGGTGGTCATCTCGGTCCGGGGAACACGCTGGAGGCTGACATGAAACGACCTCTTCTCGCCGCCGGGCTGCTGGCCGGCGCCTTGAGTGCCGTCGCTTTGACCGCAAGACCGGTGCAGGCGCAACAATCCAAGGTCGGCGACTGGACCATCGAAAAGCGTACGCAGGACGCGCATTGCAATGCGAGCCGCGGCTACAAGGACAAGGAAGACGAGAACCGGGACTACGTCATCGTCGTCACCTATTCCGAGAAAGCTATCGTCATCGTCATGATCTATGACGGCTGGGAGTGGGACAAGGTGGGCGAGATCCTCCGGGCCGATGTCGGCACCGATGACGCCGATATCATGAAGAAGGCCAAGTGGGAGGTCATGGACAAGACCACCGTTCGCGGCATCTTCGAATACGATCAGTCCATGATGGACCGGCTGTCCAGGGCCAAGCGTCTCTCGCTCGATTTCGAGGACGATGACGACGACAGCATCGAGATGCAGGTGCCGCGTGCCGGTGAAGCGCTGGCGGCATTGAAATTCTGCGAGGAGAATCGCAAGTAAATTGCCGGAGCCGAATGCGAGGCCGGCGGGATCGGTGGCGACAGGGTTCTGCGGTGCGCGCGCTGCCTGACGCATCGCACGCGTGACTCATCGCATACAGTCCGCGCGCTGTTCGCATTTATCCTAGTCTTTGGCGAAAACGTCCAAGCCGCATCCTGCGGTTGACGTTACGCAAGGACGATGTTCGATATTCCAGCATTTCGTTGCAACGTTTTCTCCCCGTCGAAGGCGGCCATTGAACGGCCCGTCTCCTTCGCCAGTCCCCGGATCGCGATCTTTCTCGCGCGCCCGAGCCATACGCAGATTGCGTCGTCCGGCCGATGACAATCCTCCACGCAAATCGATTCTCGTCCCTTGTCGGCGAGATCTACGACGCCGCGGTCGATCCCGCGCTGCGCAGCGGGGTGCTGGAACAGGTTTCGCATTTCGTCGGCGGATGTGCCGCGACCATCCTGTCCAGGGACAGAGCCAGGCTCTCGATCGAGATCCACGAGCATTTTGGCACCGAATCCCGCTTCCGCCAGCTTTATCGCGACCGATATGTGGAGCTGGACCCTCTGCTCGATCGCCATTTTACGCTCGTGGCGGAGCAGACGATCGGCGTAGCCGACATCATGCCTCAGGCGGATTTCCTGGCAACGAGCTTCTATCGCGAGTGGGTGGAACCGCAAGGAGCGATAGACCTTGCAACCGTTGCACTCGAGAAGTCGGACACGCGCACCACAATCCTGCAGGTGTTGCGCCACCGGTCG
>NZ_JADPJF010000058.1:93262-110971 GCF_023073295.1 Bradyrhizobium sp. 23 | reverse complement strand
CGGAATGGTTGACGAGCCGATGCGTGAGCGCATGCGGCTGCTGGCGCCGCACCTTCAGCGCTCCAGGATCATGGGCCGACAGATCAGGGCACGCTCGCATACCGTGGACGACCTTGCCGAGGTCTTGGATGGGCTGAGCACGGCGATCTGCCTGCTCGACGCAGATGGTCGGGTCGTCCATGCCAACGCAGCATGCCGCGGGCTGTTCGCCGATGCCAGCCTGCTCGCAATGGTCGGCGACCGGATCGTGGCCCGCAACACCCAGACCGACAAAATATTCCGCGGCCTGAGCGAAATCGATGCAGGCAACGAAACTCGTTCCGCCGCCCGCCGTCAGATCGAGCTTGCGACATCAGTCGATGGACAGCATTATCTGCTCCACGCCTTTCCCTTGAAGCGCTATCGCACTCCATCGCGAGATGCTGCAGCCACGGTGCTGTTCGTTCAGAAGGCATCGGCGGCGACATGGCTCGCGGCTGATGCGATTGCGGCGGCCTTCAGGCTGACACCGTCCGAACTGCGTGTTTTAATGGCCATTATCGAGATTGGCGGTGTCCCCGACATTGCGGCAAAGCTCGGCATCGCCGAGACGACGGTGAAGACGCATCTCGGGCGCCTGTTCGAGAAGACCGGCGCCGGCAGGCAGGCCGACCTAGTCAAGATCGCCACCGGCTTTGCCGTTCCATTCGCGCATCGAACGAATGGCGGTGACGACGCCGTGTGATCCATTTCACAAGGCTCGCCGATACGTGCCGCGATCTCAATGCATTGTGATGAGCCGAGCTCCCGTGTCCTCCGAATGCAGGACGCGAGTCATTTGATACTTTCGTATATCGCGATCCAGAAAAGTGAAGAGCAGCAAGCGCCACGAAGAGATGCGACGACGGCGTCAAACGCGAGTGTGAGGAAACGACAGCGCACGGCCGGACCTGCTCGTCGGTTGGAGGATTGCAGTGAGCCAGTTTGATTTTTCCATTATTAATGTTTCGACGAACGAAATTCCCGAAAACGAGCGTATCCCGCTGCTTCGCGATTTCTACTGCCGCGGGGTGTTGAAGGCGGAGGTCGAGGCGAGAGAAGGAAAGCCGGCTACGGCGAGCTTCACGTCCCACGTCTTGCCGGAAGCCCAATTGCTGATCGGAGGATTGTGCGGAGCGCGCGTCAGTCGCACCAAACACCTGGTTGCCGATGGCGACGACAGCCTGGCCCTGATCGTGAATCGATCTGGCGTACTTGGAATATCCGAGCGGGGACACGATCTGAGCCTTCGTGCAGGGGAGGCGGTCCTGACCAGCGCGGAGGACGTCACGACGTTCGAGCGATTGTCGCTGGGTAGCTGCTTCTCCCTACGCGTGCCGAGACGCGTGCTGGCGCCGATGATCGTGGATGTCGATGACGCCGTAATGCGTGTCATGCCGGAGAGCTCGACAGGACTTCGATTGCTGGTCAACTATGCGGAGACACTGGTGCGGGAGAAGGCGTTCGCGACGCCAAATTTGCGCCAGCTCGGGGTCGGGCATCTGCACGATCTTCTGGCAATCGTTCTCGGTGCCACCAACGAGCCCCGGGAGCTGGCCGGGCGGCGCGGCGTGAAGGCGGCACGGCTGCAGAAGGCCAAAGTCTCCATCGCCAACAATTGCTGGCGGCAGGACCTGTCGGTGGCCACAGTCGCCCAGGAGCTCGGCGTGACGCCGCGTTATCTCCAGCGCCTGTTCGAGGCCGACGGCAAGACGTTCTCGTCCTTCGTGATCGAACAACGCGTCAAGCGCGCCCATCGCATGTTGCGGGAACCCGGATACGCCGAGCGGACGGTCAGCTCGATCGCCTACGATGTCGGCTTCGGCGATCTCTCCTATTTTAACCGCTGCTTCCGTCGAACTTATGGCGCCACGCCCAGTGACGTCAGGAGCGGCGAAATGTCGTGACCGCGCACGACTGAGTTTCAAGTCAAATGCCGCTTGGAGACGGCAGGGGCGGGCGTGCGCCGCCCCCAGTTGGAGTGTTGCATGCGCCGTTTTTTCTTTGATCTTATGATCGGCAATATCGTGAAGATCGATCCGGGCGGCATGGTGTTCGAATGCCCCGAAGCGACATTCGTGGTGGCCAACGAGATGGCAAGCCACCTGTTCGTCTGGCGCGACGATTTGCGCGACCGCGATGCCTGCATCCGGGTCAGAAACGCCGACGGGCGCGAGATCTATCGCGCCGCGGTCTGGTCGGAGAATCTGGAGAAGGTCGGCTGGGACGAGATGTGAGCATCCCGGTGCGGTATCGCGACTCTGCATCAGTAGCACCCGAAACGAATATCCGCTCGTTACCGGCCGACGCCTCATCCGATCGGAGGATGCCGCATGCTGTGGTTGTGGTATGCTTGGTGATATTGATCACCCAGGCCATTTATAGCCATGCACGGACCACGGAAACTGCCCGACCTGGTCGAGGCCATCTACGATGCCGGGCTCGATCCCTCGCTGTGGAATAACGTCGTCACCGGCATCCGCGACTTCGTCGGCGGCCAGGCCTGCGGGCTGTTTTCCAAGGACTCGATCAGCAAATTCGGCGTCACGCACTATTATTGCGGGGCGGACCCGCACTACATCCGGCTCTATTCCGAGACGCATTCGAAGTTCGATCCGCTGACGGTCCTGCCGCCGCATGGCCAGATCGTCAGCATCCCGGATCTCGTCAATTTCGATGAATATCGGCGAGGACGCTTTTACCAGGAATGGATGCGGCCGCAGGGTTGCAGCGATGCGGCTAACGTCGTGCTCGAGAATTCGAATGCGAGCTGCCCCGTGATGATGACGGTGCTGTCGGGCCGCCGGATGGTGGATCCGGTGATGAAGCAGCGCCTCTCGCTGATCTTGCCGCACGCCAGCCGAGCGTTGCTGATCAACCGCGCCATGACCTCGCAACTGACGCTGGCGACGGCGTTGGCGGAGGTCCTGGACAATTTGGCCTGTGGCATCTTCCTGCTCGATGGCTTCTGCCGGGTGGTGCACGCGAATTCCGCAGGGCACGCCTTGCTTGCGGCCGACGATCTGGTTCGGTCCGTTGCCGGGCAATTGGTGACCAGCAGTGCGGAGGCCAATCAGACACTGTGGGAAGCGTTCGCGACCCGCCATGAAATTGCGCTGCTTGCCGCAAAGGGGCATGCGTTTTCGCTGCTTTCGCCTTCGGGCGAGCGCTACGTCGCGCACATCCTGCCGCTGTCGTCCGTCCTGCGGGACGGCAGCGAGCGGGTGGTCGATGCCGTCGGTGCGCTGCTGCTGCGTAAGGTATCGCTCGGCGGACAGTCCTATGGCGAATTGATCGCGCGGACATTCGACCTTACGCCGGCCGAGCTGCGCGTGTTCCTGTCGATCGTCGAGGTTGGCGGCGTCCCGGAGACGGCGGTCGCGCTTGGTATCGCGGAAACGACGGCGAAGACGCATCTGCATCGCGTGTTCGCCAAGACGGGCGTTTCGCGTCAGGCCGATCTCGTTAAGCTCGCGGCAGGATTCTCCAATCCGCTTGTGAATTAGACTGTTGAATTTTGCCTTCACGATTGAACCTTTCGCTCCCGCGAAAGACTCACGGAAGCCGCCAGGCATGAAGAACATTTCGCCATCTCCATGTGTCACCATTGGCTCTTCCGATGCCCCGACCTCCAAAACCGTCCGAGTTGATCGAGACTATCTATGACGCGGGTCTCCACCCGGAGTTGTGGAGCGAGGTCGTTGTCAAACTCAATGCCTTCATTGGCAGCCAAGCCTGTGGTCTGATTTCGAAGGACCCGGTCAGCAAATCAGGCGCGACGCATTATTATTGCGGGGTCGATCCGTACTACATTCAGCTCTATGCGGAGACCTACTCCCGATACGACCCGCTTGCTCGGCTTCCGCGCTATGGCGAGGTGCGCAATATCCCTGATCTCGTGGATTTCGACGAATACCGCCGCGGCCGCTTCTACCAGGAATGGCTGCGCCCCCAGGGCTGCGTCGACGTCGCCAACGTGGTGCTGGAGCAGTCGAAGTCGCCGTGTCCGATGCTAATGACCGTGATCCCGGGCAGGGAGATGCTCGGCGCGGAACAGCGGGCGCGAATGCAGTTCCTGGCTCCGCATGCGAGCCGGGCGCTGTTGATCAACCGGGCGATCGAGCGGAAGCAGCAGCGCGCGGTCGCGCTTGCCGACGTCGTGGACCGACTGAATGCCGGTGTCATCCTGCTCGATTCGACCTGTCATATCATCCACAGCAATCCGGCCGCGGCGACGATCCTAGACGTCGACGATGTCCTGCGGTCTGTCTCGGGCAGGTTGGTGGCAAGATCTTCCGCTGCTAATTCAGCCTTGCGCGATATTTTCCGTGACACCAGCGAGGTCGCGTTGGCGGCATCTTCGGGACGGAAAATTCCGTTGATGTCGCATGACGGTTCCTACTACGTCGCGCAAATCATCGCGCTGCCATCATTGCTGCGCGACGGGGTGGCCGAGCGCAGTTCGGCAGTGGGAGCCCTGTTCATCTGGAAAGCGGAACTCGACGGCCGCTCGTGTGCCGGGCTCATTGACCGCACCTTCGAGCTCACGCCTGCCGAACTGAGGGTCTTGCAGTCAATCGTCGATGTCGGCGGCGTGCCGGAGACGGCGGTTGCGCTCGGTATCGCCGAGACGACGGTGAAGACGCATCTGCATCGCGTGTTCGCCAAGACCGGCGTTTCTCGTCAGGCCGATCTCGTCAAGCTCGCAGCTGGATTTTCCAATCCGCTCGTGCACTGAGACGCGTTCAAAAACGCAGGCGAGTCGCCGTAGCTCGCAATAGGTTCAATCACAAGCATCATTAGAAAGTTATCGCACGTCGTTCGATCGAATGACGCGATTTTCCGCGTTGTCTTCTACTAGACGTCACACGATCTGTTGTTCGACCTACCAGACATTGTTGTGAAGCAACTCACTGCGAGCGGAAACGAATTCCGTCAATCTCTCGTGCAGGTTGAGAGGAGATTGTCATGCGGACGGCGTCACCAGTTCTGACAGGAAGATTCCGCGATATCGTCGCCCGCATGGGCGCGGTACTCCGCGCGCAGCGGGAAATCGACGCGGAGCGCGTGTTGCGGCGCTATCGCCACCTGCTGGACCAGCCGCACGAAGCGCCGTGTTTGAATGAAATTATTCCCGTTTCCCGTGAAGAGGATATCTTTGAAAATGCCAACGGAGTTGATCCGCGCGAGCGCACGAGCGACCACCCCAAATTCGAACGTGCGTAACGCCAGCATCGTCGCAATCGCGCTGACGGCAGCGCTCGTCGCTCTCGAACTGGTCGGCCTCGCGATGCTGGAGCGATCTCATGCTTACGCGCAGCCGTCGGTTCCACTCGTGCCGACCGTTTGCACCGAGAGCACCGATGTCCCCGTCTCGCAAATTCCCTACGATTGATCGGAGGGCAAATTGTGCCTGATGTCACGACTCTGATGCTGCTCAGCGTTGCCGTGTTCGCCGGCGCCTTTGTCTCCGGACTCTCGGGATTTGCCTTTTCCGCGGTAGCGGGCGCCATCCTGCTCCGGGTGTTTCAGCCGCTCGAAGCCGTACCGCTGATGATGGCGTGCAGCATCGGCGTGCAGGCCACCAATCTGTGGTCGCTTCGGCGCAATATCCGCTGGGAAGGCAGTCTGCTGCTGATCGTCGGCGGCTTGATCGGCGTTCCCATCGCGGTGTCGCTGCTCCAGAGCACCGATACGCATCTGCTCCGGCGCGGCTTCGGCATTATCGTTGCGCTCTATGCGGCCTACATGCTGCTGCGGCCGACGCTGGTGACGGCCGGCGAGGCGGTCGGGCGGCACTGGGTCGCGTTGATCGGGTTCGGTGGAGGACTGGTCGGCGGACTGACCGCGATGCCGGGCGCGATCCCGACGATCTGGTGCGACATGCGCGGCATGCCCAAGAGCGAGCAGCGCGGCCTGGTGCAGCCGTTCATCGCCGCGATGCAGCTGTTCGCGATCGCGCTGCTGTTCGGACATCAGGATCTGTCGTCAAAGGTCTTCGTCGATCTCGCGGTTAGCCTGCCGGCGCTGTTCGCAGGCTCCGCGCTGGGCGTGATCGCGTTCCACAGGGTCAACGAGACGGTCTTTCGCAAGACCGTGCTCGTTTTGTTGTTGCTGTCGGGGATTTCCCTGATCTAGTGCCCGACGGGTTGCACCGGCGCCGCGCTGGTGTCGCTGCCGTGATGGGTCAGCGGCTTCATGCCAGTGACGGTCCGCAGCAGCACATAGAACACCGGCGTCAGGAACAGGCCGAATACGGTGACGCCGATCATGCCGGAGAACACGGCGACGCCCATGGCGCGCCGCATCTCCGAGCCGGCCCCGGTCGAGAGCACCAGCGGCAGCACGCCCATGATGAACGCCATCGACGTCATCAGGATCGGGCGCAACCGCAGCCGGCTCGCCTCGATTGCGGCCCGGATCGGGGTGCGGCCTGCGAATTCGAGCTCGCGCGCGAATTCGACGATCAGGATCGCGTTCTTGGCCGAGAGTCCCACCAGCACGATCAAGCCGATCTGGGTGAAGACGTTGTTGTCGCCCTTGGAGATCCAGACACCGAACATAGCAGCCAGCAGACCCATCGGCACGATCATGATGATCGAGAGCGGCAAGGTCAGGCTCTCATAGAGCGCGGCCAGCACCAGGAACACCAGGAGGATCGCCAGCGGAAACACCCACAGTCCGGAATTGCCGGCGATGAACTCCTGATAGGTCAGGTCGGTCCATTCGAAGGCAAAGCCGGGCGGCAGCGTCTCCGCCGCGATCCGCGTCGCGACCTCCTGCGCCTGTCCGGAGGAGAAGCCGGGAGCAGCCGCCGCGTTGATATCGGAGGACAGGAAGCCGTTGTAGCGGATCGCCCGCTCGGGTCCCGCGCTCTGGCGAACGCTCAAGAGCGCCGAGAGCGGCACCATGTCGCCCGAGGACGAGCGCACCTTCAACTGCCGGATGTCGTCGGCGCGGGCGCGGAACGGCGCGTCGGCCTGCACCCGGACCGAATAGGTGCGGCCAAACTTGTTGAAGTCGTTGACGTAGTAGGAGCCCAGGTAAATCTGCAGCGTGTTGAACACCTCCGTCACGGGCACGCCCAATTGGAGCGCCTTGGTGCGATCGATGTCGGCGAACAGCTGGGGCACGTTGACCTGGAAGCTCGAGAACACGCCGGCGATCTCCGGCGCCTTCTGCATCGCCGCCATGAACGCCTTGGTCGCCTCGTTCAGCGCCTCATAACCGAGACCGGCACGGTCCTCGATCTGCAGCTTGAAGCCGCCGATGGTGCCAAGGCCGTTGACCGGCGGCGGCGGGAACATGGCGATGAAGGCTTCCTGGATGCCGGCATATTTCTTGTTCAGCTCGGCCGCCAGCGCGGGGCCGCTGAGAGAAGGATCCTTGCGCTCGTCGAACGGCTTGAGCGTGGAGAACACGATGCCGGCATTGGAGGAGTTGGTGAAGCCGGCGATCGACAGGCCCGGAAAGGCGACCGAACTCTCGACACCTGGCTGGGTCAGCGCGATGTCGCTCATCTTGCGGATCACCTCTTCAGTGCGATCGAGCGCTGCGCCGTCGGGCAGCCGCGAGAAGCCGACCAGATACTGTTTGTCCTGGCCCGGCACGAAGCCGCTCGGCACCTGCTGGAACAGAAGCGCGGTCACGCCGATCAACACCACATACAGTCCCATCACTGCGGCCTTGCCTGATATCACCTTGGTGACGGTGCCGCTGTAATTCTCCGACGAGCGTGTGAACACCTTGTTGAAGCCACGGAAGAACCAGCCAAGGCCCTTTTCCATGATGATCGTCAGCCGGTCCTTCGGCTCATTGTGTCCCTTGAGCAGCAGCGCCGACAACGCAGGCGACAGCGTCAGCGAATTGATGGCGGAGATCACGGTCGAGATCGCGATCGTCAGCGCGAACTGCTTGTAGAACTGCCCGGTGAGGCCGGAGATGAAGGCGAGCGGCACGAACACCGCGATCAGCACCATCGCAATCGCGATGATCGGCCCCGACACTTCGCGCATCGCCTGGTAGGTGGCGTCGCGCGGCGACAGCCCTCCCTCGATGTTGCGTTCGACGTTCTCGACTACGACGATGGCGTCGTCGACGACGATGCCGATTGCGAGCACGAGCCCGAACAGGCTGAGCGCGTTGATCGAGAAGCCGAACACGTGCATGACCGCGAATGTGCCGACGATCGACACGGGCACCGCCAGCAGCGGAATGATCGAGGCGCGCCAGGTCTGCAGGAACAGGATCACCACCAGCACCACCAGCGCGATCGCCTCCAGCAGCGTGTGAATGACGGCCTCGATCGAGGAGCGCACGAACTGGGTGGGATCGTAAACGATCTGGTAGGACACGCCTTCCGGCATATTCTTCTTGATCTCGGCCATGGTGGCACGGACATGATCGGAGATCTCCAGCGCGTTGGAGCCGGGCGCCTGGAAGATCGGAATCGCCACTGCCTGCTTGTTGTCGAGTAGCGAGCGCAGGCCGTATTCGGACGCGCCGAGCTCGATGCGGGCGACGTCGCGCAAGCGCACGACTTCGCCACGCGTACCGGTCTTGACCACGATGTCGCCGAATTGCTCTTCGTTCGCAAGCCGCCCTTCCGCGTTGACGGACAGCTGCAGGTCGATGCCCTTGACATTCGGGGAGGAGCCGACCACGCCGGCAGCGGCCTCGACGTTCTGCGCCTGGATCGCCTTGACGATGTCGCTTGCGGTGAGCCCGTGTTCGGCAGCCTTCTGCGGATCGACCCAGACCCGCATCGAATAGTCGCCGGCGCCATAGAGCTGGACGTCGCCGACGCCGTCGATCCGTGCAAGACGGTCCTTGACATTGAGCACGGCGTAATTGCGCAAATACGTCATGTCGTAGCGGCCGGTGGGCGACAACAGATGCACGACCATGGTGAGGTCGGGCGACGACTTCTTGGTGATGATGCCGAGCTGCCGCACGACGGCGGGCAGGCGCGGCTCGGCCTGCTGCACACGGTTCTGCACCAGCTGCGTCGCCTTGTCAGGATCGGTGCCGAGCCGGAATGTCACCGTCAGCGTCATCGCGCCATCGGTGGTCGCCTGGCTTGACATGTACAGCATGCCTTCGACGCCGTTGATCTGCTCTTCGATGGGAGTCGCCACCGTCTCGGCGATCACCTTGGGATTGGCCCCGGGATAGGTCGCGCGCACGAGGACGGAGGGCGGCACGACATCGGGATATTCCGAGATCGGCATCGCGAACAGCGAGATCAGGCCGGCGAGGAAGATCAGGACCGAGAGCACACCGGCAAAAATCGGACGATCGATGAAGAACTTCGAGAGATTCATGGCTTTGCCCCTGCGCGAGAGACGACCCTCCCGCCGTTCCCGGGCGCGGGAAAAGCCCGCAAATCCGGAAATCCAGAAGTGATGTCTTGGTAGTTCAACAAATTCGACATTCCGGCTCGCGCTGCCCGCGCGCTCCGGAAGCGGAGAATGCTAGCGTTGCACCACGTCCTGTTTGCTGTGGTTGGAGGCCTGCTGCGGCCCGCGCGCGCCCATCGACGCGATCTCCGTCTTGAGCAGGGCGCCGGGACGCACGCGCTGGAGGCCGTTGACGATAATGCGATCGCCGGTCTTCAGTCCCGTCGTCACGATACGCAACCCGTCGACCGAGCCGCCGAGGGTGATCGGCCGGTAGACCGCGCGGCTGTCGTCGCCGACCGCCATCACGAACTTCTTGTCCTGGTCGGTACCGATCGCGCGCTCGTCGATCATGACCAGCGATTGCTGCTTGGGCTGGCCCATGCGCACGCGGGCGAACTGGCCGGGGATGAGACGCCCGTCCTCGTTTCTGAACACCGCGCGGACACGGATGGTGCCGCTCTGGCCGTTGACCTGGTTGTCGATGAGCTGGATGTGGCCCTTGGCCGAGAGGCCGCCTGAGGTCGTCATCTCCACCGGGATCTGGTCCAAATTGCCGCGCTTGCCGGAGACATCTGCGATCGAGTTCAGCGCCCGCAGCACCACCTCCTCATCCGCATCGAACGACGCGTAGATCGGATTGACCGAGACCAGCGAGGTCAGCACGGGGGAGGCGGTGCCGGCGGCGACGAGATTGCCGACGGTGATTTCGATCTTGCCGACGCGGCCGTCCACGGGTGCACGTACCTCGGTGTAGTCGAGATTAAGCTTTGCGGTCTGGAGCGTCGCCTCGGCTGCCTTCACGTTGGCGATGGCCTCGCGGTTGGCGTTGTCGCGCTGGTCGTAGTCGCGCCGCGTCACCACGGCGTTGCCGACCAGCTGCGCGCCGCGCTCAAGTTCATTCTGCGTGAACACGACGCGCGCTTTCGCAGCTTCGAGCTGGGCCGCGGCCTTGTCGACCTCGGCTGCGTAGGGCGCCGGGTCGATCTTGAACAGGATGTCACCAGCCTTCACCAGCGCGCCTTCGATGAAGTTGGCCGACAGGATCGCGCCGGCCACGCGCGGGCGAAGCTCGACGCGTTGAATGGCCTCGAGCCGACCGGAGAAATCGTCCCACAGCACGGTCTGCTTTGGTTCGATCAGCGCGACCGTGACAGGGACGGCTTGCTCGGCCGCGGCGGTCGCGGTCGCCTGCGCGGAACGAAAGTAATGGCCGGTCGCGATCGAGCCGGCTACGGCGAGAGCGCCCACGATGGCGACGCCGCCCAGAAGGCGGCGGACATGGCCGGGGCGAGAGGTCTTTTGGGAGGGGGGCATTTGCGCTCCAGATATGTAGTGTTCACTACAGATGTGGAGCTGGATACCGCAGCGCAAGATACTTATGTACCATTCGCTAAGAAAATTGTAGCGGTTTACCGCAAGAATTGGCAAGTGGAAGAGAAAATAAAGCGAGAACAAAGAGATAGGATCCGGCGTTAGGGTCAGGGACGACGCCGATTTCGAGGAGAACAGGCACATGGGCATGGGACGCCCCCGCGAATTCGACGCCGAAACGGCGTTGGACCAGGCGATGGAAGTGTTTTGGCGCCATGGCTATGAGGGTGCCACGATCGCTCAGTTGACCGAAGCCATGGGGATCAATCCGCCCAGCCTCTATGCCTGTTTCGGCAACAAGGAAGGGCTGCTGAAGGCCGCGCTCGACCGCTATACCAAACTGCGCACCGTCTGGATGGACGAGGTCGTGGCAGCGCCGACTGCCCGCGACGTCGCCGAACGGATGCTGATGGGCATCGCCGACAAGCAGACCGATCCCGCCAACCCGCCCGGTTGCCTGCTCGTGCAGGGCGGCATTGCATGCGGCACCGGATCAGAAAGCGTCCCCTTCGAACTCGCCGCTCGGCGCGCCCAGAACGAGGACCAGCTTCGCGATCGTTTTGTTCGCGCCAAGGCCGAAGGCGATCTCAAGCCGACCTCGGATCCCGCGGCACTCGCGCGCTACGTTTCGGCCGTCTCCGTCGGCATGGGCGTGATGGCGTCCTCAGGCTCCGACCGCGAGGCATTGCAGCAGGTCGCGAGCGTGGCGGTGCAGGCGGTCGAGGCGCAGTCGACTGCAAGAACCTGACGATCGTTGGGGGTCTTCGCCTCTCATCTCTCCGATTGCGTGGCAGACAGCGACGGCGGCGGGACGAAGCCGCCGAACGCGCGTTCGATCAGTCCAGCGAGCGCAATCGGTGTGCGGTCCTCGAGATAAGGCCCGATGATCTGGACGCCGATCGGCAGGCCCGATGGCGTGCGCTCGATCGGAACGGCCGTTGCAGGCAGTCCGCAGGTCGAAGCGGGGTCTGCCCAGATGAAGCACGCATCGGCATAGGGATAGAGCTGTCCATCGATATCGAGTTGCCGC
Organism: Bradyrhizobium sp. 23; assembly: GCF_023073295.1. Classification (NCBI taxonomy): domain Bacteria; kingdom Pseudomonadati; phylum Pseudomonadota; class Alphaproteobacteria; order Hyphomicrobiales; family Nitrobacteraceae; genus Bradyrhizobium; species Bradyrhizobium sp. 23. Next base: position 99,151 of record NZ_JADPJF010000058.1, on the reverse strand, counting down.
GCGTCGAACGGCTCGGACTGGTCCTGGGGAAAGGCCGGTACGGCTGCGGCCGGGTAGATTACTGCGTCGAACTCGCGGAACAGCTCCTGCCATCGTTGTTGCAGCCGCAGGCGCGCCGCGTCGGTCGCCAGCCATTCGCGATGGACCATCGCCCAGCCGCGCGCGCGCTCGGCCTGCAGGCTGCGGTCGTCGGGCGAGAGTTCTGCGGCAACTCCTTGCGCCTCTGCGAGGGCGGCCGGTGTCAGGCGTGGACTTCGCGCTGCGTTCAACAGCTTCATATAAAGGCGGGCGGATTCGGCGAGATCAGGCAGAGACGCACTCGAGCGCGCGACGCGTGCGCCTGATCGTTCGAGCCGTTCCGACAACCGCCCGATGGCGGAACGCACGGCATCGCCTGTCGGCATCAACGGATGCGTATCGATCACGAGAATCCTGAAACCCCTGAACTGGTCGTGTCGTGAGGCCGGCAACGCAAGACGATAGCCGATCCCGTCGCGCGTCTCGTCGGGGCCGGCGATCACGTCGAGCGCGAGTGCGAGATCCGAGGCAGTGCGCGTCATTGGTCCAACGACGGCGAGATCACCCTGGCCGGCAACGGGCGGTGCCGGCGGAAGGCTGTATCCGCGTAGCGGGACGAGGCCGAGGCTCGGCTTGTGTCCGAACACACCGCAGAAATGCGCGGGCACCCGGATCGAGCCGCCAATATCCGAGCCGATCGACAGCGGTCCGAATCCCGCAGCCAGCGCCGCTCCTGATCCGCCTGAAGAGCCGCCGGGCGATCGGCCGAGATCCCACGGATTGTTCGTCGTACCGTAGATGTCATTGTAGCTCTGGAAATCTCTGAGGCCGATCGGGATATTGGTCTTGCCGATGATGACAGCACCCGCCGCCTTCAACCGCGAGACGACAAGGGCGTCCTCCGCGGGTTGGAAATCTTTGAAATGCGGAAAGCCCCACGTCGTCGGCAGGCCAGCGACGTTGAACGGTTCTTTCAACGTCACGGGGATGCCGAGCAATGGCTGCCGCTCGCCGCGACCAAGTGCGGTATCGGCGGCGCGCGCGGCGTCTCGTGCGCGATCGAAATCGCGAACGATGACGGCATTGATCTGCCCGTCCAGCGCCTCGATGCGCGCGATCATATGCTCGATCAACTCGGACGCAGAAAGCTTGCGCGCGTGCAGGGCGCTCAGCAATGTGCTGATCGAGCCGTAGTCCCAGTCAGTGGCGGTCAATCCGGGCGGCATCACGATCTCCATTGTCTTGCATCGCCGCGTCGATGTCGCTCGGCTGCAAATCGATCCGAGTATCGAGCATGCAATTTGGCGGATGGTATGAGGAGGCCACGCAACGGGAACCAGATCTGTCCGCGGGTCGGGGGCCGGAGGCGGCGCCTGGCCATCAGATCGCGGGATACCCACTGCTTGCCGCGGTCTATGCGCGATCGAGGGCTCTGTACGGGCTGCTGCTCACGTGGCATTGGGGGCGGCGAAGCCTGGATACTGACGACCATGTTCGCCCTGACATTCCTTGGGACCTCCGCCAGCGTTCCGTCGGCGGAGCGCAACCATCCGGCTCTCCTGGTGGAGGCCACGGGCAAGCGCGTCCTCATCGATTGCGGCGAGGGCACGCAGCGCCAGTTGCTGCGCAGCGGCGCGGGCTTTCGACGGCTTGACCGCATTCTGCTGACGCATGCCCATCTCGATCACGTGCTCGGTATCCCCGGTCTCTTCTCGACGCTGGGGTTGCGTCAGCAATCGGACGCGATGACCGTCTATGGAGGCCAGGGCACGCTCGACATCGTCATCCGCATGCTTGCCGGCCTGTGGGGCGCGGGCAGGGCGCCGATCCCGGTGGAGTTCGCACCGCTGACCGAAGGACAGGTTATCGACGCCGGCGACTTCACCATCGATTGCTTTCCGGTTCGTCACCGCGACACCGACAGCTTTGGTTTTTGCTTCCAGAGTCCGGCACGCCGCCATCTTGAGCGGGAGCGCCTCGCCGAGCTCGGTGTTCCCGATGGGCCGCTGCGCGGAGAACTGGCCGCGGCACGACCAGTCGTGATCGCCGGCCGCACGATCTATCCCGAAGACGTCATGGGGCCGCCGAGCGGCGGCAGGAAGATTGTGGTCATCGGCGACACCGAAACCACTGACGGGCTGTCCAGGCATGTCGCCGACGCCGATCTGCTGGTGATCGAGGCGACCTTCCTCGATCGCGACGCCGCGACCGCCCGGGACTATGGTCATCTCACCGCGCGCGAGGCGGCTTCATTTGCCGCCGCGAACAACGTCAGGCAACTCGTGCTGAATCACATGTCGGGGCGTTATCGCGACGAAGAGATTCTGGCCGAAGCGACAGCGATTTTTCCAAACACGCGGATCGCCGCCGACTTCGATCGCGTCGTGATTTAGCGGCACCGCTCAAAGAGAGCGCAATCTCTGACGGTCTGTTTGTGAGCTGCTTAACCTGCGGTGGCTGGGGAACTAGGATTCGAACCTAGACAAACAGAGTCAGAGTCTGTTGTGCTACCGTTACACCATTCCCCAACGGAATAGCCGAACAAATTCAATGACTTGTTGATTTGTCCGGCTGTGGCCGATGGCACTTATCGCGCAAATCACGGCTCAAGCGTGGAGGGTTTCTACCCGCTCGGCTGTGGGCTGGCAAGCGCTGCGACGCAGGGATGTTTTGCGGTCCACATGGGACGTGCGGGCCGCGGCATCATGGGCTCCGGCGGAGCGCCGCGGCGGTGCGCGACCGTTTGCCTCATCCGAAAATCACGTTTCCTGGTCGGATCGTCACGCACCGCATCGTCCTTCGGACACACAACCCAAGGAGATCCGTGATGCCCTATGTCGATGGTTTCGTGCTGGCCGTGCCGAAGGACAACATCGAGGCTTACAAGGCGCTGGCGAAAACGGCCTGCGCGATCTGGATGGAGCACGGTGCGCTCGATTATGTCGAATGCATCGGCGACGACGTGCCTACGGCGAGCTGACTTCGTTTCCGCGCGCGGTGATGGCGAAGGAGGACGAGATCGTGGTGTTCGCCTGGATCGTCTATCGCGACCGGGAGACTCGCGACACCGTCAACAAGAAGGTGATGGCGGACCCGCGGCTGAAGTTGGATGGTATGCCGTTCGACGGCAAGCGCATGATCTACGGCGGCTTCACGACGCTGCTGCGGGCGAGCGACGTGATGGGGTAAGGGCGCTGACCCGGCCCACACGTCGGTGCTTGTCCATGCAGCGTCGTGGCAAGCCGTTTTACTTGCCGGTACGGGGCCAGCATGCCATCCTCTCATCGCCAGGCATAAACAACCGGAAGCGGGCGCTTAGCCGAGCTTCCAAAAAAACTGGTTGGGGAAACCCTTGGGAGGTTTGATTTCATGAGATTGAAGCACGTCACCGGGCTGCTTTGCGCGGCCGCGATGTCCCTTGCGCTCGCTTCAGCCGCGCAGGCCCAGGACAAGGTCGTCAAGATCGGCGCGATCCTGCCGATGTCCGGCGGCACCGCCTCGATCGGGGCGCACGCCAAGGCGGCGCTCGAGGTCGCAATGGACATCATCAACAACGCTCATCCCGAGCTCGGCACTCTGCCGCTGGCCAAGAACGCAGGCCTTGCGGGCCTCGGCGGCGCCAAGATCGAGATCGTGTTCGCCGACAACCAGGGCAACCCGGCGACAGGCCAGAACCAGGCGCTGCGCCTGATCACGGAAGACAAGGTAGCCGCCGTGTTCGGCTCGTATCAGTCCGGCGTCACGCTGACCTCGAGCGCCATCGCCGAAAAATACGGCATTCCCTTTCTGAACTCCGAGTCGGTCGCCGCCAATCTCACCGAGCGCGGCTTCAAATGGTTCTTCCGCACCACGCCGATCGCCACCGACTTCGCCAAGGCCTATGTCGATTTCCTCGCCGACATCAAGGCGCAGGGCGCCAAGACCGATGCAATCGCGCTGGTTCACGACAACACCGAATACGGCACCTCGGTCGCCAACACGATCAGCGCCGCCTTCAAGGAGAAGGGCCAAGCCATCGCAGTTGACGTCGCCTATCCCGTCAATGCGACCGATGTTCAGGGCCAAGTGCTCCAGCTCAAGGAGAAGAAGCCCGACGTGATCATCATGATCAGCTACACGTCGGATGCAATCCTGTTCGCCAAGACCATGCAGTCGCTCGACTACAAGCCGGCGGTGCTTTTGGCCGATGACGCCGGCTATTCCGATCCCTCCTTCATCAAGGCGGTCGGCAAGATATCGCAAGGCGTCTTCAACCGTTCGTCATGGTCGGTGGGGCCGGCCGGCTCACCATCGGCCATCATCGCCGACATGTACAAGAAGAAGAGCGGCGAGGAGATGGACGACACCGTCGGCCGTCAGATGCAGGGCTTCTTCGTGCTGGCCGACGCGATCGACCGCGCCGGCTCGACCGACCCGGCAAAGATCCAGGCCGCGTTGAAGACGACCGATCTGAAGCCCGAGCAATTGATGATGGGTTACAAGGGCGTGAAGTTTGACGACAAGGGCCAGAATATCCTCGCCTCCGGGCTCATCATCCAGCTCCAGGATGGCGAGAACTACACCGCGGTATGGCCGAAGGCCAACGCCGCGAAGGCGCCGGTGCTGCCCTACAAGGGCTGGTGAGATTGAAGGCGGGGCTGCGCGCCCCGCCATTTCCGAAATGATTTGATCAGAGCAACGCTGGCTCATGTCCTTTGTACTCGTGCAGGTGATCGTCGGCGGACTTCTGCTTGGCGCTGTCTATGCCCTGTTTTCCTCAGGCCTCACGCTGGTGTGGGGCATGATGAACATCGTCAATTTCGCGCATGGCGATTTCGTCATGCTCGGCATGTACGTCGCCTATGTCGTCTACACGCTGTTGGGAGGAGGGCCGATCCTCGGCGCGCCGCTGGCAACCCTGGTGCTCGCGACCGTCGGCGTCGTCGTCTATTTCGCCCTGATCCGCGATATCATGAAGGGACCGATGCTGGCGCAGATCCTCGGCACTTTCGGGCTTGCGCTATTGCTGCGTTATTCCGTGTTCTGGTGGTTCGGGGCCAACTTCCTGTCGATGCCTCCGGACATCGTGGGCGGCACTTATGCGTTCGCGGGCCTGCGCATCGAGGCCTCGCGGCTGCTTGCCGGCGTGGTCGCGCTGCTGGTCACGCTCGGGCTGCATCTGCTGCTCACGCGGACCTCGCTCGGCTCGAAAATGCTGGCGGTGGCGGAGGATCAAACAGCGGCCCAGCTCATGGGCATCCGTCCCGATACCATGCAGGCGATCGCCTGGGCGATTGCGGCCGGTGCCACCGGGCTTGCCGGCGCGCTGATTGCGAACTTCTTCTACATCGTGCCGACCGTCGGCGAGACGCTTGGCATCGTCGCCTTCGTCACGGTGTCGCTCGGCGGTTTTGGCAGTGTGCCGGGCGCCCTTGTCGCAGGCCTGCTGATCGGCATGATCGAATCGCTGTCGGGCTATCTGATCGGCGCGATCTACAAGGACATCGTCGTCTATGTCCTGTTCCTGCTCTTCCTCTGGTTCCGGCCGCAAGGCCTGATGGGCAAGACCTGATGGGAAGGCTGTGATGCGGCGCTTGATCTGGCTCTCGGTCGTCGCAGCGTTCGCGATCTGCTATCCGCTGCTGCTGTCCTCGCCGTTCCAGCAGCGTCTGGGCGCGCTGGTGCTGCTTTATGCGATTGCAGCGTCCGCGTGGAATATCGTCGGCGGCTATGCCGGCCAGGTCTCGGTCGGCCACGTCGTCTTTTTCGGCTGCGGTGCTTATGCCGCGATGGGATCCTACGCAAAGTTCGGCCTGTCGCCCCTGTTCGGCATCCCCGGCGGGATCGTGCTCGCCGTGGGCTTGGCCGCGATCATCGGCGTGCCGACGCTGC
>NZ_JADPJF010000058.1:81936-93183 GCF_023073295.1 Bradyrhizobium sp. 23 | reverse complement strand
GTCTGTCGGGCCATTATTTCAGTATGGCGACCATCGCGGTCGCCGAGACGATGCGGCTGATCGTGACCAACACCGACTGGCTCGGTGCGGCCGTCGGGCTCTCAGGGCCGACCGTGCCGCGCAACATCTTCGATCTCTCGTTCCTGTCGTCGCTGCCGTATTACTATCTCTTCCTCGCAATCCTCGTGATCACGCTGTTGATCACCTGGTGGATGACCAACAGCCGCATGGGATTTTACCTGCGCGCGATCAAGGACTCCGAGCGCGCGGCGCGCTCGCTCGGCGCACCCGCCAGTCGCACCAAGCTCTACGCCTACATGCTGAGTGCGGCGCTGACGAGCGTCGCCGGCGCGCTCTATGCCATGATGTTCGGCTTCGTCGACCCCGAGTCCGGGTTCGGGATCCTGATTTCGGTGAAAATCCTGATCATGGCGGCGCTGGGCGGGGCAGGGCTGTTGTTCGGGCCCCTGGTCGGTGCCGCGATCCTGGTGCCGCTGGAGGAGATCTCGAACAGCTGGCTCGGCGGCAAGGGCGCCGGGCTCACCTTCGTGCTCTATGGCGCGATCATCGTGGTGATCGCGCGCTTCCAGCCCGGCGGTCTGCTCAGCCTGTTCACTCGGCGCAGCAAGCCGACGAAGGACACGGGAGCTGGCCATGCTCCTTGAGGCACGCGAAATTACGAAGGCGTTCGGAAGCTTCAAGGCGTTGGACGATGCCTCCGTGACCTTGGAGCAAGGCGACATCCTCGGCCTGATCGGCCCGAATGGCGCGGGCAAGTCCACCTTCTTCAATTGCCTGACTGGCGATCTCAAGACCACTTCGGGCTGCGTCCTGTTCGAGGGCCGTGACATCACCGACTTCGCGCCGGAGCTGCGCGCCGGGCTTGGGCTCGCTCGTACCTTCCAGGTGCCGCAGACATTTGAGGGCATGACGGTGCTGGAGAACGTCATGATCGGCGCATTCCTGCGCACCTCGCATCGCAAGGACGCCGAGACCAGGGCGCGCGCGGTGCTCGAGCGCGTCGGCATGATCAGGCTTGCGGATGCGCCGGCGCGCTCGCTCGGCACCCCCGGTCGCAAGCGGCTGGAGATCGCGCGGGCGCTGGCAACCGAACCGAAGGTGCTTCTGCTCGACGAAGCCATGGCCGGCCTCAACGCCCATGAGGTGAGGCTCGCCATCGACCTCGTGCGCGACATCCATCGTTCCGGCATCACCCTCGTGATCGTCGAGCACATCATGGAAGTGATCATGTCACTCGCCAGCCGCGTGATGGTGTTCCACCAGGGCAAGGAGATCGCCCGCGGATCGCCGCGCGAGGTCACATCCAACCCGGCGGTGATCGAGGCCTATCTCGGCAAGCGTGCAGCCAAGGCAGCGGCCGGCCACACGCCGGTCGAACTGATGGGCGGGCCGGACCTATGAGCGGGCCGTTGCTGCGGATCGAGCACCTCGAGGTGCGCTACGGCGATCTCATCGGCGTGTCCGACGTCTCGCTGGAGGTTCCTGAAGGCAGCGTCGTGGCGCTACTCGGCTCCAATGGCGGCGGCAAGACCACGACGCTGAACGCGATCGCCGGCCTCATTCCCGTGCATTCCGGATCGATCCGCTTTCGCGGCGAGGATATCGCCGGCGAGAGAGCCTTTGCGATCGTGCGCAAGGGGCTGGCGCTGTCGCCAGAAGGCTGGCGGCTGTTCGTGCAGCAGAGCGTCGAGAACAATTTGATGCTTGGCGCAACGCCGCTGCGCGACAAGTCGCGCCAGGCCACGCTGCTCGAACGTGTCTACGAGATCTTTCCGCGCCTGAAGGAGCGCCGCAACCAGCGTGCCGGCACCATGTCCGGTGGCGAACGGCAGATGCTCGCGGTCGGGCGCGCGCTGATGAGCGACCCGAAGCTGTTGATGCTGGATGAACCTTCGCTCGGTCTCGCGCCGGCGGTGGTCGAGTCCATGTACGAGACCTTCGGCCGCCTGCATCGCGAGGGCCTGACCATTCTGCTCGCCGAGCAGTCGATCGAGCTCGCACTGGAGGTCTCGGATTTCGCCACGGTGCTCCAGGTCGGCAAGAGCGTGCTGTCGGGCACGGCGGCGGCGCTCGCGGAGGATCCGCAGGTGCAGAAGGCTTATCTGGGCGTGGACTGACCGATTTTCCGCCTGGAGGCGCCCGGTATCGGCGGCGTTAGGCTGCAAAATGGATATGCAACAGTGACGGGGAGGCGTCGCTACTTGATCTTGTCGTAGGCCGCCGCGAAATCGCCGAGCGGCATCGGGATCGCGATCGTTTCCTTCGCCATGTTCTGGAAGGAGACCTTGAGCTGCTTGCCCGACCGCAAGGTCGCAAGCAGGTCCGGTGCGATTGGCGTGGAGGCGTAGCAGCCGCGGTTCTCGCAGGTCTGGATCTGGAGATCGACCGTCTTGCCCTCGTCAACCTGGAGCTTGGCGCCGATGGGAAGGTTGAGGCCAAGCGGCAATTGCAGCAGCGCCACCGGTGTGCGGGTGTCGGGCGCGATGCGGATGTTGATCAGAACGATGGTCTGGCCGGTCTTGGTCAGCACCGCGTTCTGCTCCATCGCGCATTCGAGCGGTGCGTCGCGGCTGACGCTGGTGCAGCGCACGACCCAGCCGGGCTGCTGCGCCGCAGCGCCGTCAGCCTGCGGCTGCGTCGGAGCCGGTGCGGGCTGTGCCGCCGGGGCAGACGGAGCTGCGTTCTTCTTGGCGCCTTGCTGGGCATGCGCGGCACCCGCCGACACCAGGAGAGCGGCTGCTAAGGCGACAAGTCTGGATTGCAAGGGCATGGCAAGACCGCGTTGACGTGAACCGAGGGCCTCGCTGTAACGTCGTGAGGCGCGCGGTGCAAGCTGCTACTCGGCAGCTTCCTTAACGGTGCCGTGCTCGACCGTCTCGTCGCCTTCGCCGTCACCCTTGCGGCCCCAGCCCGAGAACCAGTTGTTGAGCTCGTCGAGATAGAGATAGACGACCGGGGTGGTGAACAGCGTCAGCGCCTGGCTGACGATCAGACCGCCGACCATGGCGTAGCCGAGCGGCTGGCGAATCTCGGCGCCGGTGCCGTGGCCGAGCATCAGGGGCACGCCGCCGAGCAGGGCAGCCATCGTCGTCATCATGATCGGACGGAAGCGCAACAGCGCTGCCTGCCGGATCGATTCCGCCGGCGTCTTGTGCTCGTCGCGCTCCGCGGCGATGGCGAAGTCCACCATCATGATGCCGTTCTTCTTCACGATGCCGATCAGCAGAATGACTCCGATCAAAGCAATGAGGCTGAACTCGAAGCCCGCCGCCATCAGGATCGCGAGCGCGCCGACGCCGGCCGAGGGCAGGGTCGACAGAATCGTGATCGGATGGATGTAGCTCTCGTAGAGGATGCCGAGGATCAGATAGACCACGACCAGCGCGGCGAGGATGAGGAGCGGCACGGTGCCGAGCGACTGCTGGAACGCCTGTGCCGTGCCCTGGAAGCTCGAATTGAGCGTCGGCGGCGCGCCGAGATCGGCCATCGCCTTCTGCACGGCCTCCGTGGCCTGGCCGAGCGCGACGCCCTGGGCGAGGTTGAAGCTGATCGTGATCGCCGGGAACTGGCCCTGGTGGCTGATTGAGAGCGGCCGAACCGGGTCGGTGCTCCAGGTCGCAAACGTTGACAGTGGCACCTGGTCGCCGGTCAGCGGAGATTTCAGGTAGAGCTTGTTCAGGCTCTCGAGGCTGCCCTGCATCTCCGGCAGGATCTCAAGGATCACCTTGTAGGTGTTGAGCTGGGTGAAATACTGCGTGACCTGACGCTGTCCGAACGCGTCGTACAACGTATCGTCGATCAGCTGCGGCTGAATTCCGTAACGCGCTGCAGTATCGCGGTTGATCTTGAGCTGAACCGTGGTGCCCTGGGTCTGCTGGTCGGTCGCGACGTCGCGCAGTTGCGGCAAGGTCTGCATCTTGGCGAGGATCTTCGGCGCCCAGTCGTTGAGCTCGGCGAGATCTGCGTCCTGCAGGGTGAACTCGAACTGCGTACGGGTCGGCCGGCCGCCGAGCCGGACGTCCTGGGCCGCCTGCATGTAGAGGCGGGCGCCGGACACCTTTTCGAGCTTGGGACGCAGCCGGGCGATGATCTGCTGCGCGGAGGCATTGCGGACGCTGAGCGGCTTCAACGTAATGAACATGTTGCCGTTATTGCCGGCGCGGCCGCTGCCGCCGATGTTCATTGCGATCGTTGCGACGTCGGGATCGTCCATCACGATCTTGCCAAGTTCGACCTGGCGACGCTGCATCTCCGCGAACGAGATGTCCTGGGAGGCTTCCGAGGTCGCGGTGATCAGGCCGACGTCCTGTTGCGGGAAGAACCCTTTCGGGATCAGGACGAACAGATAGACCGACAGGGCAAGGGTCGCGAAGAAGATCGTGAGCGTCGTGCGGCGCCAGGCCAGGGCATGGTCGAGCACCCATTCGTAACCGCGCAACATCCGGTCGAATCCGCGCTCGCTCCATTGATAGAACTTGCCGTGGGTAACCTCGCCATGGGCGCGCAGGAAGCGCGAGGCCATCATCGGGGTCAGGGTCAGCGATACGAACATCGAGACGAAGATCGTCATCGCCAGCACGACTGCGAATTCACGGAACAGGCGTCCGATGATGCCGCCCATCAGCAGCAGCGGAATCAGCACCGCGACCAGCGAGATGCTGATCGACACGATGGTGAAGCCGATTTCCTTGGAGCCCTTGAAGGCGGCCGCCATGGGCGATTCGCCTTCCTCGATGTAGCGCGTGATGTTCTCGAGCATCACGATGGCGTCGTCGACGACGAATCCAACCGCGATGGTGAGGGCCATCAGCGACAGATTGTCTAGCGAATAGCCAACGACCCACATCAAGGCGCACGCGCCCAGCAGCGCCAGCGGCACCGTGATGGTGGGAATGACGGTCGCCCAGAAACTGCGCAGGAAAATGAAGATGACCATGACCACCAGGGCAATGGTCAGCAGCAGCGTGAACTGGACGTCCTCAACCGCGGCGCGGATCGTCGTGGTGCGGTCGCTGATGAGCTCGATCTTGATCGCGGGCGGGATCGCGGCGACGAGGCGAGGCAGGGTGGCCTTGATCCGGTCGACAGTCTCGATAACGTTGGCGCCCGGCTGCTTGAATATCACCAGGAAGACGCCGCGCTTGCCATTGGCCCAGGCCGCCTGCTTGGCGTCTTCGGCGCCGCTGACCGCCTGGCCAACATCGCGGATTCGCAAGGGACCACCATTGCGATAAGCGATGATGACGTCGTTCCAGTCCTTGGCCTGGGTGAGCTGGTCGTTGGCGTAGATCGTGTAGGCGCGCTTCGGACCGTCGATGTTACCCTTCGGGCTGTCGACCGTGGTGATCGCAATCTGGCTGCGCACGTCCTCCATCGACAGGCCCTTGGCGACGAGTTTCGCCGGGTCGATCTGGATGCGGATGGACGGTTTCTGCTGGCCGCCGATGAAGACCTGCGCGACCCCGGAGAGCTGGCTGATCTGCTGGGCGAGCTGGGCGTCGACCGCGTCGCTGACACTGGTCAGCGGCAATGTCTCGGAGGTCGCCGACAGCAGCAGGATCGGGGCGTCGGCCGGGTTGACCTTGCGATAGGTCGGCGGCGAGGGCAGGTTCTTCGGCAGCTGACCGCTCGCGGCGTTGATGGCGCCCTGCACGTCGTTGGCGGCGCCGTCGATGCTGCGGTTGAGGTCGAACTGGATGGTGATCGACGCGGTGCCCAGATAGCTCGTCGAGGTCATTTGGGCGATGCCCGGGATCTGGGCGAATTGCCGTTCGAGCGGCTGGGCCACCGACGAAGCCATGGTCTCTGGGCTGCCGCCCGGCAGATTGGCTGTGATCTGGATGGTCGGGAAGTCTACCTGCGGCAGTGGCGCGACCGGCAGCAGGGGATAGGCGACGAGACCGACGAAGAGAATGCCGGCCATCAGCAACGAGGTGCCGATGGGATAACGGATGAAAGGTGCCGAAATCCCGCCCGCGTTCATTCCTGTCGGACCTTGTTCTGGGCCGGATCCGTACTCGCCACGGCCGTGGAGACGAGGCTTCCGGGCTGGACCTTGAATTGGCCGCCGGTGATCACTTGCTGCCCGGGCGTCAGCCCTTCGTCGACGACCGAACGTCCGTCGATGCTGTAGCTGACCTTGATCTTGTGCACCTCGGCCTTGTTGTCCTGATTGACAGAATAGGCGTAGAGGCCGTTGGTGGAGTGCTGGACCGCGTCATCCGGGACAACGGTCGCATCCTTGAGGGTGCGCACCAGCAGGCGTGTCGACACCGATTGACCGGGCCAAAGCGCGTGGTCCTTGTTCTCGAACACCGCCTTGAGCCGGATCGTGCCGCTGCTGGTGTCGACCTGGTTGTTGATGACGGCAAGCTTGCCCTCGGCCAGCGTCTTCTTGCCGTCGGTCGTGAAGGCGATCACCCTGAGCGCGCCGGCCTTCTGGCCCTCGCTGATATAGGGCAGCTGATCCTCTGGCGCGGTGAAGATCACCGAGATCGGCTCGACCTGCGAGATCGTGACGATGCCGGTCTGCGTCGAGGCGTTGACGATGTTGCCGATGTCGACCTGGCGCAGGCCCGCGACGCCGGTGATCGGCGCCTTGACCTGGGTGTAGTCGAGCTGGGTCTGCGCGTTGGAGATCGCAGCATCATCGGCGGCGATCTGTGCGGTGAGCTGGGCGACCGTGGAGCGCTGGGTGTCGACCCGCTGGGCGGTGGCGAATTCGCCGAGCTTCATGGCGCGCTGGAGCTCGAGATTGGCGTTGGCCAGATTTGCCTCGTCCTGGGCCTTCTTGGCCTTGGCCTGGTCGAGCGTGGCTTGATAGGGACGGGGATCGATCGAGGCGAGAAGCTGGCCCTCCTTGACGATCTGGCCTTCGGTGAAGGCGATCTTGTCGATCTGGCCATCCACCCTGGTCCGGACTTGGACGGTGTTGAAGCCCGCAACCGTGCCCAGACCGGTCAGGTAAACCGGAAAGTCCACCTTCTGAACTGGCGAAACGCTCACGGGGACGGCGGACGGGCGCTGCGGCCCCTTTTGTGCGGTCTGGGTTTTTCCGGCGTCGGGCGAGCCGAATTTCTGCCAACCATAGTAACCTGCGGAGGCCACGGCCGCGATGATCAGAATCCAGAGGATCGGCCGGGACTTTTTCATATCGTCTCGTGTCGGCTCTTATGCCCTAAGCTACGAATTATGAGGCAATCATAGGGTTCCAGGAGGCTTGTATAATACACGCCAAGTTCCAGTGTAAACAGCACTATCGGTTGAGAATCCTAAACAATTGGAAAGCTTTGCACGGGTTAGGCAGCTCCGTGTCACTACGGTGTGCCGTGCTGCATTCCCCCCTCAGGAACGATCAGCGTGCAAAGTTTGTGCAATGCTCGAAAGCGGTGTGCTCTGGACTGAGCGGCGCCGCGCCTAGGCCGCAAGGCGACGGCTGGCAGGAACGGTTCTAATCGTGCGGAGCTCGTTTCGGTTGTCAGGGAAATCGGCATCGGTCATATCGACGCGCCACAACGGGAGCGCAGCATGGACGAACTGAACGGCAAGCTGATCGCGTGTCAGATCCTGATCACGGGACTGATCGCACGCGTCGCCAACGAGCAGCGTGATCCCTTGCGCTTTCTCACCGAGTTCCGCGACGAGATCAGAGCCGTCGTCAACGGCGTCAACATCGCAGGCATGGACAACAGCGACCGCGTGCGCGCGGTGGCGCGGAAGACCGTCGATGAATTGTTCTCGTTGATGAAGCCGCCAAGCAGCGATTGACCATGCGCCCGCGACCGCCGATTTAGCAGCATTTTCACGCGCTCTTTAGAACGACTCCAATCTCGATTTAGAACGATTTCAAACGGCAGTTTAGAATCGCTTTGATCTGGACTTATTCAAGCGTTCTCGCGGCTTACTCGCATTGACCCGCAATTTTGCGGCCGATACCAACACTCCAATCGCTCATCGAAGTGAATGGGCGAACTGGAATATGGGGCGTGTTTGGTAATGGGGCAGGTGGTCGCACCGAAGTCGTTGCGTTCGGTCGCAGCATTCGATGAAAAGTTCACGAGCGTTTCCGGCAAGAAGGTCTCCGCTGTCGCGGGCCTGATCGCAGCAGCATCGGTGTCGAGCGGCGCGGAGGCGCAGCAGTCGAACCTGCCGCCGGTGACGGTCGATGCGCCGGTCGCGCGTCCGCGCCCGGTGGCTTCGAAGCCGACGGCGGATCAGGTCCGCGCGCGCAATGCGCTTCGCCGCGCCGCGCAGCGGCAGCAGGCGGCGCAGCAGACCGCTCCCACCACGCCGTCCGGCGAGGTTGACCGCAATCCGTATTCGGATCCGGCGGCGCCATACAAGGTCGACCACGTCCAGGCCTCCGGCAAGTTTCCCGAGCCGATGCTGAACACGCCGAAGACCATCACCGTGCTCAGCAAGGAAGTTCTCGAGGACAAGAACGCCACGACGCTGAAGGAGATCGGGCGGTCGACCGCCGGCGTGACGCTGGGTTCGGGGGAGGGGGGCAACGCGTTCGGCGACCGCTTCTTCATCCGCGGCTTCGATGCGCGCAACGACGTCTTCATCGACGGTATCCGCGATCCCGCGGTCTCAATCCGCGAAAACTTCTTCACCGAGCAGATCGAGATCCTGCGGGGCCCCGCCTCGTCCTACGCCGGCCGCGGCACCGCTGGCGGTGCCATCAACATCGTCACCAAGCAGGCGGGCGACGTCAATTTCAAGCGGATGGATACCGAGTTCGGCACCGACAGAACCAAGCGCGTCACGCTCGACGTCAACCAGGTCGTCGATCCGACCTTCTCCGTGCGCGTGGGCGGCCTGTTCCAGGACGCCAACGTCGCCGGCCGCAACTATATCACCGACGATCGCTGGGGTTCTTTCATCTCGACCAAGTACACCCCGACCAACGACATCAAGATCACGACGAACTATGTCCACACCGATCTCAGCGGCTACCCGGATTTCGGCGTGCCCTTCTACAGGCAGGGCAATGTCCCCGTGACGTCGGCGGGCATTCCGCGCGGAAACTGGTACGGCTTTCTCAACCGCGACTTCCAGACGGCGCGGCAGGATTTCGGCACCGGCACGATCGAGTACAAGGTCAACGATGCCATCACGCTGACCAGCAAGGTGCGCGGCGAGCACTCGCTGCTGAATTATATCGGCACGCTGCCGCAGAACCCGATCACGACCAGCCCCAATCCGCTGCTCTGGACCACGACGGCCAGTGCGCAGAGCCGCTACCAGAACGTGGATGTATGGGCCAACCAGAACGAGGCCACATTCAAGCTCAACACCGGCGGGGTCAAGCACACCGCAGTGTTCGGCGTCGAATATGCCAACGAAAACATCTCGATCGACCGTTACACCGGCCTCTCGTCCGAACTGTTCGGCGGCGGCTCGACCAGCAACGGAGCGGTCACGGGGGTCAATCTCTACTCGCCGCAGTACACCTACATTCCCTTCAGCAACACGCCGTCGCTGGTTGGAAATCCGACGCGCTACGGTGTCAACACCAGCAGCGTCTACGTCATGGACACCGCGAACTGGCAGGACACCATCATTGTGAACGGCGGCGTGCGCTACGACGGCTACAGCCAGAGTTCGTCGACCAACCCGGCCTATTTGAAGCAGAATGCCGATCTCGTGAATTACAACGTCGGCGCGGTCTACAAGCCGATGTCGATCGGCAGCCTGTATGCAGCCTATGCGACCTCGGCCAATCCGTTCGGGTCGGAACTTGATGCGACCGCGACCGATTACGGTGGTGTTCCGCCCAACACGGCCGTTTTGCTCGGACCCGAGCGTAACAAGGCGATCGAACTCGGCACCAAATGGGAGCTCGCCGACCGTCACCTGTTGGTAACCGGTGCGCTGTTCCAGACGACCAAGGACAACGCGCGCGAGACCGTCAACAATCTGCTGACCTCGGGCGCTGCCTACAGGATCCAAGGCATCGACATCGAGGCCGAGGGCAAGCTCACCGACCGCTGGAGCATTTTTGGCGGTCTGGTGCTGATGCAGTCGAAGGTCACGCAGAGCGGCGTTGCCTCCAACATCGGTCTGCAGCTCGCCAACATTGCCCACCAGTCGTTCAGCATGCTGACCAAGTACAAGTTCGACGGCGGCTGGGAACTCGGCGGCCAGGCGGTGTACCGCTCGAAGGTCTATGGCGGCACGTTCGCGGCCAACACCAACGAGTTGCCGAGCTACTGGCGTTTCGACGCATTCCTCGAGAAGAAGATCGACCAGAACTGGACCATGAAGTTCTACGCCCAGAACCTGACGAACAAGCTCTATTACGACTCGTTCTATCGCAGTGCCGTGCCCTTCGTGGCGGTCGCGCCAGGGCGGGCATTCTACCTCGTGACGACAGCGAAGTTCTGATCATGCTGACGTGCCTTCCTGGCGTTCTGAGCAAGGATGATGTGGCGGATTTCCGCCGCATCATGGACGTCAGCGAATGGGAGGACGGGCGCTCCACCGCCGGCTCGCAGTCGGCGATGGTCAAGCGCAACGAGCAATTGGCGCCGGACAGCGAGGTCGCGCGCAAGCTCGGCAACCGCATCATTTCGGCGCTGACGTCGAACCCGCGCTTTATCGCGGCCGCGATCCCCCTCCAGATATTCCCGCCGCTGTTCAACCGCTATGCGGCCAGCAGCGGCCACCATTTCGGCCTGCACGTCGACAATGCGATCCGCGGCGACCGCCTGACCGGCCTTCGCATCCGCACAGACCTCTCGGTCACGCTGTTCCTGGCCGAGCCGGAGGAGTACGACGGTGGCGAACTTGTGATCGAGGACAGCTACGGCTCGCACGAAGTCAAGTTGCAAGCCGGGGACTGCGTGCTCTATCCCTCGACCAGCCTCCATCTCGTGACGCCGGTGACCAGGGGAACGCGGGTTGCGTCTTTCTTCTGGCTTCAGAGCATGATACGGGACGATCAAGCCCGGAGCATGATCTTTGACCTCGACACCGCGATACAGGCGCTGGTGGAACGGCTCGGGCGTGACGATCCCGAAACGGTCAAATTGACGGGTATCTATCACAACCTCATTCGCTACTGGGCCGAAGTATGAAGATCATGTCCTTCCAAGCAAGCCTTGCCGCAGCTCTGGTGCTGGCGGCCGCCTGGCTTGCATCCCCCGTTTCTGCCCAGACACAGGCCGCCCCCGCGGCACCCGTCCAGTCGACGGCTCAGCCGTCCGCGGTCAGTCCAGCCCC
>NZ_JADPJF010000058.1:79268-81844 GCF_023073295.1 Bradyrhizobium sp. 23 | reverse complement strand
CCAAGCTGCCGCGCCCGCGGCTGCAAAGTCCGATACGGCAGCCGGCATCGCGCCCGCCATGAAGGAACTGTCGCCCTGGGTGATGTTCATGTCGGCGGACATCATCGTGAAGGCGGTGATGATCGGGCTCGCCTTTGCATCGCTGATGACCTGGACGGTGCTGATCGCCAAGTCGATCGAATTGTCGATCGCCGCGACCAAGCTTCGCTCGGCGCTGAAGAAGATCGCAGAGGCGCGCTCGCTCGCGGAAGCGCAGATGGCGCTCGGGGCCAAGGAGGGCATCCTGCCGTCCTTCCTGGCGGCGGCGCTGCGGGAGGCGCGGATGTCGGCCGGCCTCTCCAGCGACACCGGCATCAAGGAGCGGGCGGCTTCGAGCTTCTCCGAGATCATGCGTGCGGAGGCGCGGCGCATCCGCGTCGGCATGGGCGTGCTCGCGACCATCGGCTCGACCTCGCCCTTCGTCGGCCTGTTCGGCACGGTGTGGGGCATCATGAACAGCTTCATCGGCATCTCGAAGTCGCAAACCACGAACCTCGCCGTCGTCGCGCCCGGCATCGCCGAGGCGCTGCTCGCCACCGCGATCGGCCTGGTCGCCGCCATTCCCGCGGTCATCATCTACAACTACTTCTCGCGCGTGACGAAGAGCTATCTCGAACTCGTCAGCCGTGCCTCGGGCGCTGCGGGGCGGTTACTCTCGCGCGATCTCGACCGCAGCCACGGCAGCGTGCATTCGCGCGCGGCGGAGTGACCCATGGGCGTCTCGCTCGCAGACAATGATGACGATGACGATTTCGGCGAAACGCATGAAATCAACGTCACGCCGTTCATCGACGTCATCCTGGTGCTGCTGATCATCTTCATGGTGGCAGCGCCGCTGTCGACCGTCGACCTGCCGATCGATCTGCCGACGTCGAGCGCGACACCGCAGAAGAAGCCGGACAAGCCGACCTATCTCAGCATCAAGCCCGATTTGACGCTTGCCATCGGAGAGAACCCGGTCCACCGCGCCGAGTTGATCGGCACCCTCGACGGGCTGTCCGACATGAGCAAGGACAAGTACGTGTTCCTGCGCGCCGATCGCTCGGTGCCGTATGGCGAGTTGATGGGCGTCATGGAGCTGTTGCGCTCAGGCGGCTATTCGCGGGTGAAGCTGGTTGCGCTGGAAGGCGCTCCGGGGGCGCCCGCGGCAGGCGCCGCTCAGCCTTAGAGGCCCGCTATGTCGGACGAGTCCAGACCAGCCCGGACGCTTTGGATTTTGGCAGCGATGGCGGCGCTCGCGCTCCATCTGGGCGGGGCCGCGCTCGCGTTGGCGCACCTGC
Source organism: Bradyrhizobium sp. 23 (assembly GCF_023073295.1). NCBI lineage: Bacteria > Pseudomonadati > Pseudomonadota > Alphaproteobacteria > Hyphomicrobiales > Nitrobacteraceae > Bradyrhizobium > Bradyrhizobium sp. 23. The sequence goes on along the minus strand of NZ_JADPJF010000058.1, from coordinate 80,525 downwards.
GGGCCGATGACGCCGATGACGGCCTCGGCGCGGCCGGCGCGGAGTTCGCTGTCGAGATGGCCTCGCCGAAGGCGCCTGACACCGACCTTCCGCCGGGACCGGATAGTGAAGCGATGCAGGAGCAGCAGGCGCTTCCCGAGCAAAAGGCCGAGACCAAGGAAACCGAGCTTCCAAAGGATCAGTCGCAACAGGTCGACGATCCCGATCGGGTCGTCACCGAGAACATTTCGAAGAAGCCGCAGGACGAGGATCCGAAGATTGCGGCGGTCGAAACGCCCGCTGCGGAGGCCTCGCCGAAGTCCGTTGCGACGGCGCGGCAGACGCTCGACGAGGACGCGCGCGAGGCCGAGAAGACACTGGCGCCCGTGCTGGGCATCGGCAAGGACATTCTAAAGCTCACGGCAGACTGGAATCGCAAGATTAGCGCGCACCTTACGGCCCACAAGGTCAATCCGGAAGGCAAGGAGCCCAACAATCAGAAAGTCAAGGTCAGCTTCGCGATCAACCGACGGGGCAACGTGCTTTCAGTCGACGTTGTCGAGTCGTCCGGGGATGCAGCTTACGATGCGGCCGCGATCTCGATTGTCCGCAAATCCGATCCCATCCCGCAGCCGCCTGCCAGCCTGACCGACGACCGGTTCGAGCGCACCGTCGACATCATCTTCACGCCGCCGGACGCAAGGAAAAAGAAGAAGACGGCTCAGCGCCAGTAGAGCCTGATCCCGACATAGACCACGACCAGGCAGGCGAAGATCAGGGCCACCGGGAGCGGCCGCTTCTGGGTTGCGCCCGCGGTCGCTGCCCGGAAGAAACTGGCCTTCTTCGGCTTCGGTTCGGGGCGGCGGAAAGCGGTAACATTGTCCGCCGCCGGTTCAGCCGCCCGGGGGCGGACGTCAGGTGGAGTTCCCGCGCCGCCCATCTCGGCATAGTAGGCCTTGTAGATGGCGCCGATGGTGGCCTCGGTAGCCTCACCCTCGTTCATCTGCGCCCGCAGGTTCTTGTAGCTCAGGAGGAACTCCTGCGCCTCCGGAGGCAGCGCGGACGACCCGTTGAGCTTGGCCATCATCTTCCAGGTGGCAAAATCGGCGCGAGCGCGGGTATCAGCGCGTCGCGCGATCAGCATATCGGCAGCTTTGACCAAGTCGGCCTCGAGCCCTTCGGCTTGTGTTCGGGTGTGCTGTTCAACTACGTATTGCCGGTCAGAATGAGAACAGCCTGAATCACATAACCGGTCAACGTTCGCAGTATTGCTGAAAT
>NZ_JADPJF010000058.1:68183-79143 GCF_023073295.1 Bradyrhizobium sp. 23 | reverse complement strand
AGCCGATCAGAATCAGCATCCCGAACGGCTCGAGCCGCGCCAGCGGGAGGGCGAGCGGCCGGGGCAGCAGCCCTACCGCGACGCGCCCGCCGTCGAGCGGCGGAATCGGCATCATGTTGAACACCGCCAGCACCGCGTTGATCAGCAGTGCGTTCTTGAGATTGTCAAAGATCCATTGCGCCGAGTTCGCTGGGGCCCAGGGCAGGGCGTGCAGGGCAAGAGCTGCGGACAGCGCCAGCAGGATGTTGGTGGCGGGCCCGGCCAGCGCCACCCAGACCATGCCGAGTCTGGGGTCGTTGAGCTTGCGGAAATTCACCGGCACAGGCTTGGCATAGCCGAACAGGAATGGCGAATGCGCGAACAGCAGCATCGCCGGCAATATCAGCGTGCCGAACGGGTCGATGTGGCGGAGCGGGTTGAAGCTGACACGGCCGAGCTGCCATGCGGTATCATCACCGAGACGATGTGCGACGAAGGCGTGGGCAGCCTCGTGGAAGGTGATGGCGAGCACCAGCGGCAGCACCCACACCGAGAGGTCATACAAGGAAATGTTCACGGCTCGTCCGTCCCGGTTTGCCTGCGGTCTTGCAGCCGACCCAGCCAACCGGTGGTGCAGCAACGCGTCACCCCAACATAGGGTGGGCGGTCCCGAAATGCCACGCCGCAAATGATCGGCGAGACCAGCGGCCGTGACGTGGAGCCTTGGCGCCGGATGAGCTACGTCGGGATCGTCCCGTCATATCGGATCATGCCGTCCTCGATCGTCACCCAGCCCATCTTTTCGCTGACCCAGATGTGCTCGGTGGGCACAAACGCGTTGCGATCGTCGAAGGTCGCCAGCGCAACGCCAGCCAGCGTGCCGTTGCGCCGCCAGGCGAACAGGCGCGTGCCGCAGCGCTTACAGAACACGCGGTCGATGTTCTCGGACGACGCATAGCGCTCGGTGTCGCCCTCGACAGTCAGTGCGCGCTGGTCGAATTGCGCGCGGGCGAAGTAGGGCGAGCCCATCGCCTTCTGACAGATGCGACAATGGCAGATGCGGACGTTGAGCGGCTCGCCCTCCGCCTTGAACCGCACCGCGCCGCACAGACATCCGCCTTCTCGGATCATGGCTGCCTCAATAGGTTGCCCGCCCACCCGAGATGTCGAACACGGCGCCGGTCGAGAACGCGCAGTCCTCGGATGCGAGCCAGCTCACCATCGCGGCTAGCTCTTCCACCAGCACAAAGCGCGCTTTCGGGATTTTCGACAGCATGAAGTCGATATGCTGCTGCGTCATCTGGTCGAAGATCGCCGTCTTCGCAGCCGCGGGAGTCACCGCATTGACGAGAATGTCGTGTGCGGCCAATTCCTTGCCGAGCGACTTGGTCAGCGCGATCAGGCCGGCCTTGGACGCCGAATAATGCGAGGCGTTGGGATTGCCTTCCTTGCCGGCGATCGAGGCGATGTTGACGATGCGCCCGTACTTCTGCTTGAGCATCCAAGGCACGATCGCCTTGCAGACGATGAAAGGGCCGTCGAGGTTGATGCGCAGAACTTTCCGCCATTCCTCGAGATCGGTCTCCCAGACCGGCTTGTTGACGCCGGCGATGCCGGCATTGTTGACGAGGATGTCGATCTTGCCGAAGGCGGCCAGCGTCGCGTCGCGGGCCTGCTCGACGGCCGCGGTATCGGTGACGTCGACCTTGAAGACGCAGGTGTTATCGCCGATTTCCTTTGCCGTCTTCTCGGCCAGGGCTGCATCAAAATCCCAGATCGCGACCTTGGCGCCGGAGGCGACGAAGCGCTGAACAATGGCGCGGCCAAAGCCCTGCGCGCCGCCGGTGACGATGGCGACACGGCCGTTGAGATCGATCTTGTTCATGCCGGGCCTCTGGCGTCAGAGCATGTAGCCGCCGTCGACCACGAGGTCGACACCGGTGGTGAAGGCGCTCTCGTCGCTGCCGAGATAGACCGCCATGGATGCGATCTCGTCGGCGGTGCCGAGCCGGCCCATCTTCTGGCGGGAGACGAACATCTCCTTGCCCTGCGGCCCTTGCGCTGCGGCACGGTCGAGCATCGAAGGCGTCTCGACGGTGCCCGGGCAGATGCTGTTGCAGCGGATGCCCTTGGTGATGAAGTCGAGCGCGACCGCGCGCGTCAGCAGCGACACCGCTGCCTTCGAGGCGCTGTAGACATAACGGTTGGCCGGCGGCCGCAGCGCCGCGCAGGAGGAGATGTTGACGATGCTGCCGCCGCCGCCCGCGAGCATGTCCGGCAGGAAGGCCCTGATGGTCCGGTGCATCGACTTGACGTTGAGGTCGAACGAGAAATCAAAATCCTCTTCCGAACACTCCAGGATGGTGCCGTGGTGCACGAAGCCGGCCGCGTTGAGCAGGATGTCGACCTTGCCGACGCGCTTGGCGAAGGCGTTAACGTCGGCGGTGCTGCGCACGTCGAGCTTGGCGACCTCGGCGATGCCTTCCTTGGTCAGGCTCGCGATGCCGCTCTCGTTGATGTCGGTGGCGATGACGGTTGCGCCTTCACGCGCGAATGCAATGGCGCATGCGCGCCCGATGCCTGCCGCTGCAGCCGTGATGACGGCGCGCTTTCCCTTGAGGCGGTCTGCCATTTGTATTCTCCTCGATTTTCTCAGTGCCGTAGCCCGGATGAGCGCGCGAGCGCGATATCCGGGAGCGGATGTCCCGGGTGTCGCTCCGCTCACCCGGGCTACGTGTTCCTAACTCAGTGATTATCCCGCGCTACGCCAAATGTGCCGGCGACGTTCTGATAGCGCGTAGCGAGCTCCATGCAGGCACCGGTCGACTGCTGGCCGACGGTGTTGCGATAAAGCTCCTGCCACGGCGTCTGGTTCGGCGGATGCTTGAAGCCGCCATTCGCCGCCAGTTCGGCGTGGCGCTTCTTCACCTCGTCGTCGGAGATGAGAATGTTGGCACTGCCCTTGTTCAGATCGACGCGTACCTTGTCGCCGTTTCTGAGGATCGCGAGCCCGCCATTGGCGGCGGCTTCCGGCGAAGCATTGAGGATCGAAGGGGAGCCCGAGGTGCCCGACTGGCGGCCGTCGCCGATGCAGGGCAGGGACATGATGCCGCGCTTGATCAGCGCCGCAGGGGGCTGCATGTTCACGACCTCGGCGCCGCCGGGATAGCCGATCGGGCCGGTGCCGCGAATGAACAGCACGCAGCGCTCGTCGATCTCGAGTGAGGGATCGTCGATCCGCTCGTGATAGTCCTCGGGACCCTCGAACACGATGGCGCGGCCCTCGAATGCATTGAGATCGGTCGGGTTGCTGAGGTAGCGATCGCGGAATTCCTTGGAGATCACGCTGGTCTTCATGATCGCGGAATCGAACAGATTGCCCTTCAGCACCAGGAAGCCGGCGTCCTTCACCAGCGGCTTGTCGTAAGACCAGATCACGTCGTTGTCGGGTTTTGGCGCATTGGCGCAGTTCTCGCCGATGCCGCGGCCGTTGACCGTGACCGCGTCCTCGTGGATGCGCTTGTGCTTCATCAGTTCGCGCACCACGGCCGGCACGCCGCCGGCGCGGTGGAATTCCTCGCCGAGATAGAAGCCGGCCGGCTGCATGTTCACCAGCAGCGGCACGTCGTGGCCGACCTTCTGCCAGTCGTCGATGGAGAGCTCGACGCCGATGTGGCGCGCCAGCGCGTTAATGTGGATCGGTGCGTTGGTCGAGCCGCCGATCGCCGAATTGATCACGATGCAGTTCTCGAACGCCTTGCGGGTCAGGATGTCCGAAGGCTTGAGGTCTTCCCAGACCATGTCGACGATGCGTTTTCCCGTCTCGTAGGCGATCTGGCCGCGCTCGCGATAGGGGGCGGGGATCGCCGCACAGCCCGGCAGCGAGAAGCCGAGCGCTTCCGCGAGCCCGTTCATGGTCGAAGCGGTGCCCATGGTGTTGCAATGGCCGACCGAGGGCGCCGATGACGCCACGATCTCCATGAATTCTTCATAGTCAATCTCGCCGGCGGCGAGGCGCTCGCGCGATTTCCAGACGATGGTGCCGGAGCCGGTGCGCTCGCCATTGTGCCAGCCGTTCAGCATCGGCCCGCCCGACAGCACGATCGCGGGCAGGTTGACGGTCGCCGCCGCCATCATGCAGGCCGGCGTGGTCTTGTCGCAGCCCGTGGTCAGCACCACGCCGTCGAGCGGATAGCCGTAGAGGATTTCGACGAGGCCGAGATAAGCGAGGTTGCGGTCGAGCGCCGCGGTCGGGCGCTTGCCGGTCTCCTGGATCGGATGGGTCGGGAATTCCATCGCAATGCCGCCGGCCTCGCGGATGCCTTCGCGGACGCGATGGGCAAGCTCGATATGGTGGCGGTTGCAGGGGGAGAGGTCGTTGCCGGTCTGCGCGATGCCGATGATCGGTTTGCCGGACTGGAGCTCGGCGCGGGTGAGACCGTAGTTCAAATAGCGCTCCATATAGAGCGCGGTCATGCCCGGATTATGCGGATTGTTGAACCATTCCTGCGAGCGGAGGTGGCGGCGAGCGCCCTTGCCGGCGGGGGCATGCCCATTGGTTGGTTTTTTTGTCATTGGTTTCTCCTGCAATGCAAACGCACTGGCGTCCGTTTTATGGTATCGGCTTGTGCGATGCCCAACGGCGCGAGCGACGATTTGCCTGCCCGCTGGCGGGTCGTTTCCTCACAAATCCGATACTAGTCATGGCCACTTGGTAACGCTACCATTTTGTTCGCGACGCCCCCGCCTGAAACGGCTGGCCGGTTGTCGGAACGCCGGGCCGACGAGCTTTGCCGCTCGATCACCTTGAAGCCGAGATCGAGCACCGGGTGCTCCGGGCGCCGTCCGTCGATCGCCTCGATCAACATGCTGGCGGCCGTGTTGCCCATCTCGTAGCGGTTGGTGCGCACGCTCGTCAAAGTCGGGACGGCGGAGGCCATGAATTCGAGATCGTTGAAGCCTACGATCGCGATCTGTTCGGGGATCGCGATCTCGCGGCGCCTGCATTCGAACAGCACACCCAGCGCGAGGTCGTCATTGGCGCAGAACACCGCGTCCATGCCGGGCTCCCGCGCCAGGAGATCGGTGAACAGGGCGCCTCCGAGCGTTACCGAGGTCGGAGTCGCCGTGGTGACGACGAGGCGTTGGTCGAACAGTCCGGCGTCTTTCATGGCCGAGACGTATCCGTCGAGCCGGCGCTGCACCCGCGGATCCATCCGTGCGCCGACGAAACCGATCTTGCGGTGACCTTGCGCGAACAGATGCGCAACCGCCGCACGGGCTGCGTCATAGTGCGAAAAGCCGATCATCATGTCGATCGGATTGGGTCCGATCTCCATGATCTGCACGATCGGGCAGTCGGCGGCATCGAGCATTGCGCGCGATTCCGTGGTCTGGTCGATGCCGGTGACGATCAGCCCGGCCGGCTTCTGCGCAAGAAACAGCCGCAGCAGCTTCTCCTCCTGGAGAATACTGTAGCGTGTGTTGGACAACTGGATCGAGTAACGGCTGTTTTCGGAGGCGTCGTAGATGCCGCGTAGCACGTCGGAGAACACGTTATTGGTCAGCGACGGAATCAAGACACCGATCACCTCGGTGCGCTGCGAGGCCAACGCGCGCGCCGCCAGGTTCGGCACATAGCCAAGCTCCCTGGCCGCGCTTTCGACCCGGGTCCGTTTGGCCACCGACAGCGCCTCGGGATTGCGGAAGAAGCGGGACGCTGTGATCGGGCTTACGCCGGCGAGCTCGGCGACTTCCGCCAGCCGGATTTTGCCTGACTTGGTGCGGTTTCGACCCATTTGCTGCTCTTAACACACTCACTGTCGCAAACAAAGGAACGTTGACAGCGCTACCAGCACGGACTAACCAAAGACAAATTGCCAAAACCGCGCAAACTGCCGACAATGTCGCCCGCTAAGGTTGGGCTTCGTTCGGTGAAGTCTGAAAAAACAAGACGGTCGCGGCGCGAGATGCGTCGTGGACTTTCGAGGAGGGAGCTAGATGTCGTCTGTGCAAATCCGCGACGTGCGGAAATCGTTCGGCAATTTTGAAGTCCTGCACGGCGTTTCGATTCCGATCGAGGACGGCCAGTTCGTCGTCCTGGTTGGTCCCTCCGGCTGCGGCAAGTCGACGCTTCTGCGCATGCTCGCCGGTCTCGAGAACATCACCTCAGGCACGATCTCGATCGGCGACCGCGTCGTCAACAATGTCCAGCCCAAGGAGCGGGACATTGCGATGGTGTTCCAGAACTACGCGCTCTATCCGCACATGACGGTCGGCGAGAACATGGGCTTCTCGATGAAGCTGCGGGGCGAGAGCACCGAGGAGATCAACAAGCGCGTCAAGCGCGCCGCCGAGATTCTGGCGCTGTCGCCGCTGCTCGAACGCTATCCACGCCAGCTCTCTGGTGGCCAGCGCCAGCGCGTCGCCATGGGCCGCGCCATCGTGCGCGATCCGCAGGTGTTCCTGTTCGACGAGCCCTTGTCGAACCTCGACGCCAAGCTGCGCGTCGCGATGCGCACCGAGATCAAGGAGCTGCACCAGCGGCTGAAGACCACGACGGTCTACGTCACCCACGATCAGATCGAGGCCATGACCATGGCCGATAAAATCGTGGTCATGCATGACGGCATCGTCGAGCAGATGGGTACGCCGCTCGAGCTCTACGACAAGCCCGAGAACCAGTTCGTCGCCGGCTTTATCGGCTCGCCGTCCATGAACTTCCTGAAGGGTCATGTGCGGGTCAACGGCGTTGCGACCTTCGAGGGGCCGAATGGCGTCAAGCTGCCGCTCAGGAACGCGCCGGCGGCGTCCGACGGGCGTCCTGTCGTTTACGGCGTGCGTCCCGAGCATTTCACCATCGCTGACGACGGCGCCGATGCCGAGATCGTCGTGGTCGAGCCGACCGGCTCGGAAACGCAGGTGTTTGCGAAGCTCGGTGGTGAGCAGGTCGTCGCAGTCTTCCGCGAACGTCACCAGTTCAACCCGGGCGACAAGGTCAAGCTGAAGCCCGATCCTTCCGTGATTCATCTGTTCGACGAGGCGACGGGCAAACGCGTATAGCGACGCCAAAGAACTGCCAAGCAGAACTGCCCCAATACAAGACGACCCAATACAAATATAAAATTTAGGGAGAGAACGATGAGCGATTTCGACAGGCGAAGTGTGCTTAAAGTCGGTCTGGGCGGCGCGGCGCTGCTGGCCGGCCCGGGCATTGTCCCGGTACGCGCGGCAGAGTGGACCAACACGCCCGAGCCGAACGCTTCCATCCGCGTCTTGCGCTGGAAGCAGTTCATTCAGGCCGAGTTCGACAAATTCGCCGAGCAGACCAAGGCGTTCTCCGAGAAGACCGGCGTCAAGATCAAGCTCGAGGCCGAGAGCTGGGAGGACATCCGCCCCAAAGCCGCGGTCGCCGCCAATGTCGGCGCCGGTCCCGACCTGATCATCGGAACGCTCGATGATCCCCACAAATTCCCGGAAAAGCTGATCGACATGACTGACGTCGCCGACTATCTCGGCGCGCAGTATGGCGGCTGGTACCCGGTTGCCGAACGCTACGGCAAGAAGGGCAACAGCTGGATCGCCATTCCGCAGGGCGCGACCGGCGGCTGCCTGAACTATCGCGTTAGCCACGTGAAGGCCGCCGGCTTCGATGAATTTCCCAAGGACACTGCCGGCTTCCTCAAGCTCTGCCAGGCGCTGAAGAAGAACAACACGCCGGCCGGCTTCGCGCTCGGCCACGCCACGGGTGACGCCAACGGCTGGTGCCAGTGGGCGCTGTGGGCCTTCGGCGGCAAAGTCGTCAATGAAAAGAACGAGGTCGTGATCGACTCGCCGGAGACGATCGCCGCGCTCGAATACGTCAAGCAGCTCTACGAGACCTTCATCCCCGGCGTGCTGTCGTGGAACGACTCGAACAACAACAAGGCGTTCCTCAACGGCGAGCTCAGCCTGACGCTGAACGGCATCTCGATCTGGACCGTCGGAAAGAACTCGACCGATCCGAAGCAGCAGGAGATCGCCAAGGACATGAACCACGCGCCGATGCCGATCGGTCCGGTCGGCGTGTCGACCGAGCAGCAGAACGTGCTGGTTTATTACGGCTACAAGCACTCGAAGTATCCGAAGGCGGTCAAGGAATACATCAAGTTCATGATGGACAAGGCGAACTACGACGCCTGGGAGGTCTCCTCCAACGGCTACGTGTCGCCGCCGCTTCCGGCCTACAACGACAACCCGGTGTGGACGTCGGATCCGAAGATCACGCCGTATCGCGACTGCCTGAAGCGCTGCCGCGACAACGGCTATGCCGGCGATCTCGGCTATGCCTCGGCCGCCGTGATGGGCGACTTCGTCGTCGTCGACATGTTCGCCGAGGCGGCGTCGGGCTCCGTGACGCCGAAGGCGGCAGCCGCACGCGCAGCCGAGCGCGCCAAGCGCTACTATCAGGTCTGATCAGCTCCAATCTACGCGGCGTCCGGTTCGCCGGACGCCGCGACTTTTCGTCGAGGGGAATCCGACATGGCAGTTATGGCCGAGTCCACTGTCGCGCAGGCCAAGCGCAGCAGCTTGTGGACCAGAGCATTCGAGAGCCGGCATTTCCTCGGCGCGATGTTCATGGTGCCGGCAATCGCCATCCTCATCCTGTTTCTGGCTTACCCGCTGGCGCTGGGCTTCTGGCTCGGCATGACCGACACCAAGATCGGCGGCGCCGGGCGCTACATCGGCTTCCAGAATTTCGTCTCGCTGGCGAAGGACTCAGTGTTCTGGCTTTCGGTGTTCAACACCATCTTCTACACGGTCGCCGCCAGCGCGGTGAAATTCGCCATCGGCCTTTACCTGGCGCTGCTGCTCAACGAGCGGCTGCCGATGAAGTCGATGATCCGGGCGATCGTGCTGTTGCCCTTCGTCGTGCCCACGGTGCTCTCTGCGATCGCGTTCTGGTGGATTTATGACAGCCAGTTCTCGATCATCTCCTGGGTGTTGATCAAGGCCGGCCTGATCACGCGCTATATCGATTTCCTTGGCGATCCCTGGAATGCGCGCTGGTCGGTCGTCGCCGCCAATATCTGGCGCGGCGTTCCTTTCGTGGCGATCACGCTGCTGGCGGGATTACAGACCATCTCGCCCTCGCTCTATGAGGCCGCCAATCTCGACGGCGCCACCAATCTGCAGCGCTTCCGCCACATCACGCTGCCGATGCTGTCGCCGATCATCGCGGTCGTGATGACGTTCTCGGTGCTGATGACCTTCACCGACTTTCAGCTCATCTACACCATCACGCGGGGTGGGCCGATCAACTCCACCCATCTGATGGCGACGCTGTCGTTCCAGCGCGCTATCACCGGCGGCAATCTGGGTGAAGGCGCGGCGATCTCGAACGCGATGATTCCGTTCCTGGTCGCGGCGATCCTGCTCAGCTTTTTCGGGCTTCAGCGCTCCCGCTGGCAGCAAGGCGGGAGGGACTGACCATGACCACAGCGGACGACCAAAGCGTCGGAATGGACTACCTCGAGAGCTTCCCGCGGAAGTTTTTTCGGGTCTACCTTCCGCTCGGCCTGATCATCTTCTTCCTGCTGTTCCCGTTCTACTGGATGGCGGTCGCGACGTTCAAGCCGGACGCGGAGATGTACGACTACGAAAAGTACAATCCGTTCTGGATCGTGCATCCGACGCTGGAGCACATCAAGAAGCTGTTCTTCGACACCGACTATCCGCTCTGGATGTGGAACACCGTGATCGTCTCGGTGTCCTCGACCTTCATCTCCCTGTTCGCCAGCGTCTGCGCCGCCTATGCGATCGAACGCCTTCGCTACAAGGGCTCGCGCTATGTCGGCCTTGCGATCTTCCTCGGCTATCTGGTGCCGCCCTCCATTCTGTTCATTCCGCTGGCGGCGATCGTGTTTCAGCTCGGGCTGTTCGACGGCAATTTGGCGCTGATCCTGACCTATCCGACCTTCCTGATCCCGTTCTGCACCTGGCTCCTGATGGGCTATTTCCGCACCATCCCCTATGAGCTGGAGGAGTGTGCGCTGATCGACGGGGCGACGCGGCTGCAGATTCTGATGAAGATCACGTTGCCGCTTTCGCTGCCGGGCGTGATCTCGGCGGGCATCTTCGCCTTCACGTTGTCCTGGAACGAGTTCATTTACGCGCTGACCTTCATCTCCTCGTCCGAAAACAAGACGATCCCCGTCGGCGCGATCACCGAGCTCGTCAATGGCGACGTCTACCACTGGGGGGCGCTGATGGCGGCGGCTCTGACCGGCTCGGTTCCCGTAGTTATCCTTTATTCCTTCTTCGTGGAGTATTATGTGTCGGCGATGACCGGCGCCGTGAAGGAATGATCGCGGGGCCTGCCTCGAGAGCGCGCCAGGACGAATCGCCGAAATCGGCGCGTTCCGGCCAATAAAAGGAGTAGGCTCTTGCACATTCTGGTTCTGGGCGCCGCCGGCATGGTCGGCCGCAAATTGTGCGAACGGTTGTCGCGCGACGGCCGGCTCGGCAAGAGCGACATCACCAAGCTGACCATGCATGACGTGGTCGAGCCGAAGGCGCCGGAAAGAGCCGGGTTTGCCGTCGAGACCGTGTCGAGCGATTTCGCCGTGCCGGGTGCGGCCGAAAAGCTGATCGCCGGCCGTCCGGACGTGATCTTTCATCTCGCCGCGATCGTCTCGGGCGAAGCCGAGCTCGATTTCGACAAGGGCTACCGCATCAATCTCGACGGCACGCGAATGCTGCTCGATGCCGTCAGGCTTGCAGGCGGCGGCTACAAGCCGCGCGTGGTCTTCACGTCCTCGATCGCGGTGTTCGGCGCGCCGTTCCCCGATGCGATCGGCGACGAGTTCTTCCACACGCCGCTTCTGAGCTACGGTGCGCAGAAGGCGATCGGCGAATTACTGCTGGCCGACTATTCCCGCCGCGGCTTCCTCGATGGCATCGGCATCCGCCTGCCGACCATCTGCATCAGGCCCGGCCTGCC
>NZ_JADPJF010000058.1:58998-68114 GCF_023073295.1 Bradyrhizobium sp. 23 | reverse complement strand
GGCATCGGGCTTCTTCTCCAACATCCTGCGCGAGCCGCTGGCCGGCAAGGAAGCGGTTCTTCCCGTGTCCGAGGACGTCCGCCACTGGCATGCCACGCCGCGCTCCGCCGTCGGCTTCCTGCTGCATGCCGGCACCATGGACCTCGCCGCGGTGGGGCCGCGCCGTAATTTGACCATGCCGGGCCTGTCGGCGACGGTTGGCGAGCAGATCGCTGCGCTGAAGCGCGTCGCCGGCGACAAGGTCGCCGCCCGCATCAAGCGGGAGCCCGATCCCTTTATCGTCGGCATCGTCGGCGGCTGGCCGCGCAACTTCAATGCAAAGCGGTCGCTCGAGCTCGGCTTCACCACTGCCGAGAAGACTTTCGACGACATCATCCGCATTCACATCGAAGACGAGCTCGGCGGCAATTTCGTCGCCTGATCTCTGACTGAGCGGGTAAAGTGATGGCGAGCGTTGCTTGCATCGGCGAATGCATGGTCGAGCTCCGGCAGGCCCAGGGTGGACAATCCGCCGGACCTTCCAGCGGGCAGGGCGGGGGCCTCTACTCGCGTGGATTCGGCGGCGACACCCTCAACACGGCCGTTTACCTCGCGCGGCTCGAGGTCAAGGTCGATTATTTCACCGCGCTTGGCGACGATGCCCTGAGCGATGAGATGATCGCGGCCTGGACTGCGGAGGGCGTCGGCACGAGGCGCGTCGCGCGGCTGCCCGGCAAGCTGCCCGGCCTCTACATGATCCAGCTGGATACGAAGGGCGAGCGCCAGTTTTTCCACTGGCGCGACAGTGCGGCGGCGCGCCAGCTGATGAATCTGCCGGAGACGGACGATCTCCTCAACTCGCTGATGAGCTACGACATCGTCTATCTCTCTGCGATCACGCTCTCGATCTACGACACGGCTGGGCGCGAGCGCCTGCTCGCGGCGATCAAGCGCGCGCGTCTGCTTGGCACCCGCTTCGTGTTCGACACCAATTTTCGCGCGCGGGGATGGCCGGATCGTGAGGTCGCGCGCGAGGTGTTTTCAGCGGCCTTCGCGGCAGCCGACATCGTGCTGACCTCGACCGAGGATCTGCTCGCTTTCTATCCCGGCGAAAGCCACGAGCAGTTGATGGCGCGCATCCCAAGCCCCGAGCTGGTGTTCCGGCTCGCCGAGCCGGTCAGCCTGCTGCGCTTCCCCGGGGGGCCCTACGAGGTCCGCGCAGAGCCCATGACCAAGCCCGTGGTCGACACCACCGCGGCCGGCGACAGCTTTGCGGCGGCCTATATCGCGGCACGGCTCGCCGGTTCCGACCCGGTCGAGGCCGCGCAGGCCGGGCACCGCCTCGCCAGCCTCGTCATCTGCTATTCCGGCGCCATCATTCCGGGTTATGCCATGCCGCCGAAGAAACGGCATCGGCCGGCGACCACGCGTCAAGCGACCAAGTGAAACGAAAGCCAAGATGACCACGACTGCCCAACAGAACCACCTCGCCGCGCTGTTCAAGGCCGCGACTGTCATTCCCGTCCTCACCATCGAGCGTATCCAGGATGCGGTGCCGCTGGCGCGTGCGCTGGTGGCCGGCGGCGTCCGCACGCTGGAGGTGACCATGCGTACCCCTGTTGCGATCGAGGCGGCGAGGGCGATGATGGCCGAGGTGCCCGAGGCGGTGGTCGGCATCGGCACGATTCTCAATCCGGCCGACTTTACCCGTGTCGAGAAGCTCGGCGTTGCGTTCGGCATCAGCCCGGGCTTGACCCCGGACCTCTTGAAGGCCGCCACCCATAGCTCCTTGCCGTTTGCGCCGGGTATCGCCACGGCCTCCGAGCTGATGATGGCGCTGTCCTACGGCTTCGACATTGCAAAATTTTTCCCGGCCGAGCAGGCCGGCGGCATCAAGGGGCTGCGCTCGCTGGGTGGGCCGTTCCCGAACGTGCGGTTCTGCCCGACCGGCGGGGTCGGCGAGGCCAATGCGGCAACCTGGCTCGCGGAGCCCAATGTGGTCGCGGTCGGCGGTTCCTGGCTGTGCCCGACGGCGGAGATCAGGGCCGGGAACTGGGCCGGCATAACTGCCATCTGCCAGCGCACCCTCGAGGCCCTTAAACCCGCGTGAAGTCTTGCCATCCCTGAGCTAAGACTTAGGTCAGCAAGAGAGCGCCAGGGAGAATGACCATGACCGCCAGCATCGTCGGATGGGCGCATACGCCGTTCGGCAAGTTCGACACCGAGACCGTGGAAAGCCTTGTGGTGAAGGTAGCCAATGAGGCGCTGGCGGATGCCGGCATTTCGGCCGGCGATGTCGACGAGATCGTGCTCGGCCATTTCAACGCCGGCTTCTCGCCCCAGGATTTTACCGCCTCGCTGGTGCTCCAGGCCGACCCGAAGCTGCGCTTCAAGCCGGCGACCCGGGTCGAGAACGCCTGCGCCACCGGCTCCGCCGCCGTCCATCAGGGCGTGCGCGCGATCGCGGCCGGCGCGGCCAGGATTGTCCTCGTTGTCGGGGTCGAACAGATGACGCGCACGCCGGGCCCGGAGATCGGCAAGAACCTGCTCAAGGCGTCCTATCTGCCCGAGGACGGCAACACTGTCGGCGGCTTCGCCGGCGTGTTCGGCAAGATCGCCAGCTCCTATTTCCAGAAATACGGCGACCAGTCCGATGCACTGGCGCTGATCGCGGCCAAGAACCATAAGAACGGCGTCGCCAATCCCTTCGCCCAGATGCGCAAGGACTTTGGCTTCGACTTCTGCCGCGCCGAGAGCGAGAAGAACCCCTACGTCGCCGGCCCCCTGAAGCGCACCGACTGCTCGCTGGTCTCGGACGGTGCCGCTGCCCTGGTGCTGGCCGACGCGGAAACCGCCAAGGGCATGAGCAAGTCGATCGGCTTCCGCGCCACCGCGCACGCCCAGGATTTCCTGCCGATGTCCAAGCGCGACATCCTCCAGTTCGAGGGCTGCACGGTCGCTTGGCAGCGCGCACTGGAGAAGGCGGGCGTTACACTTTCCGATCTCTCCTTCGTCGAGACCCATGACTGCTTCACCGTCGCCGAGCTGATCGAGTACGAAGCGATGGGCTTGACGCCGCGGGGGCAGGGTGCCCGTGCCATCAAGGAAGGCTGGACGCTCAAGGACGGCAAGCTGCCGGTCAATCCGTCCGGTGGCCTGAAAGCCAAGGGCCATCCGATCGGCGCCACCGGCGTCTCCATGCACGTGATGACCGCGATGCAGCTCGCCGGCCAAGCGCCCGAGGGCATGCAGCTCAAGAATGCAAAGCTCGGCGGCATTTTCAACATGGGCGGTGCGGCGGTTGCCAACTACGTCTCCGTGCTGGAGCCGCTGAAGTAAGGCTGCTGCACGGTAGGCAAGGCGTGAAGCGCCGTGCCCACCTTCTTATCTTGCGCTAGATCATGGTGGGCCCGCTGGGGGCCCTTAAAGCTCTTGATCGATTTGCAGGGGATGCATCATGAGCAATGACTACGAAGATTCGCTGTCGATGGACGCACTCAACGATCGCATCGCGATTCTCGAGGACAATATCCGCCAGCTCATCGAGCAGGCCGCGGCCGCCTCGGGTGAGCAGAACGAGTCGCGGATCGCTGACCGCATCAACCAGCAGAATGATGAGCTCGACCGCCTCCTCAAGATTCGCGATTCCCGTCAGAAGAAATAGCCGCCTTTCGCCGCCGGCGCATGCGGCCATACGCCGGCGGCTCTTGCGCATGCGCCGCCACTGCCGTTAGCTGGACCGAAATCGCAGGCCTCACTTGAGGCCGCGCAATCGGGAGCGAACGATGGGGCCGCTGAAGGGCATCAAGGTCGTCGACATGACCACCGTGCTGATGGGCCCCTATGCGACCCAGATGCTCGGCGATTACGGCGCAGACGTCATCAAGGTGGAGTCTCTGGACGGCGACGTCACCCGCCTGATCGGCCCGATGCGGCACGCAGGCATGGGCCCGGTGTTTCTCAACACCAACCGTAGCAAGCGCTCGATCTGCCTTGACCTGAAGAAGCCCGCCGGCCGCGAGGCCGTGCTCCGCTTGCTGAAAGACGCCGACGTTCTCGTCTACAACGTCCGCCCGCAGGCGATGGCGCGGCTTCAACTCGGCTATGACGTTGTTTCCAAAATCAATCCGCGGCTGGTCTATGCCGGCGTGTTCGGCTTCGGCCAGGACGGGCCCTATGCTGCAAAACCGGCCTATGACGATCTGATCCAGGGCGCCACCGCGCTGCCCGCCTTGATGGCGCAGTGACGGTGTGCCGCGCTATGTGCCGAACGCACTGGTCGATCGCATCGTAGGCTTGACTGCCGTGGGCGCGATCTGCGCCAGCCTCGTGCACCGCGACCGCACCGGCCGCGGCCAGCGCGTCGACATCCCGATGTTCGAGACCATGGCCGGCTTCGTCATGGGCGACCACATGGGCGGATTGACCTATGAGCCCCCGCTCGACAAGGGCGGTTACGCCCGCCACCTCTCGCGCGACCGCCGGCCCTACAAGACATCGGACGGTTATCTCAGCGTCATCGTCTACAACGACAAGCAGTGGGAGAACTTCTTTAAGGCGACGGGACGCGACGACCTGCGCGCCGACGCGATGTTCGCGACATTCGCCGGCCGCGCCGCCAATATCGACGTCGTCTATGCCGAGCTCGCGCGCATCTTCGAGACGCGCAGCACCGCGGAATGGATCGACCTGCTCACCAAGGCCGACGTGCCGGTGATGCCCATGCACGACCTCGCGTCGATGCTGCACGATGAGCATCTGGAGGCGACCGGCTTTTTCCCAGTGGTGAACCATCCAACTGAAGGGCCGATCCGGAGCATGAGGGTGACGGCCACCTGGTCCGAAACCGAAGCCGAACCGGTGCGGCTCGCGCCGCAGCTCAACGAGCACGGCGCGGAAATCCTGCGCGAGATCGGCTATTCCGCCGACGAGATCGACGCCATGGTCCGCGATGGCGTCACCCGTTCGCCGCCCCGGAATGACGATGCACTGGTGCGCCCATGAGCTTCATCACCGGCGTCGGTCTCACGCCTTTCGGCAAGCACGAAGACTCGTCCTCGCTGGAGCTGATGAGCAAGGCCGCGCAGGCTGCGCTCGACGATGCCGGGCTCAAGCGTGCCGAGATCGACGGCATCCTCTGCGGCTACTCCACCGTCTCGCCGCACATCATGTTGGCGACCGTTTTTGCCGAGCATTTTGGCATCCGCCCCAGTTACGCCCATGCCGTCCAGGTCGGTGGCGCGACCGGGCTCGCGATGACCATGCTCGCCCATCATCTCGTCGAAGCGGGCGTCGCCCGCAATGTGCTCGTCGTGGCCGGCGAGAACCGCCTCACTGGACAGAGCCGCGACGCCTCGATCCAAGCGCTGGCGCAGGTCGGCCATCCCGACTACGAACTGCCGCTCGGCCCGACCATCCCCGCCTATTACGGCCTCGTCGCTAACAGATACATGCACGAGTACGGCGTGACGGAAGAAGACCTCGCCGAATTCGCGGTGCTGATGCGCACCCACGCCTGCACTCATCCTGGTGCGCAATTCCAGGATCCCATCGAGGTCGCTGACGTCATGGCCTCGAAGCCGGTGGCGATGCCGCTGAAGCTGCTCGATTGCTGCCCGGTGTCCGACGGCGGTGCCGCCTTCGTCGTCAGCCGCGAGCGGACCGGAGAGGCCGGCGTGCGCATTCGCGGGTGTGCCCAGGCTCATACCCATCAGCACGTCACTGCAGCGCCCGCCCTGAGCGAGCTCGGCGCCGAGATCTCCGTCGCCCGCGCCAGGGAGGCCACCGGCCTCGCGATTTCCGACGTGCGCTACGCGGCGATCTACGACAGCTTTACGATCACGCTCGCGATGCTGCTGGAAGATCTTGGCCTTGCTGGCCGGGGCGAGGCAGCCGCGCGCGTGCGCGCCGGCCATTTCAGCCGCAATGGAGCGATGCCGCTGAACACCCATGGCGGCCTGCTGAGCTACGGTCATTGCGGCGTCGGTGGCGCCATGGCGCATCTGGTGGAAACGCATCTCCAGATGACGGGGCGGGCGGCGAATCGTCAGGTGCGCGACGCCTCGATCGCGCTGCTGCACGGCGATGGCGGCGTGCTGTCGTCCCACGTCAGCATGTTCCTGGAGCGGGTGCGATGAGCGAGCGTCTAGCCGACTGGACCAAGGGCGAACAGGCCGTCATTTATCAGACCTGCACCGCATGCGGCCATGTGCAGTATATTCGTCGCGCCTTCTGCGCGGCCTGCGGCGCGTCCGATCCGCGCGAGCAGTGCGCCAGCGGCAAGGGCAGGGTCTACGCGACGTCGCTGGTCTGCCGCGCCGCCACGCCCGAGACGCGCGCGTACGTGCCCTACAACATCCTGCTGGTCGATTGCGCCGAGGGTTTTCGCATGATGGCGCATGGTGAGAATGATCTCGCCATCGGCGATGAGGTCAGTGCGAGCTTCAAACTGTTCGCCGGCAAGCTGGTGCCGTTCTTCGCCAAAGACAGATAGTGAAATTTGGATGCTCCAATGTGGCCCGGATGGAGCGGACCGAAATCCGGGTTTTCGCCTCACCGATAGACTTTCCCGGATTGCGCGCCCCATCCGGGCTATTGCGGCAACGCGAGCGGTGGGATCCGTCATTCGGGGGCGGTCCTGAGAGACCGAGCCTGGAACGGGAATTCTGGGCCTGGCCTGTGCGAGGGCCACCCCGGAATGACGAAAGCTCTCACCCGACTCTTAACTAGCGCCCGTAGAACAGGATGCTGGCGATGACGAGCATCGCCATCACCGCTAGCATATGCGCGAACGCTTCCGAGGCCGCCCCCTTGGTGGCTTCCTTCATTCCATTTTCTCCCTAGACTTGGGCGTGACTCATCGATGCGCGGTTAGCGCCCAACGGCCAATTGTTTTTACTCGGAACACCCCTTGCGAGTATCCGCCGCGATCAAGTCCCCACGCGGCGAATATCGACTGTCCCAAGGTCGTTCAGCAATGCGGCGGCATTTTGACTCGATGTTGTTGCTCCTGCGGACGCGCAAGAATACAGTTTCGTGGAAATTTCGCCGCTAACGACAAAAAGCATCAAAGGCTTAGGGAAAAACTTCAGGAAAATCATGGCCCGCATCAACTACAGCGACCCGTCCAAGGCATCCGACCGCACCCGGGAGATCCTCGACAAGAACCGCAATGCCAACATCTTCCGGATGATGTCGCATTCGCCGAGATATTTCGAGCAGTACTGCCGGCTCGGCGGCGCCATCCGCCACAAGGGCGAGCTCGATCCGATCGTGCGCGAACTCGCGATCACCCGCACCGGCATTTTGTGCGAGGCGCCGTATGAGATCGTCGCGCACAAGCGCATCGGCAAGAATGTCGGCGTCACCGACGAGCAGAACGAGGCGCTCGAGAACTGGCAGGCCGCGAACTGTTTCAATGAAGTGCAGCGCGCCGCGCTCGCCTTCACCGACGAGATCGTCAAGCTGAACAAGCCGACGGATGCGACCTTCAAGGCGATCTCATCGAAGCTGACGCCGGCCGCACTGGTTGAACTGCAGCTCTCGGTCGGATTCTACATCATGACGTCAAAGTTTCTGGAGACCTTCGAGATCGACCTTCAGCCGGTCACCGAAGTGGTCGGCTGATCGAGCAATTGCTGTGAGGGATGCTCATGACGATCGATGAATATGCCGCCTGGGCTGCAACGATTGCGAAAGTCGATGAGCGTCCGTCGAACGAACGGCTGTCCTATCTCGGGCTCGGCCTCGCCGGCGAGTCCGGCGAAGTCGCCGACCATATCAAGAAGCTGCTCCGCGATGACTGGCTCGACCAGGCGGGCCTCGTCGAAGAGCTCGGCGATGTCATCTATTACTGGGCCTGCCTCTGCGTGGCGACCGGCCAGCAGCCATCGGAGCTGCTCAAGACCAGTGCCGCCAAGATCAAGCGGCGGATCAGCGAGGCGGCGAGCCGCTAGGCCGCTCAGGTGGAGGTCAAGATATCCACTTTGGCGTTGGCGACGATCAGGCGCTCGGCCAGAAGCTGCGCAAGATTGCGCATGATGCGTTCGCTGGCGTGCGGGTGCTGCTTGCGGAAGCGCTCGAACGCTTTCAGAGGCGCCTCGAACGCGGTCGCAGCCATATCCGCGAACACGTCCGCGGAGCGGGTGGTCTCGATCAGGGCCATCTCGCCGAACGCCATGCCGGCGGTGAGTGTTGCGAGCCGCACTCCGTCGGGCAGGGTGACATGCACCGCGCCGCTGCGCAGGAAGAACAGGGAATCGGCTGCGGCGCCAGTGGTGAGGATTTTCGCGCCAGACTGATAGATCCGGATCGTGCAGATCGAGGCGAGGTCGGTCAGCTCTTCCGCGCTGAGGCCTGCGAGCAGCGGCTGCTCGGAAAGCTCGGTGGTCTCGTGAAAATCGATCGAGCCGCCATAGCGGTAGACGATCTGGTCTTCGGCCCATTCGGTCGCGGTGTCGAGCACATAGAAGTCGCGGACGTTCTTCAGCTCCGCGGTCCACTCCCGCAGGCTGTCCCATTCTTTGGAGGCGCGCCTGACGCCTGACAGGACGACGGTGACATTCAGCGCCGCCAGCTCCTCGAACGCTTCAGCCACCAGCCGCGCCCCGGCGCGTGTGGTGGAGGTGACGCGGTGGAGATCGAAAATCACGAATTGCGGCCGCGGCCGGCCCGCAAGCCGGCGTGAGACATAGTCGACCGCCGACAGCGACAGCGTGCCGACCAGCTCGATGATCCGCACCTCCTGCTCGTGGGCTGCGAGAATATCGCGCTCCTGCGGGCGGCGCACGCGCCGCGACGGGCTCTTGCCGATGTCGTAATCGGCGATGACGGCGTTGCGTGCGTCGTCGCTGCGGTTGAGCATATGCAGATCGTAATGCGAGGACAGCGCCTCGCAGACCTTGATGCCGCGCACGCTGTTGCCGTGCTTGTCGAGCCTTGGCGAATAGCTGCCGAGCCCGAGGCGGGCGGGGAGTGCGGCGAGAATTCCGCCGCCGACGCCACTCTTGGCGGGGATGCCGATCCGGTAGATCCATTCGCCGGCATAGTCGTACATGCCCGACGACGTCATCACCGACAGCGTGCGCGAGATCGCGTAAGGCGTCAGCACCTGCTCGCCGGTAACCGGGTTGACGCCA
>NZ_JADPJF010000058.1:36643-58924 GCF_023073295.1 Bradyrhizobium sp. 23 | reverse complement strand
GGTTGGCGAGCGTTGCCGCCATCACGGCGATGTCGCGCGCGGTGACCAGCACCGCGCATTGCCGGAAATAGACGTCGAGTACGGCCGCGACATTGTCCGAGATCACCGCATTGGTCTTGAGGAGATAGCCGATGGCGCGGTTGCGGTCGCCGGTCTGGCTTTCGGAAGCGTAGACGGCCTCGTCGACGGCGAGGTCGCGGCCGGCAAAACGACTGAGCGCGAGGCGAATTTGCTCGAAGGCGTCCGGACCCTTGCTGTCGTGGATCAGCCCGGTGCAGGCGATCGCGCCGGCATTGACCATCGGGTTGAATGGATGATTCTCCGAGTTGAGCCGGATCGAGTTGAAAGGATCGCCGGAGGGCTCGACGCCGATTGCGCTCTCCACCCTGTTTGCGCCGAGCAGGTCCAGCGCCAGCGCGAACACGAACGGCTTTGACATCGACTGGATGGTGAAGGGCGCCCTGGAGTCGCCGACCTCGTAGACATGACCGTCCAGGGTCGCGAGGCTGATGCCGAAACAGGCAGGATCGGCCTTGCCGAGCTCGGGAATGTAGTCGGCGACCGCGCCCGAGGTCTCTGCCGAGAATTCGTTGAGGCAATTGTCCAGAAACCGCAGCAAAGGCGGCTTCGAGCGGGTCCAGGCGGTAGCGAGAGGCGAAAGCGGTTTCATTGCCTCTCTTTGTGCAACGCAATCAGGGCACGCGCAACCCGTCCGGCACCACGGTCTGCCGCCGGACCAGCAGCAGGGCGAGCAAAATCGTGGGGATCAGGATGGCGAGGCCGAGCAGCGTCACCTGCATCTGCGACAGCGGCATGATGCCGCCGCCGGGGGTGGCCACCACGAAACCGCCGATCACCAGCAGCACGCGGATGGGCCACTCCAGCGCACCGGCGCCGCGGAGATCGCCGACGAAGGGCTGGTAGCCCTGGATGCCGCCGCAGATGAACAGCGTGCCGAACGCCGCGAGCGCCATCAAGCCGAGACCGGCCAGATAGGGGCTCGGCCCCTGCAGCACCAGCGCGGGATTGAGCACGAAGAAGAACGGGATGAAATAGATGATGCTGCCGACCCACATCGATTCCCAGCCCGTCTTCATCGCCGGCGAGCCGGCAATACCTGCCGCTGCGAATGATGCAATCGCGACCGGCGGGGTGATCGACGACAGCATGCCCCAGTAGAAAATGAACATGTGCACGGCCATCTTGTTCAGCCCGAGCTTCTCCAGCGCGGGTGCGACCAGGATGGCGAGGAAGATGTAGCAGGCCGTCGTGGTCAGGCCGAGCCCGAGAATCAGGCTAGTCAGGGCGCACATGCCGAGCAGCAGGAACGGATTGTCGCCGGCGATATGCAGCAGGTCGTTGGCGAGGCTCGACACCACGCCGGTCATCGAGAAGGCGCCGATCAGCAGGCCGCACCCGGCGAGGATGCCGACAAGCTCGACGAAGGTGCGGCCGTTGACCTCGAGGAATTTGCCGATGGTCGCGACAGTCCAGCGCGTGTCCTTCGAGAACAGCTGGTTGAGCACAAGAAGCAATGCGGTGGCGTAGAATGGCGCATGGCTCTCGCGCTTGAAGTAGAGCAGCATCACGATCAGAAGGGCGATGACGAAGACGTAGTACCAGCCATCCTTGATCGTATCCATGACCCGCGGCAGCTCCGCGCGCGGAATGCCCTTCAGCCCGTGTCGTGCGGCGTAGGAATCGACCTGCATGAACAGGCCGATATAATAGAGCGCGGCGGGAATGATGGCCGCGATCGCGACATCGGCGTAGCTGACATTGAGGAACTGCGCGATTACGAAGGCGGTCGCGCCCATCACCGGCGGCGCCAGCACCGCGCCGGTCGAGGCACAAGCCTCGATCGCGCCCGCATAGGAGGCGCGAAAGCCGCTCTTCTTCATCACCGGAATGGTCATGGTGCCGGCGGTCAGCACGTTGGAGATGATCGAGCCTGACATCATGCCGAGCAGGCCGCTGGCGAAGATGCACACCTTGGCCGCGCCGCCGCGGAACGTGCCACACAGCGCGAAGGCGAGATTGATGAAGAACTTTCCGGCGCCGGTCATCATCAACGCGGTGCCGAACACCAGGAAGCCGATCACGGTGTCGGCAAACGCCTGGATGGGAATGCCGAGCAGGCTCTCGCCCGACAGCACGTGATAGGCGGTCGCCTGCTCCAGCGTCGACTGCGTGCCGCGGAACGGCCCGAGCCAGCTGGATTCCGCGAACAGCGGATAGACGGTGAAGGGAAGCACGCTCAGTAGCAGGCTCCAGCCGCCGGTGCGGCGCAGCGCCTCCATCAACATCACCCACATCACGAGACCGGCTGCGATCACGCTGTTCGGCGCGCCGCCGAATTCCCAGCCGGCCTCGGCGGCCTTGCGGACGTTCGACATCAACAGCAGCGCGGCGGCAAAGGTCACGACGAAGCAGAGAAGGTCATACCAGGGAATCCGATCGAGCGACGCGCGCGGGGTCCCCGGGAAGATCAGGAACGTGAACGGCAGCATCAGGGCGATCAGGAGGTAGAAGTATTCCGTGTTGAGCTGGGTGTAGCCGACGAAGAAGCGCAGCGAGAATTGCTGGTTGATGCAGAGCAGGATGGTCGCGGCGGTCGCGAGGACGAGCAGCCAGCGCCACGCGCCACGCAAGCTTCGCACGCGCGTAACTTCCGCTTCCTGCATGTTGGCGGCGGCGCCATGCGGATCGTCGAACACGATCCGCTTGGCCCCGTCCTGGGAGGGGGTGGAGACTGAAGCAGACGACATGATCGACCTCGGGCGTGGACAATTAACGCTGTGAACTAATCCTCGAACCCGTTCGGCATGTCGGCCTTCGCAAGCGCCGCAGCACGCGCCTTCATCCAGGCGTCGAGGAACGCCTTATCATCCGCAGGCGGATTGGATTTTCCGTAGTCGGTCCACGCGGCGCCAAGCACCTCTTGCCGCTTGATCAGTCCGTTGTTGTGCGCCTCCTGTGCGTCGTTCCATTGCCCGGCCTCCTTCAAAGCCTTCACCGCGCCGGGATGCACCGGCACCACCCAGTTCTTGGTCTGGCGATCGGCCGCAAGCCCGCCGGCGCCGGGCGCGGAGTCCTTGTAGGAATCGTAGTTCACGATCATCGCCTTGGTGATCGCATAGACCTGCTCGGGGGCTTGCGAGGCGTAGGCGACGAAGATCGGATAGGGATAGTTGCCGAGCTCGATCGGCTTGTCCGGCGAGATACCGGCGCCGCAGGTCGCGGTCTGCGGGAAGAAGAACGAGCCGACCTTCTGCATCCGTGCCCAACCTTCCTTGTCCTTGGCGGGCAGCGGCGGCCAGACCAGCCCGCGCGGCGAAGTCTCGGCTTCCTTGGCGGGACCGGTGATGGTGGTGCCGAAGGCCGCATCGGTGTCGTTGTTGATCAAGCCCTTCCACATCGCGCCGTAGCTTGCGAACTCGACGATCTTGACGTCCTTCTGCGTCAGGCCGGCGAAGGCGAGCACCGCGAGCGAGTTCTGGTTCAGTGCCGGCGAGCCGACGACGAAGCCGACGCGCTTTCCCTTGAGGTCCTTCAGCTCCTTCACCCCTGTATCCGCGGCCACGCCGAGCGAACCGCAATTGCAATCAACGCTCGAGAGCAGGATCTGGAGCGGCTGCGGGCCCCATTCCCTGGAGCCGAACTCGAACACGCCCTCCTGCGCGAAATAGGTCCCCGATCCCATCGCCGCGGAGACCGCGCGCTTGGCGCGCAGCGGCGCCAGACGCGCGACATCGTTGCCTGCGGGGAGCACGCGCACGTCGGTCGAGTATTTGTCCTTCATCATCTTGCCGACGCCGACCGCGATGTTGAAGCCGGCGGTACCGGTGTCATAGGCGGTGAACGTCAATGTTGCCGGCAGCTTGATGTCGTCGGCGAATGCATAGCGTGTAGACACAAAAGAAAGGCCTGCCACCACGGCAGGCGCGAGCATGATCAGCCCACGACGCATGTTTCCCTCCAATGATCCTCGCGTTTGCCGCGACGATTTCTTTCTTTGTTTGAAACAGGTTTTGTTTGAGAGATCATGTCATCGCGGTCAGGCGATGGCAACGCCGTACCGCGAACACAGCAATGAGGCTGACAGAATGTCGCGGAAAACGACGGAGAATGCAGTCAGCTTGCGACGATTGCGATCGCCTGTCTTTCGGTAACGACGTCGTCGAGCTTCACCAGAAGCGATGTGATCTCGCCGCTCACAGGCGAAAGCACCGGTATCTCCATCTTCATCGCTTCGACCACCACAATCTCATCGCCATCTGCAACGGTTCCTCCAACTTGCACGGGAGTTGCGCAGACGCGTCCGGCGATCTCCGTGACGATCTTAATTTCTGGCATGCCATCGCCTTTTTGTTGTGGTCGCAAAATGCCTGAGGTAGTTTCTTCTGCAAGCGGAATTTAATTCCGCACAGCGGAACAAGCGGTAGGGATCATGGGACGACGTTCGGAGCGGTTGAGTAGACAAGGTGCGCTCGCTGGCGAAGCCGGTGAGGGTGATGTCATCCAGGTGGTGTCGCGCGCGTTCGACGTGTTGCGGTGCTTCGAAGGCCACGAGGCCAGGCTTGGCAATCTCGAAATTTCAAATCGCTGCGGCCTGCCGCGCTCCACGGTGTCGCGGTTGACGCACACGCTGACGCGGATGGGGCAACTGGTTTATCTGCCGCGCGATCAGAAATATCGCATCGGGCCGAGCGCGGTGGCGATGAGCGCCTCGATGATGAAGGGCGCGCAGCTGCGCAGCATGATTCGCCAGCGGCTCCAGGAACTCGCCGAGCAACTGCCGGGCACCGTCGGCTTCGTGGTCCCCGATCGCTTCCATCTGGTCTATCTCCAGTTCGCGCGTTCGGCCTCGGCACTCGGGCTGCACGAGGGCACCGGCAGCCGCATCTCGATGGCCTCGACCGCTGCAGGCGCAGCCTACACTGCGGCATTGGCGCCCGAGGTCGGCGATGCCTTCATCGCGGACATGGAGCGGGAAGCTCCCGAGGCTGCGAAAATCCTGCGGCCCCGCATCGAGGCCAACCGGCAGTCGCTGCATGAGCGCGGCTATGTCGTGGCCTGCGGCCTGTGGAGCCCGCATATCAACGGGCTCGCGGTGCCGATCTGGTCGCCGCAATACCAGACCTTCGTCGTCATCACGATCGGACTTCTGTCGGCGATGTACGACGAAGAGCGCCTGCATGCCGAGGTCGCGCCGCTGATGCTCGCGCTCGGCCGTTCGCTCGGCAGCCTGATGGAGGGCGCGGAAGGCGACGTCTTCAACGCCCGCATCCCGCGTAAACCGGTCGCCATGGCCGTGCACAACAATAACAAGCCGATCAATTCGGAGGGAGTGAATGAACTGGAAGCCGGAACTCGACGAGCTCGCCCGGCGCGAAGCCTTCGCGCGGGAGATGGGCGGCGTTGACAAGGTCAAGCGTCAGCATGACCAGGGCCGACTGACTGTTCGGGAGCGTATCGACAGACTGAGCGACAAGGGCAGCTTTCACGAGATCGGTGCCGTCTCCGGCGTCGGTGAATACGATTCCAGCGGCGAGTTGCAGAAATTGACGCCGGCGAACTGCGTGTTCGGCCGCGCGCGCATCGAAGGCCGCACCGTCGTCGTGGTCGGCGACGATTTCACCGTGCGCGGCGGCTCGGCGGACGCGTCCATCTCCGCAAAACCGCTGATGGCGGAGGAGATGGCGCATGATCTCCGCCTGCCCATCGTCCGCATCATCGAAGGCTCCGGCGGCGGCGGCTCGGTCAAGACTATCGAGACCAAGGGCGCGGCGAACTTGCCGGGCGGCATCGGCGGCACACGCTGGTATCGCTTCACCACCGAGAATTTGTCGCGCGTGCCCGTGGTCGCGCTCGGCCTCGGCTCGGTCGCAGGGCTCGGTGCCGCGCGTCTTGCCGCCAGCCACTATTCCATCATGACCCGGAAGTCCGCGATGTTCGTCGCAGGTCCGCCGGTGGTGAAGGCGCTGGGGCAGGACCTCTCGAAGGAAGAGCTCGGCGGCGCCGACATCCAGACCCGCGCCGGCGCGGTCGATCATGCCCTCGACACCGAGGAGGAGGCGTTTGCCTGCGCCCGGCGATTCCTGTCCTATCTGCCGTCGTCGGTCTACGAGCTACCACCGACCTTGCCCTGCACTGACAATCCGGAGCGCACAGAAGAGGCGCTGATGAGCGCGGTGCCACGCAACCGCAAGCAGGTCTACAAGATACGGCCGATCGTCGAGCAGGTCGTGGACAAGGGCTCGTTCTTCGAGGTCGCCAAAAATTTCGGCAAGCCGATCATTGTCGGCCTCGCGCGGCTCGAGGGCAGGGCGGTGATGGTGCTTGCCAGCGACAGCTTTCACTATGGCGGCTCCTGGACGGCGGATGCCTGCCAGAAGGTGGTGCGCTGGGTCGACTTCGCCGAGACCTTCCATTTGCCGATCGTCTATCTCATGGACTGCCCCGGCTTCATGATCGGCCTCGATGCGGAGAAGGCGGGCACCATCCGCCATGGCGTTCGCGCCATGACCGCGGTCAACCAGACCACGGTGCCCTGGTGCACGGTGATCCTGCGCAATGCCTTCGGCGTCGCCGGCGTGGTGCATCAGCCCGCCGACCGCTTCTCGATCCGCTACGCCTGGCCGTCGGCCTATTGGGGCTCGCTCCCGCTCGAAGGCGGCATCGAAGCCGCCTACCGCGCGGATATCGACGCGGCCGAGGACAAGGCGGAGAAACTGAAAGAGATCGAGGACCGCCTCAACAAGCTGCGCTCGCCGTTCCGCTCCGCCGAAAAATTCTGGGTGGAGGAGATCATCGATCCCAGGAAGACGCGGTCGCTGCTGTGCGAGTTCGCGCGGCTCGCGGAGCCATTGCGAAAGCCGGGGCCGCCGGAGAATTTTTCGATCAGGCCGTAGCCTCAGCCGTCACTGCGAGCTGCTGATGCCGATCTCAGCCTAATTGCAGTTGGGCAAAATTGATCTATCGCAACACGTCGCGTCCGATTGTCTGCAAGCGTCTCGTTTGAAACGAGGGAGAGACGTCATGACAAATGCGGGTAACGCGCTGCTTTGGACGGCCATATTTTTCTGCCTGTCGTTCGCTTCGATTTTTGTAGTCTGGTTTGCCGAGCGGTTGCGCGCGGGCTTCGTGAGGAAGCCGTAAAGCCTCCTCGGTTCGCTCCCTCGTCACCTGCTGACCGGACGGCGGATGCCAGCCGCCGGGCGGTGCCCTTGGCGTCGACGGCGTTGTCCTCGCGCTTTGCGCGGCAGCGATGACGTGACCTCAAAACAATAACGCGCTACGCTTCCCGGGCAAGAACAAGAGGAAGCGCCAATCGTGTATGACTTCATTATCGTGGGCGGCGGCTCGGCGGGGTCCGTGCTGGCCCACCGGCTCTCCGCGAGGAGCGCCAACAAGGTCCTGCTCTGCGAGGCCGGACAGGACACACCGCCCGGAGACGAGCCGGCCGAGATCAAGGACAGCTATCCGGGTACGGCCTATTTCGATCCGCGCTTCCACTGGACCGAGCTCAAGGTCACGACCCAGATCGTCAGCCACAACAATCCGGATGAAGGGCGCCCACCCCTGCGCAAATACGAGCAGGCTCGCGTGCTCGGCGGCGGCTCCTCGATCAACGGCCAGATGGCCAACCGCGGCGCGCCGACCGATTACGACGAATGGGAAGCGCGCGGCGCTGCGGGGTGGAGCTGGAATGATGTGCTGCCCTTCTTCAAGAAGGTCGAGCGCGACCTCGATTTCGACGGTCCCTACCACGGCAAGGACGGCCGCATCCCGGTCCGCCGAATCCCCAGGGAGCACTGGACGCGGCATTCGCAGGCGTTCGCGCAGGCCTTCCAGCAGGCCGGACATCAGTTCCTGCCGGACCAGAATGGCGAGTTCGTCGACGGGTTTTTCCCGGTGACGCACTCGAACCAGGCCGAGCAACGCGTCTCGGCTGCCATGGGCTATCTCGATCGCGACACGCGCAAGCGCGCCAACCTCACGATCTCCACCAACACGCAAGTCAGGGAATTGCTGTTCGAAGGCACGCGGTGCGTCGGGGTGAAGGCGGTGGTCGACGGGCGGGAGCAGGAATTCCGCGCCCGCGAGATCATTCTCTCCAGCGGCGCCATCCATTCGCCGGCGCATCTGTTGCGCGCCGGCATCGGCCCGGTCGGTCACCTCAGGGATATGGGCATTCCCGTGTTGATGGGGCTGCAGGGCGTCGGCCAACGCCTGATGGATCATCCCTCGATCTCGCTGTCGTCCTTTGTCCGCCGCGGCGCGCGGATGAACGAGCACACCAGGCGCCACATGCAGCTTGGCCTGCGTTACTCGTCCGGGCTCGAAGGCGTACCGAAAGGCGACATGTTCGTCGTGCTGCTCAGCAAATCGGCCTGGCACGCCGTCGGTGAGCAAATCGGATCGCTCCTGACATTCGTCAACAAGACCTATTCGGAGACCGGACAGGTCAAGCTTGCCTCGCGCGACCCGGCAGTCGAGCCGATCGTCGAATTCAACCTGTTGTCCGACCGGCGCGACCTTGATCGCCTGATGAGCGGTTTCCGCAAGATGGCGGCCGTGCAGATGAGCGACGTGGTCAGGGCCGTGACGGACAAGCCGTTCCCGGCCTCCTATACCGACCGTGTGCGCAAGATCGGCGTGGTCAACACCAAGAATCGGATTCTGACCAAGATCGCCGCGGCCCTGATGGACGGGCCGGCGGCGCTGCGCCACTACATGATCGACAATTTCGTGGTCGAGGGCTTCACCTTCGACGACGTCATCAACGATGACGAGGCGCTGGAAGCCTTCGTGCGCAAGGCCACGATCGGCGTGTGGCACGCCTCCTGCTCGTGCCGCATGGGCCGGACCGATGATCCGATGGCGGTGGTCGATCCAGAGGGGCGCGTCAAGGGCGTGCAGGGCCTGCGCGTCGTCGATGCCTCGATCTTCCCGGTGGTGCCGTGCGCCAACACCAATTTTCCGGTCCTGATGTCGGCGGAGAAGATCGCGGCCGCGATGATGCAGTGAGCCGGCGCGGCTTTTCGGGCTGGCGAACCGCCTTGTCGACGCTGACCGTCCAGGACCGCTAGTGATACCGCAAAAGCTGAAATGGTGGGCGAGAACGGTTCCGCGGCCGACGGTCTGGCGGACATGCGTGCTTAGGCGGAACTTGGAACCCGGCTTCGGCGTTCTTTGCCAGATTTCGCCTTACGACTGAGACGGGCCGCTGACCGCGCGTCCCATCTCGGGGCCGGAGCGCACTGTCGGCGATGGAGCTTCACGGGGGTTCAATGATCAATTCATCAAGCCGGGCGCAAACCAGCGATCCCGGAGAGTTGCCTAGGATTTCGACCGGCAGTGACGGTCTCGACGATATCCTCTACGGCGGGCTCGATCCCAATCGCATGTACCTCTACGAGGGCCGGCCCGGCTCGGGCAAGACCACGATGGCGCTGCAATTCCTTCTCGAGGGCGCCCGTTGCGGTGAACGCGTGCTCTATATCTCCTTGTCGGAGACCAAGCGTGAGCTGACGCTGGTTGCACAGCGGCACGGCTGGTCGCTGGAAGGGGTCGACATCTTCGAACTGGTGCCGCCCGAGACGACGCTCGATCCGGAGCGCGAGCTCACCGTCTTTCACCCCGCCGAAATGGAGCTGAGCGAAACCACGGGCCTGATATTCAAGGAGGTCGAACGGATCAATCCCGCGCGCGTGGTGCTGGACAGCCTGTCCGAGCTCCGCCTCCTTGCGCAGAACCCGCTGCGGTACCGGCGCCAGGTTCTGGCCCTGAAGCACTTTTTCACCAACCGCAACTGCACGGTCATCCTCCTCGACGATCTCTCGTCCTCCCAGGACGATCTGCAACTCCATTCGATCGCGCATGGCGTCGTGATGCTCGAACAGCTCGCCATTGATTATGGGGCAGAGCGCCGGCGGCTTCGCGTGATTAAGATGCGCGGCATTCGATTTCGCGGCGGTTTCCACGATTTCACGATCGAAGCGGGAGGGGTGCGGATATTCCCCCGTCTGGTGGCGGCGGAACATCACACCTCGTTTATCGGTGAATTGACGCCCAGCGGCAATGCACAACTCGACCAGCTCCTGGGAGGAGGGCTCGAGCGCGGCACCAGTGCGCTGCTCTTGGGCGCCGCCGGTGTCGGCAAGTCGTCTCTCGCGCTGACCTATGCGATCGCGGCGGCAGATCGCGGTGAGCATGCGGTGTTCTTTGCCTTCGATGAAGGTCGCGGTACAGTGGAGGCCCGGGCTCGAACGCTGGGCCTGCCGCTTGAAAGCCATCTGCAATCGGGACTCATCCGATTTAAACAGATCGATCCCGCCGAAATGTCCCCCGGCGAATTCGCCGCCAATGTGCGCAACAGCGTCGAAAAGGACAACGCCCGAATTGT
Source organism: Bradyrhizobium sp. 23 (assembly GCF_023073295.1). Classification (NCBI taxonomy): domain Bacteria; kingdom Pseudomonadati; phylum Pseudomonadota; class Alphaproteobacteria; order Hyphomicrobiales; family Nitrobacteraceae; genus Bradyrhizobium; species Bradyrhizobium sp. 23. The sequence goes on along the minus strand of NZ_JADPJF010000058.1, from coordinate 48,513 downwards.
TGTCATCGACAGTCTGAACGGCTACCTCAACGCAATGCCGGATGAGCGATTTCTCATCCTCCAGATGCACGAGCTCCTGAGCTATCTCGGGCAGAAAGGCGTGCTGACCGTCCTGATCCTCGCTCAGCACGGGCTGGTCGGTCCGATGGAAACGGCTCTCGATATCAGCTATTTGAGCGATGCCGTGCTCATGCTGCGCTATTTCGAGGTCGGCGGAACGGTGCGGCGCGCCCTCTCGGTCGTGAAGAAGCGCAGCGGCAATCATGAAAATTCCATCCGCGAGTTTCGTCTTGGCAGTGCCGGCATTACGGTCGGTCCTCCGCTGACCGGATTCAGCGGCATCTTTTCCGGGAATCCGCGTTACTCGGGCACGGAGATACCGGAGGGGCTGTCGGAATGAGCGCCGACCGCGATCATTGCGTCCTCGTGTTTGCTCCGATTGGCCGCGATGGACCGGCATCGGTCGAGCTTCTCCGCAGTTCGAATCTCGTGGCAATCAATTGTCGAGGTCTGCCTGAACTGGTCAACGAGATGTCGGCTGGCGTGGGCGCGGTGCTTCTCGCCGAGGAGGGCTTGTTCGGAAAGGATACCCAGCCGCTGGCACATTGGATCGAGCGGCAGCCGCCCTGGTCCGACCTGCCCTTTGTCATTCTTACCAGCCACCGGGAGCAGCCGGCGGTGGTTGCCTGGCGCCGCAGCATCGTCGATACACTCCGCAACGTTTCGCTGCTCGAGCGCCCGGTTCAGCCGATCACGCTGACGAGCGCAATTCAATCCGCAATGCGGGCCCGCCGGCGGCAATATGAGATTCGGACCTTGCTGCAGGCGCGCGAGCGGACGGCCCAGGAGCTCGAGAAGCTCGTGGTCGAGCGCACCCGTGCCCTCGAGGAGGCCAACAAGCATCTGCGGGCCGAAATGGAAGAGCGCGCCCGCGTCGAGGAGACCCTTCGTCAGGCCCAGAAGATCGAGGCCATTGGGCAATTGACCGGCGGAGTAGCTCACGATTTCAATAATCTGCTGATGGTGATCTCCGGTGGATTGGACATGCTCGACCGACAGACCGATCCTGATCGGCGGCGTCGGCTGTTGGAAGGAATGGTTCAGGCGGCGCAGCGTGGTGCGGGCCTGACCAGGCAGCTTCTGGCTTTTTCACGGCGGCAGAAGCTCCGGCCCGAGGCCGTCGACATCCCCGCGCAGATCGGCGGCATGCGCGAATTGCTCGATCGGAGCCTGAGAGGCGACGTTCACGTCGAGTTCGATTTTCCGGAGGGGCTTTGGCCGGTTGAGGTCGATCCGGGAGAGCTCGAACTGGTCATTCTCAATCTGGCGGTCAACGCCCGCGATGCGATGCCGAACGGCGGTACGATCGTTGTCCGTGGCGAGAACCTGGCCGGCCTGAACGAGAACGAGATCGCGGGCGATTACGTTCGCCTATCCGTGGTCGACAGGGGTGTTGGAATGAGCCCCGAGATCCTGGCGCGGGTCTTCGAACCGTTCTTCACGACCAAGGATGTGGGGAAAGGCTCGGGCCTGGGGCTTGCTCAGGTCCACGGATTTGCGACGCAATCACGCGGGATGGTTCGAATAAAATCGATCGTCGACGAGGGCACCAGCATCGAGCTCTATTTGCCGCGATCCAGGAATATCCCTTCGGGTGAACGGCACCTCATCGACCTGAACAGGGCTCGGCCCAAGAAGGCCAATCAGGGCCGAATCCTCCTCGTCGAAGACGACGACGAGGTCGCCGCGCTCGTCAGCGAGATGCTTGCGCAGCTCGGTTACCAGGTCACGCGCGCGGCCAGCGCTGCGGCGGCTCTCGGTGCCCTAGCGGACGGCCGCTCCGTCGATCTGGTGTTTTCCGATATCATGATGCCGGGCGGCATGAACGGTGTCGAACTCGCGCGCGAGATCAGAAGAAGGCGAAGCGACATTCCGGTCCTGCTGACGAGCGGATACGCCGAAGCCGCGGTTCACGACGCCGAGCAGGCTGGGATCCGGATCCTGTCGAAACCCTACCACATCGACGAGCTCGCCGCAGCGCTCGGCGCTGCAAAATCGGACTTTGCGATAGCCACAGGAGCGGGGTTGGCGACGACTCGGGGCTGACCAAGCGCGCAACAATCACTGCCCGGGTTTATGGCTCGAGGGGCACCCTGCGCAATTGCGCGCTCGGGCCGGTCGACGCCCGTCGCTGAGCGGCGCGTGCACATGCGATCGCATTTCGGTTGCGACGACACGCGTTCGTTCTCTGCGAATATCTATCTCCGCCGCTACGTCTGGGCTATGAGGACTGCAGAAATCGGCCCGCTAATGAAGCCACTTTTGGCCGTTCTTTTAGCCGATTTCAGCCAAACTGTTATTGGTTTCTCATTGCCGGGGCAGGGATCTTCAATTTGGAGCCCTGCAATGTTCAAGGCGGTTCTTTCTGCGTGTCTCTTGGTTGCCCTCAGCTCCGTCGCTTCCGAAGCACGGACTTATCGCATTCATCAAGTACCTGAATGCAACGTCACGATGCCCTGCGACTTCTCATATGCGCAACCGCGCCGTGAGCGGACTTCCCGGTCCCCACTGAATCCCAGGTCCTCGCTACAAGCCTATCGCGCGACGCAATTGACAGTGACCGACGCGGGCGGCGCCCCGACGACGAGCATCTCCAGCGCCCGCATCGTCGGCAGTCGTCCGGCAGGGTGTCCTTCCTCCTTCTGCGGCTGCGGCGCGGCTCTGCGCGTGTTCGGCCGTATCGTGCCGGAATTGAATCTTGCGGCCAATTGGCTGCGCTTCCCGCGGACATCACCCGCACCGGGAATGGTCGCAGCGCGACGTGGACATGTATTCGTCCTCGAGCAGCATTTGGAAGGGGACACCTGGATGGCGTACGACGCCAACTCGGGCGGACACGCGACGCGAATGCATGCGCGTTCATTGCGTGGCTATACGATCGTCAACCCGCGCGGGGGGTCCCTCGCCTGAGCGGCCAGCCGACATAATTGCGACGCATGAACATCCGCAAGGCGTCTGTTGACGGTTACGGCAGGTTCGCCTTGCTGATTTTCGATCTGCGACGGCTGGTCGCGCTTTATTTCAGGTACGTCTTCCGCAATCGAGCGGCACCCCGAACCCGGACGACCCGCCTCGTGTCGGGCGGATCGGTGACGCCGCATTTTACGGCGTCACCGGCACCATCAGATACTAAGCCATCGCCGCTTGCGGCTTCGGCTTCGGTTGTCGCGACAGCGTCAGCACGATCAGCGAGGCGAACACGCAGAGCGCGCCGGCGATGAAGAAGGCGGGCAGGTAGCTCTGATAGACCGTCCGCGAGAGACCGGCGCCGAAGGCAGCGGTGCCCGCGCCGAGCTGGTGGCCTGCAAAGATCCAGCCGAACACCAGATTGGCGCGCTCAGGTCCGAATTTCTGCGCGGTCAGGCGCACCGTGGGCGGCACAGTTGCAATCCAGTCGAGCCCGTAGAACATCGCGAAGATCGAGAGCCCATAGAACGAGAAATCGCTGAAGGGGAGGAAGATCAGCGAGAGCCCGCGCAGGCCGTAATACCAGAACAGCAAATAGCGGTTGTCGTAGCGGTCCGAAAGCCATCCCGACATGATGGTGCCGAAGAAGTCGAAGATGCCCATTGCAGCCAGCAAGCCCGCGGCCTGCACCTGCGGGATGCCGAAATCGAGGCACATCGGAATCAGATGCACCTGCACGAGGCCGTTTGTGGATGCGCCGCAGACGAAGAACGTCGCAAACAGGACCCAGAACGCGCTGCTCTTCGAGGCCTCGCGCAGCGTGCCGAGTGCGACGCCGGTGATCGAGCCATGGCTGATGGGCGGCGCTGGCAGGGGTGTGGTGCCTTCGTCGCCGAACGGGCGCAGGCCCAAATCGCTCGGACGGTCGCGCATCGCGAGCAGGACCGCGAGGGCGGAAACACCAAGTGCGATGCAGACGAAGCCGAGCGCAAGCCGCCAGCCGAAGCGTTCGGTGAGGCTTGCCAGCAGCGGCAGGAACACGAGCTGACCGGTGGCGACGCTCGCGGTCATGATGCCGACGACGAGGCCGCGCCGCGCCGCGAACCAGCGCGTCGCGATGGTAGCGCCCAGCACCAGCGCGGTCATGCCGGTGCCGATCCCGATCACGACGCCCCACAGCGCGACGAGCTGCCAGACCTCCGTCATGCCGAGCGAGAGCACCAGCGCCGAGACCACGATGAGCTGCGCGGTCAGCGTGACATTTCGCAGGCCGTAGCGGTTGAGCAGGGCCGCCGCGAACGGCGCCATCAGCCCGAACAGGATGAAGCGAATCGACAACGCCGACGAGATCTCCGCCGTGCTCCAGCCGAATTCCTTCTGAAGCGGAACAATGAAAACGCCGGGCGCGCCGACCGTGCCGGCGCTGATCAGCGCGGTGAGGAAGGTCACGCCGACCATCACCCAGCCGTAGTGGATATTGCGGCGGCCGAGTGTTGCCGCGAGCCAGTTCGAGATCATTGGGCCTCAATCTTGATGGGCAGGCGAGAGCCTGCGCAAGTTTTCAGAATGGCACGGGACGCGTCTGTCGGAAATGACGGAGTTCCCTCATTTCCGGACGTTCTCGTCAGTGCGTCAGGCGCTCTACCGCGATCGCAGTAGCTTCGCCGCCGCCGATGCAGAGCGCGGCGACGCCACGCTTGAGGTTTCGCGCCTCGAGCGCATGCAGCAGCGTCACGATCAGCCGTGCGCCGGTGGCGCCGATGGGATGGCCGAGCGCGCAGGCGCCGCCGTTGATGTTGAGCTTGTCGCGGGGAATGCCGAGATCGCGCTGGGCCGCCATCGCCACCACGGCGAAGGCTTCGTTGATCTCGAACAGATCGACATCGCCGGCATTCCAGCCGACTTTGTCCAAGAGCTTGCGGATCGCCGGGATCGGGGCCGTAGTGAACCATTGCGGCTCCTGGCTGTGGGTGGTGTGGCCTTTGATCACGGCGAGAGCCGGCAGGCCGCTGCGATCGGCGAGCGAGCGCTTCGTCAGAACCAGCGCAGCGGCGCCGTCGGCGTTGGCGGAGGAGGCCGCCGGCGTGATGGTGCCGTTGGCGCGGAACGCCGGCTTCAGCCCGGGGATCTTTGCGGGATCGACCTTGAGCGGATGTTCGTCATTGGCGACGATGCGGGGGCCGGCCTTCTCACTCAGCGTGATCGGCGCGATCTCGGCCTTGAACGCACCGCCCTCGACCGCCTTGCGTGCGCGGCTGAGCGTTTCCATCGCAAAGGCGTCCTGGTCCTTGCGGGTGAACTGATAGGCTTCTGCGGTGGCCTCGCCGAAATCGCCCATGGAGCGGCCGGTCTCGTAGGCGTCTTCGAGGCCGTCCATCATCATATGGTCGATGATGCGATCATGGCCGGCGCGATAGCCGCCACGCGCCTTGGCGAGCAGATACGGCGCGTTGCTCATGCTTTCCATGCCGCCGGAGACGACGATCTCGGCCGAGCCGGCGCAAATGATGTCGTGCGCCAGCATGGTCGCTTTCATGCCGGAGCCGCAGACCTTGTTGACAGTAGTCGCGCCGGTGGCATCGGGTAGGCCGGCGGCCCGCGCCGCCTGGCGCGCGGGGGCCTGGCCCTGGCCGGCGGGAAGGACGCAGCCCATGAAAACCTCGTCGATTTTCTCCGGCGCAAGCTTGGCACGCTCCAGTGCCGCGGCGATCACGTGCGATCCGAGCTTGTGCGCGGCCAGCGGCGAAAGCTCGCCCATGAAGCGGCCGAGCGGTGTCCGGACGGCGGAGACGATGACGACGGGATCGGCGGCTTCGGCCATGGGTGAGACTCCGTGAGATGCCAACTATGTAAGATTACGGTCATCATATGATGCGGCGCAAAAAATGCAACTGCGCGGGGCATGAGAAATTGTCGTAGGTCGGATGAGATTTGCTCGTTCGATCGGACGAGGTGGAGAGCGCCTACCGCTTCCGATTCACAAACGCGCCCATCAGCCGCGTCGGCTCGTCCGTCAGGAACGACTCGCCGAAGACTTTGACGCTCAAATTTACCGACTCGGTCAGCGGCAGCTCCTCCCATTGCCGCAGCAATGCCTTCTGCGACCGCAGCGCCTCGGGGCCGCATTCGAGCAGGGCCTTCACGAGGTGCTCGACCTCGGCATCGAGCCCACCCTCCGGCGCGACCTTGTCGACCAACCCCCAGGCCAGCGCCGTCGGCGCGTCGATGTTCTCAGCGGTCATCACCAGCCAGCGCGCGCGGGCCCACCCGATCAGGCGCGGCAGCAGCGCGGCATGGATCACCGAGGGAATGCCGACCCGCACCTCCGGCATGCCGAAATGCGCATCACGGGCGGCGATCCGGAAATCGCAGGCCGCGGCGACTTCGAGCCCGCCGCCGAGGCACCAGCCGGGCATGCGCGCGATCATAGGGGCCGGGAAGGCGCGCACGGCCTCGCAGAGGTCGCGCAGGCGGCTGATGAAGGCCTCGGCGGACTTCTGGTCGAGCTTGGCCATCTCCTTGATGTCGGCGCCGCCGATCATGCTCTTCTCGCTCTGGCCGCGCAGCACCACGACCCGGATGCTGCGGTCGGACGAGAGCTGCTGCAGGCCTTCGCGCACCGCATCGGTGACGGGCGAGCTCAAAATGTTCAGCGAGCCGGCATTGCAGATCGCGACATGAACGACGCCGCGCGCATCGCGCGTCACGCCGCAGTGGTTGTTGAGCATTTCCATGAGAGGATCTCTGAGCTTCGTAGACGTGCGAATACGCCGGTCAGGTCACACTTCCGGGCCGAAACGCATTGCTTGTCAAGCCGGCGGGGAGGGAGTTGCCAGCGCTAAGTCCGCAGCATAGTATGATGAAAATCATACAAAAGAGGCCGCGATGACCGACATCGATCAACTCGACCTGTTTTCGCCTGCGGGCCGGCGCGAGCGGGTGGTTGAATGGCAGGTGCCTGCGCCGGTTGCGAAAGTGGCGATGGGCCTATCAGGCATGGATGCGATGCTGGGCATCCGCGACGGAAGGCTGCCGCCGCCACCCTTTGCCAAGCTGATCGGCTTCATCATGGCCGTGGTCGAGCCGGGCCGGATCGTCATGGAACTCGAGCCGCGCGAGGATCTCGAAAACACCATAGGCCTCCTGCACGGGGCCACAGCCGCCGCGCTGCTCGACACCGCCATGGGGTGTGCGATCTCGACCCGGCTGGAGCCCGGGCAGGGCTCCGTCACCCTCGATCTGAAAATGACCTTCCTGCGTCCGCTCTCGGTCCGGTCCGGGTTGATCTCCGCCGAAGGCAAGGTGATCAAGCTGGGACGCCAGACCAGCTACGCCGAGGGATTTGTCCGCGACGGTAAGGGGGCGCTTGCGGTGCACGCAACGGCGACCTTTTCCATGATCGGCAACAATTTTACCGGGAATTAATGCGCCGTCCGGCCGATATCCGTGTTATTAGATGACCCCCGACATCCAATGAGATCCGCATGCGCTATTCCCGGGAACACAAGCAGGAAACCCACGACCGCATCGTGAAGAAGGCTTCCGTGCGGCTGCGCGAAAAGGGCGCCCACGGCATCGGTGTCGCCGACCTCATGAAGGAAGCGGGCCTGACCCATGGCGGCTTCTACGCCCATTTCGATTCCCGCGAGGCGCTGGTGATCGAGGCGTTTGGCTACGCTATGGATCGCTCGATGGAGCACTGGCGCAAGCAATCCGATCAGGTCACGCCGGAGAAGCAGCTCAGTCAGATCGTTGAGACCTATCTCTCCGCGGTGCATCGCGACAACCCCGGTCACGGCTGCTCGATCCCCGCGCTCGGCGCCGAGATCGCCCGAGAGAGCCCGAAGACGCGAAAGGCCTTTGCCGGCAAGCTCGACGAGATGATCGAGATGATCACGGACTTCATCCCGAATCTGCCGCGCAAGGCCGCGCGCAAGCAGGCGATCGCGACGCTGGCGACCATGGCCGGCACCATGTTGCTCGCGCGCATTGCCGGCTCGAGCGAGCTGTCGGATGAGGTGCTGAAGACGGGCAAGGACAGCGCGCTGGACGGCGCGCGGCGTGAGCCGAAGGCTGCGGCGGCGAAAAAGGCGAAGCAGAGCTAGGCTTCAGAGCCCCGCAAACAACGCCCGCTCGCGCTCCACAATCTCGGAAATATAATCCGCCACCGCGCGGATGCGTGCGAGGTCCTTGCTGTCGGCGTGCATCAGCATCCAGAAGGTGCGGGTGATCGAGACCTCTTCCGCCAGCACCGCAATCAGCTGCGGATAGTCGGCCGCCATGAAGTGCGGCAGCACCGCAATACCGAAGCCGGCGAGCGTGGCGTTGAGTTGTGCGATCAGATTGGCGCTGCGCAAGCGCGCGGAGATCTTCGGCGAGACCTGCGGCAGATAGTCGAGCTCGGGCGTGAACAAGAGCTCCTCGATATAGCCGACGAATCGATGCTGCGGCAGGACCTCGCGCGAGGTGATTTTCGGGAAGCGGTCGAGATAGGCGGGCGCGGCATAGAGTCCGAGCCGGTAGTCGAGCAGCTTGCGGCCGACGATGCGGCCTTCCTTCGGCATGGTCAGGCTGATGGCGATATCGGCCTCGCGCTTGGAGAGGCTGAACAGCCGCGCGGTGGCCACCAGTTGCAGGTCGAGATCGGGATACCGGTCCGCGAACGGCGCCAGTCGCGGCGCCAGGAAGGCGGTGCCAAAACCGTCCGGCGCGCCGATCCGCACCGTGCCGGTCAGCCGCGCCACGGAGCCACCGACCTGCTCCTGGTTGGCGACGATGGTCGATTCCATCGCTTCCGCGCTGTCGGCGACGCGCTGGCCGGCCTCTGTCAGCAGGTAGCCGGTCTTGCGCCGGTCAAACAGCTTGGCCGAGAGGTGCTTCTCCAGCCGGTCGACGCGGCGGATCACGGTGGCATGGTCGACGCCGAGCTGTTTTGCCGCAGCCGAAACCGAGCCGCCCCGCACGATGGCCAGCACGAACCGGAAGTCGTCCCAGTCGATAGCGCCTTGATCCAGCATTTTCGCACATCTATGGTGCATTATCTCAGACTTGAATCCTATAAAATGCAGGTCGATAGGATTTGTCAAAGCGTTCAAGCTCGCCTCAAGGAGACCATTCCATGCGTTCAGTCGGACATTTCATTGGTGGCAAGGAGGTCAAGGGCACCTCGGGCCGCACCGCCGACGTTTTCGAGCCGATGACCGGTGACGTTCAGGCCAAGGTGGCGCTGGCGTCCAAGGCCGAGGTTCGCGCCGCCGTGGAAAACGCCCGCGCCGCGCAGCCGGAATGGGCCGCGACCAACCCGCAGCGCCGCGCTCGCGTCATGATGAAGTTCGTCGAGCTGGTGCAGCGCGACTACGACAAGCTGGCCGAACTGCTTGCCCGCGAGCATGGCAAGACCGTTCCTGACGCCAAGGGTGACATCCAGCGCGGCCTCGAGGTCGCGGAGTTCGCCTGCGGCATTCCGCATCTGATGAAGGGCGAGTACACCGAAGGCGCCGGCCCCGGCATCGACATCTATTCGATGCGCCAGGCGCTCGGCGTCGTCGCCGGCATCACGCCGTTCAATTTCCCGGCGATGATTCCGATGTGGAAGTTCGCTCCTGCGATTGCCTGCGGCAACGCCTTCATCCTGAAGCCGTCGGAGCGCGATCCCGGCGTGCCGATGATGCTTGCCGAACTGATGATCGAGGCGGGCCTGCCGTCCGGCATCCTCAATGTCGTCAACGGCGACAAGGAAGCGGTCGACGCCATCCTCGACGATCCCGACATCAAGGCCGTCGGCTTCGTCGGCTCCACCCCGATCGCGCAATACATCTACGAGCGCGCCGCCCAGACCGGCAAGCGCTGCCAATGTTTTGGCGGCGCCAAGAACCACGCCATCATCATGCCGGATGCCGACATGGACCAGGCAGTCGACGCACTGATCGGCGCCGGCTACGGTTCGGCCGGCGAACGCTGCATGGCCGTGTCAGTCGCGGTTCCGGTCGGCAAGGCCACTGCCGACCGCCTGATGGAAAAGCTGGTCCCGCGCGTCGAGAGTCTCAAGATCGGCACCTCGATCGATCCCTCCGCCGATTACGGTCCGCTGGTGACGCGCGAGGCGGTCGAGAAGGTCAAGGGCTATATCGACATCGGCATCAAGGAAGGCGCGACGCTCGCCGTCGACGGCCGCGGCTTCAAGATGCAGGGCTACGAGAACGGCTTCTATCTCGGCGGTTCGCTGTTCGACAACGTCACCAAGGACATGCGGATCTACAAGGAAGAGATTTTTGGCCCCGTGCTCTCGGTCGTGCGCGCGCACGATTACAAGGAAGCGCTGGCGCTGCCGTCGGAGCATGATTACGGCAACGGCGTTGCGATCTTCACCCGCGACGGCGACGCCGCGCGCGACTTCGCGGCCAAGGTCAACGTCGGCATGGTCGGGATCAACGTGCCGATCCCGGTGCCGATTGCGTATTACACCTTCGGCGGCTGGAAGAAGTCGGGCTTCGGCGATCTCAACCAGCACGGCCCGGATTCGGTCCGCTTCTACACCAAGACCAAGACGGTGACCTCGCGCTGGCCGTCCGGCGTCAAGGAAGGCGCGGAGTTCTCGATCCCGCTGATGAAGTAACCGTCGTTGGAGCGAAGCTAACAGATGCAGTTCGCTCTGAACGAGGATCAGATCGCGGTTCGCGACATGGCGTTGGCGTTTGCGGCGGAAAAGATCGCGCCGCACGCGCTGCGCTGGGACGAGGAGAAGCATTTTCCCGTCGAGGTGATGCGCGAGGCCGCCACGCTCGGCATGGGCGGCATCTACATCCGCGAGGATGTGGGTGGCTCCGCCATGACACGGTTCGACGCGGCGCTGATCTTCGAAGCGCTGGCGACGGGCTGTCCGACCACCTCGGCCTTCATCTCCATCCACAATATGGCGTCGTGGATGATCGATGCCTACGGCAGCGACACCCAGCGCCACAAATGGCTGCCCAAGCTCTGCACCATGGAGCTGATCGCGAGCTACTGCCTGACCGAGCCCGGCGCCGGCTCGGACGCGGCAGCGCTCCGCACCCGTGCCGTGCGCGACGGCGATCATTACGTTCTCAACGGCCAGAAGCAGTTCATCTCCGGCGCCGGCGGGACCGATCTCCTGGTCGCGATGGTGCGCACCGGCGGCGATGGCCCCGGCGGCATCTCGACGCTGGTCATCGACGGCAACACGCCGGGCGTCTCGTTCGGCGCCAACGAGCGCAAGATGGGCTGGAACGCGCAGCCGACCCGCGCCGTGATCTTCGAGAACGCCCGCGTGCCGGTCGCCAACCGGCTGAGCGAGGAGGGCGTCGGTTTCAAGATCGCGATGGCAGGCCTCGACGGCGGGCGTCTCAACATCACAGCGTGCTCACTAGGCGGCGCGCAGACCGCGCTCGACAAGGCGCGTTCCTACATGAAAGAGCGCAAGGCTTTTGGAAAACGCCTCGACGAATTCCAGGCATTGCAGTTCCGTCTCGCCGACATGGCGATCGAGCTCGAGGCCGCGCGTACGTTCCTGTGGCGCGCAGCGGCGGCGCTAGACCGCAAGGATCCCGACGCCACGATGCTCTGCGCGATGGCCAAACGCTTTGGCACCGATGCCGGCTTCGAGGTCGCCAACCAGGCGCTTCAGCTGCACGGCGGCTACGGCTATCTCAGCGAATACGGCATCGAGAAGATCGTGCGCGATTTGCGCGTGCACCAGATTCTCGAAGGCACCAACGAAATCATGCGGCTGATCGTGGCGCGCAAATTGATCGAGGGCGCCCGATGAGTGGAGCGGAGGAGGGCGATCTGGTCGCATGGGTCGAAGGCTCGGCCGGATTTATCAGGCTCAACCGCCCCAAGGCGATCAATGCCGTGACGCTGGAGATGTTTCGCGACATCGACAA
>NZ_JADPJF010000058.1:33837-36562 GCF_023073295.1 Bradyrhizobium sp. 23 | reverse complement strand
GACCGTTTTGAGGCCGATCCCGCCGTTGCCGTGATCGTGCTGGAAGGTGCCGGCGAGCGTGGCTTGTGTGCCGGCGGCGACATCCGTGCGCTCTGGGAAAGTTCGAAGGTCAATGGTGACCTCGGCAAGATCCTGTGGCGGGAAGAGTACATCCTCAACGCCCGGATCAAGAAATTCCCGAAACCTTATGTCGCCTTCATGGACGGCATTGTGATGGGCGGCGGCGTCGGACTCTCGTCGCATGCGAGCCATCGAATCGTGACTGACCGTACGAGGCTTGCGATGCCCGAGGTCGGGCTCGGTTTCTTTCCCGACGTCGGCGGCACTTGGCTGTTGTCACGCTCGCCGGTCGAGATCGGCACTTATTTCGGCCTGACCGGCCAGACCATGAACGGCCCCGATGCGATCCATGCCAGGTTTGCCGACGCGGTGGTACCGGCGGCCAAATGGCCCGAGTTGCGCGACGCGCTGACCAAAGTTCGCCAGGGCGTCACCGCGGCCGATGTCAGCAAGCTCATCAACGGTTTTGCGACCGGGGAGATCGCGGGGCCGGTCGCCGCAAAGGAGCCGGCGATCGACGCACTGTTCGGCTTCGACCGCATGCAAGACATTTTTGCCGCGCTCAAGCGCGACGGTTCCGAGTTCGCGCTGGCGACGTTGAAGACGCTCAACGAAAAATCGCCGCGCGGCATGGTGGTGACGCTCAAGCTGCTGCGGCTCGCGCGCACCGCGTCGAGCCTGGAAGAATGCCTGGTGCGCGAATATCGGGCTGCGCTGGAAGTCTTCCGCAGCGACGACTTTCGCGAAGGCGTGCGCGCCGCCGTGATCGACAAGGACCGCAATCCGACCTGGTCGCCGTCGCGAATCGAGGACGTCACGCCGGACATGCTTGCGCACTATCTCGCCGAGATCGGCGCCGACGAATTGAAGTTCAACTAACAACGTCTTTCAAGCGGAGGAAACCAAGATGGCCACGATCGCATTCATCGGTCTCGGCAACATGGGCGGCCCCATGGCCGCCAATCTGGTCAAGGCCGGCCACAAGGTCGTCGCTTTCGACCTCGCCGAGGCCTCCCGCAACCAGGCCAAGGCCGACGGTGCCGGCATCGCAGAGAGCGCTGCGGGCGCCGTGAAAGGTGCCGATGTGGTCGTCACCATGCTGCCGGCCGGCAAGCATGTGCTCGGCGTGTGGGGCGAGGTCGTTCCCGCGATGACCAAGGGCGCGTTGATCATCGACTCCTCCACCATAGACGTCGAGAGCGCGCGGCAGGCGCATGCGCTCGCGGCCAAGCACGGCGTGCTTTCGGTCGACGCGCCGGTGTCCGGCGGCACCGGCGGAGCCAAGGGTGCGACGCTCACCTTCATGTGCGGCGGCGAGGACAACGCGTTTGCAGCGGCAAAGCCCGTGCTGGAGAACATGGGCAAGAAGATCGTGCATTGCGGCGGTGCCGGCGCGGGCCAGGCGGCAAAAATCTGCAACAACATGATCCTCGGCATTTCCATGATCGCCGTGAGTGAGGCGTTCGCGCTGGCCGAGAAGCTCGGGCTCTCGCACCAGGCGCTGTTCGACGTCGCCTCGACCTCGTCGGGCCAGTGCTGGTCGCTGACGACCTATTGTCCGGTGCCCGGGCCGGTGCCGACCTCGCCCGCCAACAACGACTACAAGCCGGGCTTTGCCTCGGCACTGATGGTGAAGGATCTGACACTGGCGCAGGACGCCGCCAAGGCCGCCGGCGCGGCGACGCCGCTCGGCAAGCATGCGCAGGAAATCTATCAGGCCTTTGACGCAGCCGGCCAGGGCGGGGTGGATTTTTCCGGAATTATCGAGCACGTTAGGGGGCTGGCCGGGAAAGCCTAATGACGACATTTCAGGAAGCGCGCGCGTTTCTGCTTCACAACCGCACGGACTATGAGACAGCGGTCAAGGGCTTCCGCTGGCCGGATCCGGTTCCCTTCAACTGGGCGCTCGACTGGTTCGATGCCGAGCTAGCGGCGAATGCGGACAGCAAGGATCGTCCTGCGCTCTGGATCGTCGATGCCGCGCAGGATCGGCAGACCAAGCTCTCGTTCGGGGCGTTGTCGCGCCGCTCCAACCAGGTCGCCAACTTCCTCCGCGCGCAAGGCTTGAAGCGCGGCGATCATCTCCTGCTGCTGCTCGGCAATGTCGTTCCGCTGTGGGAGACGATGCTGGCCGCGATCAAGCTCGGCGTCGTCGTGATTCCCGCGACGACGCTGCTCACCGCCGACGAGCTGCGCGACCGGCTCGATCGCGGCAAGGCAAAGGCGGTGGTGGCCGCGCAGGACCAGGTTGCGAAGTTCGCAAGTCTTGGCGCCGATAATATCGTCCGCATCGTCGTGGGCGAGGCCTCCGATGGCTGGCTTTCCTATGATGACGCCGCAAGGGCGTCGGAGAGCTTTGCAGCCGACGGCCCGACCAACGCTGACGACCCGATGCTGCTCTATTTCACCTCGGGCACCACGGCAAAGCCGAAGCTGGTGCGGCACAGCCAGCGCAGTTATCCCGTCGGCCATCTCTCGACCATGTATTGGATCGGGTTGAAGCCCGGCGACGTCCATCTCAACATCTCCTCGCCCGGTTGGGCCAAGCACGCCTGGAGCTGTTTCTTTGCGCCGTGGAATGCGGGCGCGACCGTCTTTGTGGTCAACCAGCCGCGCTTCGACGCCAAGGGGCTGCTTGCCACCATTGGCCGCTGCGGCGTCACCA
>NZ_JADPJF010000058.1:32026-33759 GCF_023073295.1 Bradyrhizobium sp. 23 | reverse complement strand
TGCGCGCCGCCGACGGTGTGGCGGCTGTTCATCCAGGAGAATCTTGCGTCGTTCAAGGTGGCCTTGCGCGAGGTCTGCGGCGCCGGCGAGCCCCTCAATCCTGAAGTGATCGACCAGGTGCAGGCCGCCTGGGGCCTCACCATCCGCGACGGGTACGGCCAGACCGAAACCACGGCGCTGGCCGGCAACTCGCCGGGGCAAAAGATCAAGGTCGGCTCGATGGGCCGGCCGCTGCCGGGCTATCGCGTGCAGGTCAGCGACGCCGATGGTCATCCGGCCAAAGAGGGCGAGGTGGCTCTAGTGCTCGGCGAAAACCGCCCCGCCGGCCTGATGCAGGGCTATCAGGGCGACGACGGTGGGCTGTCCGGCGCCGAAGGCGAGCTTTATCGCAGCGGTGACGTCGTGTTCGAGGATGACGATGGCTATCTCACTTTCGTCGGCCGCTCCGACGACGTATTCAAATCCTCCGACTATCGCATCAGCCCGTTCGAACTCGAGAGCGTGTTGCTCGAGCACGAGCTCGTCGCGGAAGCTGCCGTGGTGCCGAGCCCGGACCCGATCCGGCTCGCGATCCCCAAGGCCTATGTGCTGCTGACATCCGGTGCGGAGCGTTCGCCGGAGACGGCGCTCTCCATCTTCAGGCATCTGCACACGCGCCTTGCACCGTTCAAGCGCATCCGGCGCCTCGAGATCGTCACGGAGCTGCCGAAGACGATCTCGGGAAAGATCCGCCGCGTTCAGCTGAGACGGCTGGAGCGTGACGACGACCGCAATGATGCCCTGCGCGGCCGGGAATTCCGCGAAGAGGACTTTCCGGAGCTGCCGAAAACACGGAGTGAGACCTAAGTGAACGAAGTCTGGAAGAAGCCGCCGATTTCCTTGGACGCCTATCAGGCCATGGTCGGCAAGGAGATCGGCGTGTCGTCGTGGCACCTGGTCGATCAGCCCCGCATCGACACCTATGCCGACGTGATCGAGGATCACCAGTTCATTCACGTCGACCCGGAGCGTGCGAAGAAGGAGACGGCGTTCGGCACCACCATCGCGCACGGCTTCCTGACGATGTCGCTGCTGTCGATTATGTCCTACGAGGTGATGCCCGTTATCGCGGGCACCACGATGGGGGTCAATTACGGTTTTGACAAGCTGCGTTTCATCTCGCCGGTGCGCTCGGGCAAGCGCGTTCGGGGCCGTTTCGTGCTGGCGGAAGCCAAGCTGCGCAAGCCGAATGAATTGCAGTCGCGCACCAACGTCACCGTGGAAATCGAAGGCGAGGACAAGCCCGCGCTGGTCGCGGACTGGCTCGGGTTGATCTATTTCGCCTGAGTGGGCCGTCGCTGCCGGGCTTGACCCGGCAGCCCATCGCTGCTCAAAAGTTGTCCAAATCGGTGCGCTCGAACCCTCTCCCTCGCGAGAGAGGGTGGCGAAATCGAGCGGAGCGAGATGAAGCCGGGTGAGGGGTATCTCTCCACACGCTCATCTGCCGAGACAGATCCCTCATCCGGCGCTTCGCGCCACCTTCTCCCACAAGGGGAGAAGGGAAGACAGCACAAGGAAGCACAATGGCAATCAGGTTCGACGGACGCGTCGCCATCGTCACCGGCGCGGGCAATGGTTTGGGGCGCGCGCATGCGCTGGGATTGGCAAGCCGCGGCGCGAAAGTCGTGGTCAACGATTTCGGCGGCGCGCGCGACGGCAGCGGCGGCTCGCTGTCGCCGGCGGAGACCGTTGTC
>NZ_JADPJF010000058.1:20140-31954 GCF_023073295.1 Bradyrhizobium sp. 23 | reverse complement strand
ATCCGCAAGGCGGGCGGCACCGCCATGGCCGACGGCGCCGACGTCTCGAATTTCGAGCAGGTCACCGCGATGGTCGAGCGCGCCACCAAGGAGTGGGGCAGCGTGGACCTCTTGTGTGCCAATGCCGGCATTTTGCGCGACAAGTCGTTCGGCAAGATGGAAGCGGCCGATTTCCAGAAGGTGCTCGACGTGCACCTCGTCGGCACCTTCTATTGCTGCAAGGCGGCCTGGGCCGGCATGCGCGATCGCAACTATGGCCGCATCGTCCTGACGACGTCGTCCTCCGGCCTCTACGGCAATTTCGGCCAGGCCAATTACGGAGCGGCCAAGTCCGGCATGGTCGGCCTGATGAACGTGCTGGCGGAAGAAGGCCGCAAGAGCGACATCCGCGTCAACATCATCTCGCCGACGGCAGCGACCCGCATGACGGAAGAGCTGCTGCCGCCGCAGGCGCTGCAGTTGATGAAGCCGAACGCGATCACGCCCGCGGTCGAGTACATGCTGAGCGAGGACGCGCCGACCCGCACCATCATGGGCGCCGGCGCCGGCTCGTTCGCGGTGATCAAGATCGTCGAGAGCGAAGGCATCAACCTGCCGGAGTCCGAGTGGACCCCGGATGCGGTCGCGGCGCATTTCGCCGAGATCAGCGACATGTCAAAGGCGAAGGCGCTGCAGGGAGCTTTCGAGCAGACGCAGAAATACGTGGCGCAAGCCGCTGCGCGCGCCGGGGTAAAACTCTGACAGCGGTCGCCGTCATCGGCGCCGGCCCTGCCGGTCTGATGGCGGCCGAAGTGCTCGTGCAGGGTGGTGCTCGCGTCACCGTCTACGATTCGATGCCGTCCGCTGGCCGCAAATTCCTGATGGCCGGCCGCGGCGGGCTCAATCTCACCCACAGCGAACCGCTGCCTCAGTTCATCACGCGCTACCGCGAGGCGGCGCAGAGGTTGCAGGCTGCGATCGAAGCGTTTCCGCCTGACGCGCTGCGCGCCTGGAGCGAGGCGCTGGGCGAGCCGACTTTTGTCGGCTCCAGCGGGCGTGTGTTTCCGAAGGCCTTCAAGGCCTCGCCCTTGCTGCGGGCCTGGCTGCGGCGCCTCGATGCCGCCGGCGTGCGCTTTGCCTTTCGCCAGCGCTGGATGGGCTGGGACGGGGACGGACGGCTGGTCTTTGACACACCCGGCAGCGGCGCTGCCATCGCCGCGGACGCCACGGTGCTGGCACTCGGCGGCGCCAGCTGGCCGCGATTAGGCTCCGATGGCGGCTGGACGACGATCCTGGCCGACAAAGGCGTTGCGATCTCGCCGCTGCGGCCGGCGAACTGTGGCTTCACCGTCGATTGGTCCGAAATCTTCCGCACGCGCTTCGAGGGCCAACCGCTCAAGGGTATCACGCTGTCCTTCGGCCCACACCGCGCCCGCGGCGAGGCCACGATCACAAGCGGCGGGATCGAGGGCGGGGCGATCTATGCGTTGTCGGCCGAGCTGCGCGAGGCGATCGCAGCGAACGGCGCAGCGGTCCTTCACGTCGCGTTGCGGCCGGATGTCGATCATGGCGAACTCGTCAAGCGCCTGTCCGCCTCGCGCGGCAAGCAATCCTTCTCCAACTTCCTGCGCAAGGCTGCGCAGCTGTCGCCGGTCGCGGGCGGGCTGTTGCAGGAAGTCGCCATCGGTGCCGGCCAGTCGTTGTCGGCGATGTCGGCTGAACAATTGGCGGAGCTCATCAACGCCGTGCCGATCAAGCTCATAGGCGTCGCGCCGATCGCGCGCGCGATCTCCAGCGCCGGCGGGATTTCCTTCGATGAACTCGACTCGGACTTCATGATCCGCAAGCTGCCGGGCGTGTTCGCGGCCGGTGAGATGCTGGACTGGGAGGCGCCGACCGGTGGCTATTTGCTCCAGGCCTCGTTCGCGACGGGAGCTGCGGCGGGCAGGGGTGTGTTGCGACGGCTCGTCCAACTGTCGTCCTGACCATCCGCATCATGACGTCCCGGTCCGGGTTGCGAGATCCGTGAGGAGACCGAGCACGCCGAAGCTTGCCGCCACCGCGCAGACCATCGTCCAGCCGCCAAAACTCCAGGCCAGCGATGCCGCCGCCGCGCCGATGCCACCGCCAATGAAGAACAGCGCGACGAACAGGCCGTTCATGCGACCGCGGGCCTCGGGGCGCAACAGGTTGATGGCGCGGCGGCCCAGCGTCTGATCGGTGGTGATGCCGACGTCGAGCAGGATCGTGCCGAGGCTCAGTACCAGCAGACCGGTGATCTGGGATTCAAGCACGCTCGCCCAGGCACAGAGCGCAAGCGAGCCGATGATGAGCAGATGGGCGGCAAAGAACATCGGCCGCGCCCGGCCCTTGTCGCCCCAGCGTCCCGCGATCGGTGTCGCCGCGGCGCCCGCCACACCGATCAGTGCAAAAGCGGCAACTCCCTTGGCATCAAGATCGAACGGCGCCTCCGGCAGCCGTAGCGCGACCGCCGACCAGAACGCCGTGAAGGAAGCCATGACAAGCGATGCCGTCCAGGCCCGCACGCGCAGCACCGGCTCTTCGCGCAGCAGTCTTGGGAAGGACAAAAGCAATTCGGCGTAGCTCGCGCGTCCAGTCGGATGAAGAGTTGGAAGGTAACGGGCGAGTGCGCCGGCAAGCAGGGCCATCAGAGCGGCCGAGACGACGTAGTATGCACGCCAGCTCCAGAGATCTGCAATCAGGCTCGCCGCAGGTCGCGACAACAGGATGCCGATCATCAATCCGCCCATCACCTCGCCGATGGCCTGGCCGCGGCGATCCGGTGCCACCATGGATGCGACCAGCGGAACCATCATCTGGATCGCCGCGCCGCAGGCGCCGAGGATGAAGGTGGCGAGCAGCAGGAGCGAGGGCGTCGGCGCGAGCGCCGTCGCGAGAGCGGCGAGGATCGCGCAGCCGAGTGTGCGGAGGATGACAAGCCGGTTCTCGACCAGATCGACCAGAGGTACGAGCAGCAGCAGGCCGAGTGCGTAGCCCAGCAAGGTCAGCGTGCTGATCAGCCCCGCCTGCCACGCCGGCATGGACATTGACCGGCCGATCAGGCCGAGCAGGATCTGCGGCGCGAACAGATTGGTGACGACGACACCGGCGGTGATCGCGCCGAGCCAGATCAGGGGCCCCTCGGCGAGCTGGTTTCGGGACGCGGGCCTGGCGGTTTCGGAGATAGTCATGGGACCTCGCAGCTGTGGCGCGGGACCCTTTAAGCGGAGCGAGCAATATGCTACAATTCAAATAAGCCGATAAAGAATATGCGGGTTTGTTATGAATACCCATGACCTCGTCGCTTTCGTCGCCGTAGTCGAGACCGGATCGATTGTCGCAGCTTCGGCGCGTCTCAATCTCACCCAGCCTGGCGTGACCCGACGCATCCAGAATCTCGAGGAGATGTTGGGGGCGCAGCTTCTGGATCGGCTCTCGAAGCCCCTGAAGCCGACGGCAGCGGGGCATGAGGCCTACGAGCAGGGCAGGCGCCTGCTCAGGATGCTGGACGACCTCAAGTCGGGCGTTGCCAGCGACGGAATGGTCCGCGGCGAGTTCAGGCTCGGCCTGACGCCGTTTCTCTCGGAAGCGGGCTTGACCGCACCACTCGATGCGGTGCGCGCCGAATTTCCCGCGCTGGCGGTGCGGGTGGTCTCCGGTTGGTCGCCGAACCAGCTCGAGCGTGTCTGCCGCAACGAGCTCGATGCAGCCGCGATTTGTCTCCCCGACGGTGCAGTGCCGCCCGCCGATCTGGCGGCCGACGATCTCGGCGCGCAGCCCGTCGTCTTCGTCGTCGCACGCGAGATGAAGATCCCGCGCACCGTCGACCTGGAACGGCTGTCCCAACTGTCGTGGGTGATCAACCAGGACGGCTGTGGATTTCGCGATACGCTGAAGCGAAAATTCGATGCCTCGCATCTTCCGTTCAACATCGCCGTCGAGGCGCTGGACAGTGAGCTCCGCCTGTCGCTGGTGTCGCGCGGCCTCGGCGTCGGGCTGGTCACCCCGATCGCCCTCAAGCGTAGCCCATTTCGCGACAGGCTCAAGCCGGTCGCTGCGCGCGACTTCAAACCCGCCGTGCGCGCATGGGTGGTGCATCGCGCCCCCGCCGGTCGGCTGGAGCGGCCGATCAAACTCTTTCGCGATGGATTGGTCCGGGAACTCGAGGCACTGATCGGGGGCTAGCTATCGCAGCTTCCCCCGTGCCGCCACCGGCAGCGTGCCGATGATCTCCTCGCCGCGCACCATCACCACTTCGTCCATCATGTTGACGACGACGCAGACATGATTTGGCACGACCCGCACGACGTCGCCGACGTTAGGCCGGGTGTTGCTGCGGGAGAGGTCGAGGAAGCCGTGCTCCTCGGCGAAGCGTGCGATCTTCGCTTCGGGGTGCTCCAGGATGAGGCCGTGGCCGTCGAGGCCGCCGGTGTCCGTCGTCAGAGTCTTTGAGCCGGCGTCCAGAATCCCGCGCTCAGGCGCGGCGCGGCTGACCACGGTCGAATAGATGTGCAGCGCGCAGTCGTCCCAGGTGGCGACGCCGGCCGCGACCTGCATGCGGTCGTTATAGATGTAGGTGCCGAAGCGATGCTCGGTGCCGCCCTTGAGCTTGCCGAGGTTCTTCAGGTTCGGCGTGCCGCCGGTCGAAACGATTTTTGCATCCAGCCCGTGTGCGCGCACGCCGGCCAGAGCTTCGTCATAGAATTTTTGCGCGTCCGCCCAGCCGGTCTCGGTCGGATACATCATGAAACCGGCGAATTGCAGTCCCTTGGATGCAGCAATCTCCTGCGCCAGGGCAATGGCCTCGGCGGGCGTCTCGACGCCGGCGCGCTTGCGTCCCGTGTCGCATTCGACCACGACCGACAGCGGTCGGCCTGAGGCCGCAGCGGCCTTGGGCAGGCCGGCAACGACGGTCGAATTGTCGGCGGCGACCGTCATGTTGGCCTTCGCCTGCAGCGCCCCTAACCGCGCCATCTTCTCATCGCCGAGCAGGTTGTAGCTGATCAGGATGTCGTCGACACCGGCATTGACCATGATCTCGGCTTCACCGAGCTTCTGGCAGGTGATGCCCTTGGCGCCGGCCGCAATCTGCATCCTGGCGATCGTTGGGTTCTTGTGCGTCTTGATGTGGGGACGGTTGGCAACTCCGGCGTCGTCGCAAGCTTTCTGGATCCGCGCGATGTTGCGCTCGACCTTGTCCATATCGATGACGGCGCAGGGCGTGCCGTACTCACGGGCGATCTTGGCGGCAAGGGTCGTTGTCATGGAAATCTCTGAGTTGGCGCGCATCCTGTTTGCAAAAGCGGTGCCCACTTTTGCGAAATGCACGCTAGGCCTGTTCAATCTCTTCGCGCCGCACTTCGAGCTCCAGCCATTTGTCTTCGGCCTCGGCCAGTTCCTTTTGCGCCTTCGTCAGGGCGTCGGAAGCCTGGTCGAAGCGCTTGCGATCCTTGCGGAAGAGATCGGGGTCGTCAAGGAAGCGCTGCTGCTTGGCGATCTCGGCCTGCAGCTTGGCGATGGTCTTGGGCAGCGTCTCCAGCGCGTGTTGCTCGTTGAAGGTCAGCCGTCGTTTCGGGACGCTGGAAGGCGCGATGGATCGCTGCTCTCTCGTCTCTTCGACGGCCTTCGCAGTCGCGCGCTTCACGTCGGCGCCGCGCTGGGCCAGCATGTCGGTATAGCCGCCGGCATATTCGAGCCAGCGTCCGTTGCCCTCGGGCACGATCACGGACGTCACCACGCGGTCGAGAAAATCGCGATCGTGGCTGATCAGGATCACGGTGCCCTCGTAGTCGCTGAGCATCTCCTCGAGGACGTCGAGGGTCTCCAGGTCGAGGTCGTTGGTCGGCTCGTCCAGCACCAGGAGGTTGGAGGGTTTTGCCAGCGCGCGTGCCAGCATCAGCCGGCCGCGCTCACCGCCCGACAGCACCTCCAGCGGCGTGCGCATCTGTTCCTGGGCGAACAGGAAGTCCTTCATGTAACTGACGACATGCTTCGGCTTGCCGCCAACCATGACATGGTCGCCGCGGCCGCCGGTCAGCGCCTCGGCCAGCGTCGTCTTCGGATCGAGACTTTCACGATGCTGGTCGAGCGTCGCCATCTCGATGTTGGCGCCGAGCCGTATGCTGCCGCTGTCCGGTGCGCTGCCGCCGGTCAGCATCTCGATCAGCGTGGTCTTGCCGGCGCCGTTCGGGCCGACGATGCCGATGCGATCGCCGCGCTGGACGCGGATCGAGAAGCCGTCGACGATCTTTCGCTCGCCATAGGACCGGCTGATATTCTTGGCCTCGATGACGAGCTTGCCGGACTTGTCGGCCTCGGCAGCCGCGAGGTTGGCGTTGCCCGTCGCGCCGCGATGGGTGCGGCGCTGGTCGCGCAGCGCGTGGAGATTGCCGAGTCGCTTGACGTTGCGCTTGCGGCGGCCCGAGACGCCGTAACGCAGCCAGTGCTCCTCGTTGACGATCTTGCGGTCGAGCTTGTGCTGGTCGCGCTCTTCCTCCGCGAGCACCTCGTCGCGCCAAGCCTCGAAGGCACTGAAGCCGCGGTCGATCTGCCGGATCTGGCCGCGGTCGAGCCAGGCGGTGCTGCGCGAGAGATTGCCGAGGAAGCGCCGATCGTGGCTGATGATCACCAGCGCGCAGCGGCGGCTCTCCAGTTCACTCTCCAGCCATTCGATGGTCGGAAGATCCAGATGGTTGGTCGGCTCATCCAGCAGCAGGATGTCGGGCGAGGGCGCCAGCACGCGTGCCAGCGCGGCGCGGCGCGCTTCGCCGCCGGAGACATGCGCCGGATCTTCTTCGCCGCTGAGACCGAGCTGCTCGACCAGATAGCGCGCCTGATAGTGGTCGTCGCCAGCATTGAGGCCGGCCTCGACATAAGCGAGCGTGGTGGAGAAACCGGAAAAATCCGGCTCCTGCGGCAGGTAGCGAATGGTGGCGCCGGGCTGCACGAAACGGCTGCCGCCATCCGGTTCGACCAGGCCGGCGGCGATCTTGAGCAGCGTCGATTTGCCGGAACCGTTGCGGCCGATCAGGCAGACGCGCTCGCCGGTCGAAACCGACAGTTCGACGCCCGCCAGGAGCGGCGTGCCGCCAAAGGTCAGCTTGATATCGCGCAGTTGAATCAGCGGTGGCGCCATGCGGTGTCTCAGTCCTGTCTTGTTGCGGCCTGGTCGGCGCGGCGGCGCTGAATGCGGCGGATGGTCTGGTCGAGCGTCGACAGAAACGTCGAGCGGTCGCGCGGTGAATACGATTTCGGACCGCCGGTGACTTCGCCGGCCGAGCGCAAATCGGTCATCAGGTTGCGGACCGCGAGCGTCATCCCGATCGATTCCTCGGTGAACGCCTTGCCGTTGGACGCGATCACATCGGCGCCGGCCTTCACGCAGCGGCTTGCGAGCGGAATATCCGAGGTAATGACGATGTCGCCGGGCCCGGCGCGTTCGGCGATCCAGTCATCGGCTGCGTCCATGCCGGCACCCGCGGCGACCCGCTCGATCAGCGGATCCTGGGGCACGCGGATGAAATTGCCCGCGACCACGCTCACGGGCAGGCCGTGCCTGCCGGCGACGCGATAGATCTCGTCCTTCACCGGACAGGCGTCGGCGTCGACATAGATGCGGGTGGTGTTTTGAGGGTTCGTCATTGTCCGTAGATGGGGCTTGCGAAGCGGTTCCGCAGCAGCCGCGTGGTACCCCATTCGGGCCGCAAAGGCGAGGGGATTGACCCCGGTTCCTCAGGGCCTACGATCGGCCCGAAACAACAAGAAATTGGGGAAAGCCAAGCCATGCCGAACCGGCTCGAAACCTATCGCGTCGAGGCCTACAACACGGCCAAGCAATCCGAAAACAAGATGCATGACGACAATGTGGCGCGCCGTTTCGGCTTTTCCGGCGGGCTGGTCCCCGGCGTCGACGTCTTCGCCTACATGATGCATGTGCCGGTGGCGCGCTGGGGCCGCGATTTCCTGTCCCGCGGGCTGATCGAGGCGCGTTTCATCAAGCCGGTCTATGACGGCGAGACCGCCGACGTCGATGCGACCGAGCACAACGGCCTGCTCACCATCGAGGTGTTCAGCCGCACCGAGCTCTGTGCCACCGGCACGGCGTCGCTACCGGTGACTGCGACTGCGGTATCGTGGAGCGACTATGTCGAGGTCCCCGCGATCGTCGAGCGCAAACCGGTCAACCCGGCAACATTCGAGACCGGCAAATGGCTCGGCACGACGCCCCGCCGCTGGGCCGGGCAGGACGCAGCTGACTATCTCGCCGACATCCGTGAGGCCGATCCGATCTTCGCCCAGGAGGGGCTCGGCCATCCCGGCCTGATCCAGCGCGTCATGAACCGCGTGCTGGTGGACAACACGATCCTCGGCCCCTGGATCCATGTCGGCAGCCGCATGCAATTGCTGTCAGCCGCGCGCGCCGGTGACGAGATCACCGCGCGGGCCAAAGTCACCGCGAACTACGAGAAGAAGGGCCACCGCTTCGTCGAGCTCGACGCGCTGGTGGTTGCCAACGGCACGACGCCGCTGGCGCACTGCCAGCACATCGCGATCTACCAGCCGCGCGAGCAGGCGGCGGCGTAGGGAAGGAGCACAGCGCGTCCTCACACTCGCTGTCATTCCCCGCGAAGGCGGGGAATCCAGTACGCCGAGGCTCCTCCGTATCCCACGACCGTCTCTGGAATACTGGATCGTCCGCTTTCGCGGACGATGACAGCGGAGTTTGTGGCGACGACGGAACGCCCTTTACGCCGCTTTCCCCTTCGCATCCTGGATCGCGCGCCACACGCGTTCCGGCGTCAGCGGCATGTCGATGTGCTTGATGCCGTATTCGGAGAGCGCGTCGATCACCGCGTTCACGACCGTCGACAGGCTGCCGGCGCAGCCGGCTTCGCCGCAGCCTTTGCTGCCGAGCGGATTGGTCGTGGCCGGCACCGGGTGGTCGCCGACCGTCATGTTCGGAACGTCCTCGGCGCGCGGCAGAGCGTAGTCCATCAGCGAGCCCGTGATCGGCTGGCCGCTCTCGTCGTAGCGGACGTGCTCCATGAGAGCTTGGCCAATGCCCTGGACGACGCCGCCATGGAGCTGGCCTGCGACCAGCAGCGGGTTGATCACCGTGCCGAAATCGTTGACCGCGCTGTAGCGCACGATCTGCACGACGCCGGTCTCAGGGTCGATCTCGACCTCGGCGACATGGCAGCCGTTCGGGAAGGCTGACGGCACCGGTTCGCTGGTGTGATCGACGTCGAGGCTGTCGGGCACGCCCTCCGGCATCTTGCCGTCGTGCAGGCGCTTGGCGAGCTCCATGATGTCGATGCTGCGGTCGGTGCCGGCGATCGTAAAACTGCCGCCTTCGAATTCGATGTCGGCTTCGGATGCCTCCAGCATGTGCGCGGCGGCGCGCTTGCCCTTTTCGATCACGAGCTTGGCGGCGCCCACGATCGCCATGCCGGTCGCGGTGATCGAGCGCGAGCCACCGGTGCCGTTGCCGGTGTGGACGATGTCGCTGTCGCCCTGCACCAGCTTGACGCTGTCGAAGGGAACGCCGAGCTGCTGGCAGAGGACCTGCGCGAATGCGGATGCGTGGCCCTGACCGTAATCGAGCGTCCCGGTGATGAGCTGCACCGAGCCATCGGGATCGAACACGATCTTGCCGAGCTCGACGCCGGGAGGTGCGGTCACCTCCAGATAGGAGCCGACGGCGATGCCGCGCAGCTTGCCGGACTTCTTGCTCTCCTTCTTGCGCTTGGCAAAATTCTCGTGGTCGGAGATTTCGAGGGCCTTGTTGAAGACGGCCTGGAAGTCGCCGCTGTCATAGGTGACGCCGGAGGACGCGGCGAACGGCATCTGGTTCTGCTTGATGAAGTTGCGCTTCCGCAGGGTCAGCCGGTTGATGCCCATCTCGTCCGCGGCGCGGTCGATTAGCCGCTCCATGTAGTAGTTGGCCTCGGGCCGGCCGGCGCCGCGATAGGCGCCCATCAACGTGGTGTTGGTCAGCACCGTCTTGATGTCGACGGCCATCAGCGGCGTGCGATAGACGCTGGAAAAGTTCTTGCTGGTGTTGAGCGAGAGCGGACTGGGAGCAACGCCGGTGATGTAGGCACCGAGATTGCCGTAACCCGAGAGCTTGGCGGCGAGGAAATGCCCCTCGGCGTCCAGCGCGAGCTCGGCATGAATCTTCTGCGCGCGGCCGTGACTATCGGAGAGGAAGCTGGTCGAGCGCTCGTCCAGCCACTTCACCGGTCGTCCCAGCGTCTTCGCCGCGTACAGGATGCACATGTATTCGGGGTAATTGATGTTCTTCATGCCGAAGGAGCCGCCGACATTGGCGGTGAGAATGCGCACATTTTCGTTCGGCACTTTCAGATTCTTGGCGAGATTGGCACGGTTGCCTGCCACCCCCTGCGTGGGCACCTGAAGAGTGTAGCGCTCGGTCTTCTTGTCATAGGAGGCAAGGCCAACGCGTGGCTCCATCGAGACCACGGCGACGCGGGTGTTCTCGATGTCGACCTTGGTCACGTGAGCAGCACTGGCGAAGGCCGCGTTCACCTTGTCGGTGTCGCCATAGTGGTAGTCGAGCGCGACATTGTTCGGGATGTGGTCGTACAGTTGCGGCGCGCCGGGTTTTGCGGCTTCCTCGGGATCGGTCACCGCCGGCAGCGGCTCGATGTCGAGTTCGACCGCCTCGGCCGCGTCGCGCGCCTGGGCCAGCGTCTCCGCCACCACGAAGGCGACGGGATCGCCGACGAAGCGGACCTTGTCGGTTGCGAGCGGCTGGCGGTTGGTCTGGAGCAGGGGCGAGCCGTCACGGCTCTTCAGCGGCAGGCCGCAGGTGAAGGGGCCGTAGCCGGCCGCATCGAGGTCTTTGCCGGTCCACACCCCGAGCACGCCCGGCATCGCTCTGGCTGCATCGATGTTGATGCCGCGAATGACGCCATGGGCATGGGTCGAGCGAACGATCACGGCATGGGCCTGGCCGGGCAGGTTGAAATCGTCGGTGTAGCGGCCCTTGCCGCGCACCAGGGTATCGTCCTCCTTGCGGCGGACCGGCTGCCCGACGCCATATTTTTGCAGTGCAATAGCGTTTTCGAGCGTGGAGGATTTGGTGTGTTCTTGCATGGAATTGACCTGAAAAGCCGGCAAATGCGCGGTTTGGGGGGCGCCTGGGGTCCGGACCCCTCAAAAATAACCCACCGGCCCGCTCACGACAACGCACGAATGGGCATGGTCCCATGTGATGCGTTGTTGCGCAGGATTGGTGCGCTGCTAATGTTTCAGGCGAAAAAGCAATTCCAGATCGGCCTAACCGGCCGCGGAAAGACAGTTTGTATGAATGACCACACGCGGCTCCGCGACGGCCTTGCGCCGCACGGTGAGCTGGGGTCGATGGCGGCGGCGTTCGCCACTGAACCGGCCGTCGGCGCGCAAGCGCCGGGAACCGGCGTCTACGCGGCGCTCGACCTCGGCACCAACAATTGCAGGCTCCTGATCGCCTGTCCGACCCACGACGGCTTTCGCGTGGTCGATTCCTTCTCGCGCATCATCCGGCTCGGCGAGGGCGTCTCGGCAACCGGGTGCATCAGCGAGGCCGCGATCGAACGCGCCATCGTGGCGCTTGGCATCTGCCGCGACAAGATCAACCTGCGCAAAGCGCGGCGGCTGCGGCTGATCGCCACCGAAGCGTGCCGCGCCGCCTCGAATGCCGAAGGCTTTCGCAGCCGCGTCGCTGCCGAGACCGGGATCGAGCTCGAGGTAATCGACCGCGAGACCGAGGCGGCGCTTGCCGTGCTCGGCTGCTCGCCGCTGGTCGATCCC
>NZ_JADPJF010000058.1:13401-20060 GCF_023073295.1 Bradyrhizobium sp. 23 | reverse complement strand
GCAATCCTGTTCGACATCGGCGGCGGCTCGACCGAGCTGGTACGGATCGAGCGCGACGCCGCAAATCCGGAGCCGCGCATCAAAGCCTGGATGTCGATCCCGTTCGGTGTGGTCACGCTTGCCGAGCAGTTCGGGGGCCGCGACGTGACGCCCGAGATCTACGCCGCGATGGAGCGCGAGGTCGCCCATCACATCGCGCCGTTCGCCGAACAGCATGGCGGCGATCTCACTGATATGCATCTGCTCGGCACGTCAGGCACTGTGACGACGCTCGCCGGCATCCATCTCAACCTCGCGCGCTACGACCGCCGCCGCATCGACAGCGTCTGGATGAACGATACCGACGTCACCGCGACCATCAACAAGCTGCTTGGCATGAGCTACGAGGAGCGCGCCGCGAACAGCTGCATTAGCGTTGAGCGCGCCGATCTCGTCCTGGCCGGCTGCGCCATCCTCGACGCGATCCGCCGCGCCTTTCCGCTGCCGCGCCTGCGCGTCGCCGACCGTGGCTTGCGCGAAGGTATGCTGGTCGAGATGATGCGCGAAGACGGCGCGCTCAGGAGCTGGTGAGATGGCCAAGGACACCACCGGCCGTTTGCACGTCCAGGTCAAGACCCACGGCAAGCGCAAATTGTCGTCGAAGCTCTGGCTGGAGCGGCAGCTCAACGACCCCTATGTGGTGAAGGCGAAGGCGCTGGGCTATCGCTCGCGCGCCGCTTTCAAGCTGCTCGAGATCGATGACAAATACCGGCTGCTGAAGCACGGCATGGCTGTGGTCGATCTCGGTGCGGCGCCGGGCGGCTGGAGCCAGATCGCCGCCAAGCGCGTCGGCTCGGTCGACGGCAAGGGCAAGGTCATCGCGATCGACCTATTGGAAATCCCCGAGATTGCCGGGGTCGAGTTCGCACAGCTCGACTTCATGGACAATGACGCGCCGGACAAGCTCAAGGCCATGCTCGACGGCGGCGCCGACATCGTGATGTCCGACATGGCTGCCAACACCACCGGTCATCGCAAGACCGACCAGCTTCGCATCGTCGGCCTGATCGAAACCGCTGCCGCGTTCGCCTGCGATGTGCTGAGGCCGGGCGGGACCTTCCTGGCGAAGGCGTTCCAGAGCGGGGCCGACGCCGAGCTGCTCGCCCAGCTCAAGCGCGATTTCGCCACGGTGCGCCACGTCAAGCCGGCCGCGAGCCGTGCGGATTCCTCGGAGCGCTACGTTCTCGCGACGGGATTTCGGGGGGCTCGCAACGACGAGGTGGAGCACTAGCCCAGCCGCTGATCCCGCACGTCCTGCGTATCCTCGGTCGCGGCCTTGACGGCCGCCTTGGCCGCGCCCTTGCCGGCACCTTTGCGGCTCGCGATCTCCACGGCTTTGCGGCCGGAGACTTCGTGGCCAGCATCGGCGGGCATCTGCCAGAAGAACCAGCTCGACGCCGCCGAAGTCAGGGCGACCACGACGAAGGCCGGCGCAAACACGGTGGCGTCGAGCTCGCT
Organism: Bradyrhizobium sp. 23; assembly: GCF_023073295.1. Lineage (NCBI taxonomy): Bacteria > Pseudomonadati > Pseudomonadota > Alphaproteobacteria > Hyphomicrobiales > Nitrobacteraceae > Bradyrhizobium > Bradyrhizobium sp. 23. The sequence goes on along the minus strand of NZ_JADPJF010000058.1, from coordinate 18,563 downwards.
GACGTGGCTGAACCACATCGTCGTCTCCACGGAGGCGGCGCCGACCGCGACGCCGGCCGAGACCGCGAGCTGCTGGTTGACGCTGACGAGCGTGGTGGCGCGGCTCATCTGCGCCTGCTCGACCTCGGCATAGGCCACCGTGTTGATCGCGGTGAACTCGAGCGAACGGAAGAAGCCGCCGACCACCAGGATGATCATGATGATCAGCAGCGGCGTCGTCACGGTGAAGAGGGCACAGGCGGCGAGGAAAACCGCACTGATGATCGCGTTCACCGTCATCAGGTTGCGGAAGCCGAAGGCGCGGATGATGCGCGCGGCCAGCGCCTTCATGCCCATGGCGCCGAGCGAGGAGCCAAACGTGACGAGGCCGGACTTGAACGGCGAGAGGCCGAATCCGATCTGCATCAGCAGTGGCAGCAGGAACGGCAGCGCGCCGATGCCGAGCCGGAACATGAAGCCGCCGAGAACGGCCGCACGCAGTGTCGGCAGTCTCAACAGCGTAAAGTCCAGCACCGGCGACCCCGTTCGCCGCGCGTGAAGGACATACAGCGTCATCGAGATCGATCCGCCGACGACCAGGGCGGCAACCGTGCTCCATGGCAGCAGATTGAGTCCGGCGACCGACAGCCCGAAGGCGATGCCGGCGAGCCCGAGGCCCGCGAGCACCATGCCGTAGAGGTCGAACGGCTCTCGTTCCTCGCTTTTGATGGGATCGATGAAGCGCAAGGCCATGAAGATGCCGAGCAGCCCGATCGGGATGTTGATCAGGAAGATCCAGTGCCATGACGCGTAGGTGGTGATGAAGCCGCCGAGCGGCGGCCCGATCACGGGGCCGATCAGGGCAGGGACCGTCACCCACGCCATCGCGTTGACCAGCGCGCTTTTGTCGACCGACCGCAGCAGCACGAGGCGCCCGACCGGCGTCATCATTGCCCCGCCCATGCCTTGGAGGATGCGCGCGAACACGAAATCGGTGACCGATGTCGAGAGCGCGCAGCCGACCGAGCCGACCATGAACACGCCGACGGCAATCGCAAACACCAGGCGCGCGCCGAACCGGTCGGCGGTCCAGCCGCTCGCCGGGATGAAGACCGCAAGCGACAGCAGATAGGAAGTGATCGCGAGCTTGAGCGTCAGTGGGCTGGTGCCGATGTCGGCTGCAATCGCGGGCAGCGACGTGGCGATCACCGTCGAGTCCATGTTCTCCATGAAGAGAGCAGTGGCCACGATCAGCGGAATGATGCGTTGCTTGTCGACCATGACGGATTGGTAATGGACATCGGGAACGAAGGGCGAGAGTTGCGGCTTATCACCGCCACTGGGCCGCGACCATTGCGGATCGACGCATGGCACCTAAATCCCGCGTGACCCCAGATGGGTGCGCCCTGCGCCGGAGACCGCGATGATCCGCCGGCACCGTTCGCCGGTACGAGCCGCCGCGAGGCTATCCGCCGCCGAACTTGCCAAAAAAGCCTGTGCATGGCTGGCCGGCGGTCCGAATTGCTTTGATTCGTCGCCCGCCCGTGCTATCGACCCGCGTCAACCCCACCGATGGGCTCCGATTCTCCGGCGTTGCCGCAAGGTACGCCGAGGGCGGCGCTCATCCATAGCTATTTGCGGCAGGGCCGCGGAAGGAGTTGGCACATGGCCACGGTGCAACAAGGCATTCGCGAAGCCCTCACGTTCGACGACGTGCTGCTGAAGCCGGGCCTGTCGGACGTCATGCCGGGCGAGGTCGACATCCGCTCCCGCGTCACCCGCGCCATTCCGCTCAACATCCCGATCATGGCCTCCGCCATGGACACGGTCACCGAAGCCCGCATGGCGATCGCCATGGCGCAGGCCGGCGGCATCGGCGTGATCCATCGCAATTTCGATCCCGAAGGGCAGGCCGCCCAGGTGCGGCAGGTCAAGCGCTACGAGTCGGGCATGGTGGTGAACCCGCTCACGATCAGCCCGGACGCCACGCTGGACGACGCGCTCAAGCTGATGAGCGATCACGGCATCTCCGGCATTCCCGTCGTCACCGGTGCGGGCAAGTCCACGCCGGGCAAGCTGGTCGGCATTCTCACCAACCGCGACGTCCGCTTCGCCACCGACCGCCAGCAAAAAATCTCCGAGCTGATGACCCATGAAGGTCTCGTCACGGTGCGCGAGAATGTCAGCCAGGACGAGGCGCGGCGGATGCTGCATCAGCATCGCATCGAGAAGCTGCTTGTGGTCGACGAGCAGTATCGCTGCGTCGGCCTGGTTACCGTGAAGGACATGGAGAAGGCGGTCGCCCATCCGCTGGCTTGCAAGGACGCGCAGGGCCGCCTCCGCGTCGCCGCCGCCACCACGGTCGGCGATAGCGGCTTCGAGCGCACCGAGCGGCTGATCGATGCCGGCGTCGATCTCGTCGTGGTCGACACCGCGCACGGCCATTCCCGTCACGTGCTCCATGCGGTCAACCGCATCAAGCGCCTGTCCAATTCCGTGCAGGTCGTTGCCGGCAACGTCGCGACCTCGGAGGGTGCGCAGGCGCTGATCGATGCGGGTGCGGACTGCATCAAGGTCGGCATCGGCCCGGGCTCGATCTGCACCACGCGCATCGTCGCCGGTGTCGGCGTGCCGCAGCTCACCGCGATCATGGATGCGGTCGAGGCGGCGAAGAAGTCGGACATCCCCGTCATTGCCGATGGCGGCATCAAGTTTTCCGGAGACCTTGCCAAAGCGCTCGCTGCCGGTGCCGACATCGCGATGGTCGGCTCACTGCTCGCCGGCACCGACGAGACGCCCGGGGAAGTGTTCTTGTGGCAGGGCCGCTCCTACAAGGCCTATCGCGGCATGGGCTCGGTTGGCGCGATGGCGCGCGGCTCGGCCGACCGCTACTTCCAGCAGGACATCAAGGACACGCTCAAGCTCGTGCCCGAAGGAATCGAAGGCCAGGTGCCTTACAAGGGCCCGGTCGGCAACGTCATGCATCAGCTCGCGGGCGGCCTGCGCGCCGCGATGGGCTATGTCGGTGCAAAGGACATGAAGGACCTGCACGACAAGGCCCAGTTCGTCCGCATCACCGGCGCGGGCCTGCGCGAAAGCCACGTCCACGACGTCACCATCACGCGCGAGGCGCCGAACTATCCGGGCGGGGGGTAGGCTCGCGGCTGCGCGTTGGAATTGCCCAAATGACGGTGTCATGCCCCGCGAAGGCGGGGCATCCAGTACGCCGCGGCCTTTCGGCTCTACCACGACCCTCTCGGATTACTGGATCGTCCGCCTTCGGGGGCGATGACAGCGAGAGTGTGCTTTTGTGTTGACGTGCTCCGCTCCCTCCGCTTCCGTTCGCGCCGAAGCATAATCAGGAGGAAGCCATCATGTCCCAAGGCAAACGCATCGTTCTCGCCGCGCGTCCCGTCGGGGAGCCAAAGCCGTCCGATTTCCGCATCGAGGAATTCGCGGTTCCTACGCCTGCCGCAGGCGAAGTCCTGCTGCGCACGATCTGGCTCTCGCTCGATCCCTATATGCGCGGGCGCATGAGCGACGGTCCGTCCTACGCGACGCCGGTGCCCGTCGGTGGTGTGATGGAAGCCGGTACGGTCTGCGAGGTCGCAGCCTCCAACAATCCAAACTTTGCCAAGGGTGACATCGTGCTCTCGCGCGCGGGCTGGCAGACGCACGCGATCTCCGACGGCAAGGGGCTGAACAAGATCGACCCGAAGCTCGCGCCGATCTCGACCGCCGTCGGCGTGCTGGGCATGCCCGGCATGACCGCCTACACGGGCCTGCTCGATATCGGCAAGCCGCAGCAAGGCGAGACCGTCGTCGTCGCCGGCGCCTCCGGCGCGGTCGGCTCGGCCGTGGGACAGATCGCGAAGATCAAGGGCGCACGCGCGGTTGGAATCGCCGGCGGCAAGGACAAATGCGATTACGTCGTGAAGGAGCTCGGCTTCGATGCCTGCATCGATCACCGCGATCCCGATCTGGCGACGAAGCTGAAGGACGCCTGCCCGAAGGGTATCGACGTCTATTTTGAGAATGTCGGCGGCGCCGTGTTCGAGGCGGTGTTCCCGCTGCTCAATGCGTTTGCGCGCGTACCCGTCTGCGGCCTCATCGCCCACTACAACGACACTGAAGCGAAGCCGCCGAAATGGGCCGCCAGCATGATGCGCGCGACCCTGACCAAGCGGCTGACCTTCCGCGGCTTCATCGTCTCCGACTTCGCCTCCCGCCATGGCGACTTCCTGCGCGACATGTCCGGCTGGGTCCGCGAGGGCAAGGTCAAGTACAAGGAGTTCGTCACCGAGGGCCTGGAGAGCGCGCCCGAAGCCTTCATGGGGCTTCTCAAGGGGGCCAATTTCGGCAAGCAGCTGGTGCGGGTCGGACCGGACAAAGCTTGATCGGCCGCTCTCGCCCCCTCGGGGCCGGGTATGGTTAACAAAGAGTGACTGATCGGCCACACCCGCCCGTAAAAGCCGCAGGTGTGACCGTCGGTTCATTGACGGGCTCGCGAAGGCATTGAATCATTGCGCATATTTCAGGTGCGATGATGTTAGAGCTTGTTGTTTTCTGCGTAATCCTGCTGGCTGCCGGTTATTGGGCGACCATGTTTGTCATGGGCCGTCGCGACGACGTCATCCATGGCAAGTTCGTCCATACCGAGGACGTGTTCGCGCAATCCGCGATGCCCACACCCACGCCGCCATTCCCCAAGCGCCCGGTCAATGCCGCGCGGCCTGCCAATGTTCTGCCCGCCAATACCGGGGCCAAACCGGTGAACAGCGACGCGCTGCAGTCCTTGCTTGCCGCGATCCAGCAGGATCTCAAAAGCGTCGCTTGAGCCGCGACTGGCGGCGCTAATGCGCACCGCCCATCTGGGCGAGCAGCTCCTCGATATCGATATCGACCTGGCCCGCGGCCCTGACGTGGCGAACCTCGAAGCCGTCGGGCTGGAAGCGGTACTCCACGAGCCCGACCTCCTTGATCGCGATCCGGTCCTGGCGCGCATCGTTGATCTTGAAGCCGGCCGACGGCGCCCAGACGTGGCGGGTGTGGCGCCAGGTAAAGTCGCGCCGCTGGTGCACGTGACCGCTGCCGATGAGGCGCAGGTCGACATGTGCAAACATCTCGATCAGCCGCGCGCGGGCCGGCTGCGGCACATAGCGGATCGACGTCTCCGGCGTCTC
>NZ_JADPJF010000058.1:0-13325 GCF_023073295.1 Bradyrhizobium sp. 23 | reverse complement strand
GGGTCGTCGGGCCCGTTGAGAAATACCGGCTTGTGTACGAACAGCGCGACCGGCTTGCCGTTCGTGCGCGAAACTTCCGAAGCAAGCCAATCGAACTGCTCGGCCTCGAAGGCGAGCCCTGAGTTCATCACCAGCGAGTTGAGGCCGAGGAAGCACCAGCCCGCGGCCTCGAACGACCAATGGTCCTCGCCGATGATCTCGCGGAATTGCTGACGATGCGCTTCCGCGACCGGCGGCTTCGGCGCAGGGCCGATCGCGGTCGGATTGTCGCCAATGTCGTGATTGCCGGGGATGTAGCGGCAGGCGACGGGCAGGGCATCGTGCAGGCCCTTGGCGAATTCGACATCGTCGCGGCTGGTCGGCCCGTCGAACGAGACGTCGCCGGTGTTGACAACGAGATCGGGCCTATCGGTGTCGATATGCTCGCTGAGCGCCTGGAAGTTGGCGATCAGGCCAGGGAAGCGCCGGCCAAGATGGGTGTCGGAGATCTGTGTCAGGCGAAATTCGGACATGGATCGATCATAGGCCACGCCCGACGTCGGAACGATGACGGCGCGTCCGCGGTCAGCGATCGAACAAAGTTTAAAGCACGCGATAGCGGATTGTGTAGGCGTCCTGCGGCGCGACCGGGCTTGCCAGCGGCGAGGCGATGCGGTCGGCGAGGTGCCAAGGGCCGAACTGAGGGCCGAACTGAGGGCCGAACTGAGCGCCGGACTGTTCGGAGCGATGCGGCTCGGCCGGCACGCGGAGGCGGAATTCGAAGGTGCCCTTGCCGGGCAGGTTCACGACCAGCACGCGGTCCGCAGTGCGGTGGTTGAGCGGTACCGCGCCACGCAGCACGGAGCGGCCATCACCGAGCTCCCGCACGCCCTCGACCAGTGCCAGCGTCTGGTTGCGGTCGGTATGCAGCTCGATCTGGGTGTCGGACGCCGCCGCCAAGGTCTCCTTGGGCATGCGGATCTCGAACTCGACCGCGGGTTTCGAGGGATTGAGGCCGAGATAGGCCAGCGTGGCATGGCGCATGTCGTAGGCGGCAAACGCAAACAGAGCGAGGGCGGCGAGCGCAGCGAGGCCATGCCTGAGGACATCGCGCCAGGTCCGATAGCTCATTCGGAAGTAGACCGTCATTGCCAGCGCCACCGCGAGCGCCGTCGCGATGCCTGCCAGCGCCGACATCAGGATGCCGAACTGGCCGTCGGCGGACTCGGTCAAAGCGCCGGTCAGGCTGCCGAACTGGCTGAAGAGGGTGTTCATGGCGGTCTCTCGCCTTGCGCGCCCCAAAGGGGGAAATCGCTTTAACTGTCGACAGTGGGTCGCCTCATCGGGAACGCCGGTTCAACTCGTTGATTGTCAGGACCAGCGGTGACCGCTAATGGACGCTAGCTGTGGTCTCCGCCGGATGGGAAATCCCGGGAAATTCCGATGTCCATTCAAATGGTTTTGCTGCCGGTCTTCGTGCAGGTCGGTCTCACCTTCGCGCTCCTGATCGCCATGGCGCTGGGACGCCGGCGCGCGCTCGTCTCCGGCGAGACCAAGAGCCGTGACATTGCGCTCGGCGAGCCCAACTGGCCCAAGGGCGCCACACAAATCGCCAATTGCTACCGCAACCAGTTCGAATTGCCGGTGCTGTTCTACGCCCTGATCGCGCTGGCGCTCCCGTTGCGCCATGCCGATCTCTTCATCGTGCTGATGTCCTGGGTGTTCGTGGTGACGCGCTTCGTCCATGCCGGAATCTTCGTCTCCTCCAACAATCTCGGGCGCCGCTCCACGATCTGGCTCGCCGGCGTGCTCGTCCTGCTCGCGATGTGGATCTACTTCGCACTGAAGATGCTCTTGTTGATCTGACGGTTAGCCGTCGGATTTGATCTGAAAGATTCAAATGACTCCCGCTGCCCGGCTGTCCGCAGCCATCGAACTGATCGACACCATCGAGAAGGACCGCGTGCCCGCGGCCAAGGCGCTGAAGGAGTGGGGCACCGCGCACCGCTTCGCCGGATCCGGCGACCGCGCCGCCATTGCCGGCCTCGTCTGGGACGTGCTGCGCCGCTATGCTTCGAGCGCCTACCTGATGGATTCGGACACCGCGCGTGCTCGGCTGATCGGCATGCTCCGCCTCGAGCGCAACATGGACGCGGCGACCATGGCCGCGCTGTTCGACGGCAGCCGCTTTGCCCCCGCGCCGTTGACCGAGGCCGAGCAGGCCGCGCTCGCCTCGCGGTCGCTTGAAGGTGCCCCGGCCGCGATCGCCGGTGACTATCCGGAATGGCTGGATCCGTATTTGGCAAAAGCGTTCGGCGACGAACGCGTCGCGGAGGCGGCCGCGATGGCGAGCCGGGCGCCGCTCGACCTGCGCGTCAACACGTTAAAATCCAATCGCGACAAGACGCTGGGGGCGCTTGCTCACCTTCATGCGAAACCGACGCGTTGGTCCGCAACCGGCCTGCGCATCGAGCTTTCGGCCGATGCGCGCAACCCCGGTATCCAGGCCGAAGAGGATTTCATCAAGGGTGCCATTGAAGTGCAGGATGAGGGGTCACAGCTTGCGGCTGCCTTGACCGCGGCAAAACCCGGCGAGCAGGTGATCGATCTCTGTGCGGGGGCCGGCGGCAAGACGCTGGCGCTCGCCGCGATGATGCAGGGCAAGGGCCGGCTGATCGCGACCGACAGCGACAAGCGGCAACTTGCGCCCATTCACGAACGCCTGTCGCGCGCCGGCGTCCACAATGCCGATGTGCGCACGCCCAAGGGCGAGGCCGATCCGCTGGCGGAGATCAGCGCGACCGCCGACCTCGTCGTGATCGACGCGCCCTGCACGGGAACCGGAACCTGGCGCCGCAATCCCGATGCCAAATGGCGCATGCGTCCGGGCGCGCTGGAGATTCGCTTGCGGGACCAGACCGCAGTGCTCGATCGCGCGGTTCCGCTGCTCAAGGCCGGCGGCCGCATCGCCTACATCACCTGCTCGGTGCTCTCAGAGGAGAACGGCGACCAGGTGAGGGCGTTCACCGCCCGCCATCCCGAGTTCGCTGTGGTGCCGCCCGAGCAGACCGCGAGCGTGCTCTGGGACAAGGCCGAGGAGTTTGCGCAAGCCGCGCTGCAATCGCCGGAAGGCTGGCTGATGACGCCGCGGCGGACGGGGACGGACGGGTTCTTCGTCTCGGTCTTGAAGAAGGCATAGCCCACCCCACGACATCGCGGATGACGCGACGCCTGTCTCACCAAACAAGAACCCCGCGAACCGGAACCCGGTCGCGGGGTTTTCTAACTCGACGTTCTGCCGGTACGTCCGTGGTCAGAACGGTGCGCGGGCTTTAGCCGACGCGGAGATTGTCAGCCGAGGACTTGCCGCTGCGACGATCGGCGACGATGTCGAACGAGACCTTCTGACCTTCGTTGAGGGTCGAGAGGCCAGCGCGCTCGACGGCGCTGATGTGCACGAACACGTCCTTGTCGCCGTCATCCGGCTGAATGAAACCAAAGCCCTTTTGATTGTTGAACCACTTCACGGTGCCCATAGCCATGGGAATTTCCTTTGCTTAAGAAGTTAACACGCGGACCGGTACGCACTATTGCGCCCATAGTCCTGATCAGTCGATGTTGGAGAAATCATCTGAAGCGTGCGCGCCCGTCAGCAACGAAGCGAAGCGGCCCAGTCGTTCGGCCAAGTATCGATGATCACAATATAGCGAGATTTTGGGGCCACTTCAAGGCACCACCCGCCGCTCGGGATGTCGCCGAATTTTGCTATTTTGCGGTGCAAATTAACCCTTCCGGGGCGCCTCAATCGACGATAAACAGCGTCGCCCCCGTCGCCGTCGAGGACCGGTGCGCTGCATCGCCGAAATCCGAGACCTGGTAGCTCATCCCCGCCGTGAGCTTGAACTTGCGGCCGTCGCGCAGCTCGCTGTCGAGCTCGCCCTGCAGCACGTACAGCACGTGGCCGCGGTCGCACCAATGGTCGGCGAGATAGCCCGGCGAATACTCGACCATCCGCACCCGGAGATCGCCGATGTCGAGCGTACGCCACTGGGCTTGCCCGGTCTCGCCGGGATGGACGGTCGGCTCGACCTTGCTCCAGTCGGTGACGGTGAAAGGGGAGGTGGGGAGCTTCATGATGGTGATCCTGGGGCGGCGACGGCAGTGCCGTTACTATCGGATGCTCCCGCGGTAGTCCTCATTTTTACTTTACAGTTCTTATTGTTTTCGGCCCTTATTTTTGCCCATGCATCAGCGCGCAATGTGCGGTCACCGGCATCCTGCTTGCGATGATGACCCAGACCAGCAGCGCGGCGGCACTGATTCCCGCGCCGAGCACGCAGACGCCGGACCAGCCGGCCATCGCGTACACCATCGTCGACGCGATCGCGCCAATCGCGCTTCCGACCGAGTAGAACACCATGTAACCGCCCACCAGTCGGCTCGCCGCGTCGGGCCGCACGGCGATGATCAGGCTCTGGCTCGTCACGTGCACGGCCTGGAGTCCCAGATCCAGCACGATCGCGCCGGCGACGACCAGCCAGAGCGAGCTTTGCAGGCAGGCGATCGGAGCCCAGGCACCCAGCATCAGCAGCAGTGACAGCCCGGTGGTCCGCTGGGCCCATCCGAGATCGGCAAGCCGCCCGGCATTGCGCGCCGCGAGCGCTCCGGCGAACCCGGCGACGCCGAGCAATCCGATGGTGGTATGCGACAGCGCGAAGGGAGGCGCCGAGAGCGGCAGCACGATCGACGTCCAGAACACGTTGAGATTGGCGAAGATCAGAAACGCAAACAACGCGCGCTCGCGCAGTATCGGCTCCTCGACAAACAGCGAGGCGGTTGAGCGCAACAGCGACAGATAAGAGGATCGGGCCAGCGCCGACTGCCGGCCGCGCGGCAGCACGCGCAGGAGCAGCGCCGCCATGGCCAGCATGAGGCCGGCCGAGACCAGGTAGACCATTCGCCAGCCGCCGAAATCGGCCAGCGCGCCCGAGGCGAACCGCGCCAGCAGGATGCCGGCGACGACGCCGCTCGTGACGGTGCCGATCGCGCGGCCGCGCCCGTCCGGTTTGGCCAGCGTCGCGGCAAAGGCGACGAGGACCTGGACGACGACGGCGAGCATGCCGACTAGCGCCATTCCCACAAGCAGCACGGCGGCATGCGCCGCCGTGGCGACGATGACGAGGCCGATCGCCGACAGCACGGTCTGGCCGACGATCAGGCGGCGGCGATCCCAGAGGTCGCCGAGCGGCACGATCAGGATCAGGCCGAACGCGTAGCCGATCTGGGTGAAGGTCACCACCATCCCGATCGCGGCGGGGTCGATGCCGAGATCGCGCGCCATGGCATCGAGCAGCGGCTGCGCGAAGTAGATATTGGCGACGCTCAGGCCGCAGGTCAGCGCCAGCAGCATCGCCATCCCGCGCGAGAGCCCGCGCCCGGCGTCATCGTCGGCCTTTTCGTCGGCGTTGGTCGGTCCGGCTGTGGCGGCATCGTGGATTGTCATTGTCGTCTCCGGCACGTTCTATCTAGTCTTAAAATAAGACCAGTTGCACACCGTACTGTCCAGTCCTATTTTAAGACCAGTTTGGAGGGCGGCGAATGAAGCGGACCGGTTTTGCCGAGGCTGACTGCCCGGTGGCGCGTGCACTGGACGCAGTTGGGGACATTTGGTCGCTTCTGATCGTGCGCGATGCCTTCGACGGGCTGCGTCGATTTGGCGATTTCCAGAAGAACCTCGGCATCGCCAAGGGCATGCTCACTGCGCGGCTGCACAGGCTGGTGGAGCTTGGCGTGCTCGAACTGATTCCGGCCTCCGACGGCAGCGCCTATCGGGAATATGCGCTGACCAAGAGGGGGCGCGAGCTGTTTCCAGTCGTGGTCAGCTTGCGCCAATGGGGCGAAGCGAATCTCTACGCGCGCGGCGAAGTCCATTCGGACCTGGTGGACGAGACGGGCCAGCCGGTCGGGAAGCTCGTGCTTCCGTCGCGGGCCGGCCGTCCGCTGGCATGGTCCGATACCAAGGTGAGAAAGGCCGGTCTGCGCAAGCGCTGATTCGCGTCGGCCTTGGTGCGTCCTCGAGCTAGAAGCGCGATCAGGGCACCGGATGATTCGCCGATCCCTGCACGATCTTTCCGGCCGCGTTCACCCGCAGATATTCGCAGATCCGCTTTCCCCGCTCGTTCTCGTAGAACACCACCACGCTATCAGGGCTGACGAACAATTCGATCAGCGAGAAATGCAGATTCGGCAACAGGGCGAGCGCCTTGCCCCAATAGGCGCGCAACGCATCCTTTCCGCGCACGGTGCCGCTTTCATCGAATCCCATCGCGGGGATGCGGTCCGAGGTCATCACGGTGTCCTCGTCATAGAGCGTGAGCACGCGCTCGAGATCGCCGGTATTCCAGGCCTCGATCCAGGTGCGGCCGAGCTCTGCAAGCGATGACGGCTGATGATGGTTTGGCATGGCGTTCTCCCTGATCGGCCCTTGGTGAGTGGCGGGCCATATAGGTCAATAATACTTACCTATATCGATTTGTCCATACCCAAAGAAGAATGTGGGCGCGCGGCCCGCGCGGTTGCGGGAAAAGCCCCCGTCGCGTATCTGCTTGCCATGACAGCAGCACAGACCGACCGCTCCGCGTCGACGCCCTCCGTGGCCTCGGCGCATGACAAGATTCTCATCGTCGACTTCGGCAGCCAGGTGACGCAGCTCATTGCGCGTCGCGTGCGCGAGGACGGCGTCTATTGCGAGATCGTCCCGTTCAACAAGGCCGAACAAGCCTTCAACGAGATGAAGCCGAAGGCGGTGATTCTCTCCGGCGGCCCTGAATCGGTGCATGAGGCCGGCTCGCCCCGCGCCCCGCAAGCGATCTTCGATTCCGGCGTGCCGGTGATGGGCATCTGCTACGGCCAGATGGCCATGGCGGAGCAGCTCGGGGGCACGGTCGAGGGCGGCCATCACCGCGAATTCGGCCGCGCCGATGTCGAGGTGAAAGCGCCGAGCAAGCTGTTCGAGGACGTCTGGTCGCCAGGCGGCAAGAACCAGGTCTGGATGAGCCATGGCGACCGCATCACCAAGATGCCGCCGGGCTTCTCGGTGGCCGGCACCTCGCCGAACGCGCCGTTCGCCATCATCCAGGACGAGACGCGCAAATATTACGGCCTGATGTTCCACCCGGAAGTGGTGCACACGCCCGACGGCGCCAAACTGATCCGCAATTTCGTTCGCAAGATCGCGGGCCTTTCCGGCGACTGGACCATGCGCGCCTTCCGCGAGGAGGAGATCGCGAAGATCCGCACCCAGGTCGGCAAGGGCAGGGTGCTCTGCGGCCTGTCCGGCGGAGTCGATTCCGCCGTCGCGGCCGTGCTGATCCACGAAGCCATCGGCGAGCAGCTCACCTGCGTGTTCGTCGATCACGGCATGCTGCGCCTTGACGAAGCCAAGACCGTGGTCGACCTGTTCCGCCACCACTACAACATCCCGCTCGTGCACGTGGATGCCTCGAAGCAATTTCTCGGCGAGCTCGAAGGTGTCACCGACCCGGAAGTGAAGCGCAAGACCATCGGGCGCCTCTTCATCGAGGTGTTCGAGGCGGAGGCCAAGAAGATCGGCGGCGCTGACTTCCTGGCGCAAGGCACGCTCTATCCTGATGTGATAGAGAGCGTCTCCTTCACCGGCGGCCCGTCGGTGACGATCAAGTCGCACCACAATGTCGGCGGTCTCCCCGAGCGCATGAACATGAAGCTGGTCGAACCCCTGCGCGAGCTGTTCAAGGACGAGGTCCGCAAGCTAGGGCGCGAGCTCGGCCTGCCCGAAATCTTCGTCGGCCGCCATCCGTTCCCAGGCCCCGGCCTCGCCATCCGCTGCCCCGGCGACATCACCCGCGAAAAGCTCGACATCCTGCGCAAGGCCGACGCCGTCTACATCGACCAGATCCGCAAACACGGCCTCTACGACGATATCTGGCAAGCCTTCGCCGTGCTGCTGCCCGTGAAGACGGTGGGCGTCATGGGCGACGGCCGCACCTACGACTTCGTGGTGGGCCTGCGCGCCGTCACCTCCACCGACGGCATGACCGCGGACTTCTATCAGTTCGACATGAAGTTTCTCGGCGAGACCGCCACGCGCATCATCAACGAGGTGAAGGGCGTGAACCGGGTGGTGTACGACGTGACGAGCAAGCCGCCGGGGACAATTGAGTGGGAGTAGTGCGGACGGCTGGCATCGCGCAGTTTAGCGTAGCTTCGTCGAGTCGTTCTCGCTTCCTCCAGATTGAGAATTCTACCCCAAGCTTAGGTCCGACATCCATTGCGTCTTCACGGATGGAGTACTGCAGCGGGCTCCATCGTACGGAAGGTTCCAGCGCTTGAAGCCTGGCTGGCGCACCGACAGGCTTTGGCGCAAAAAGGACCAACTATTATCCGCCTCAATCGCTTGGCGGGAGCTATAGCTCGAATTGGCTAATGATAAGCTGGAGCGAAAGTTGGAATGGTTCAATTGGCTAGGAGCCGGCGTTTGCGCCGGCACAGCAGGCTTGTGGCGCATCTGCGGTCTGATTCCGAGGACAGGAGGCCGGGAGCGCTGACGAGTAGTGTTGGTTGTCCGGAGGGAGAGGACCGAGAATCGTGGGTTTGACTCCCACTCTCTCCGCCATTTGTACGATTTCGTGCGCAAACCTACGATTTTGGACGATTTTGTGCGCGATGGCGCGCTGTTGGGCCTCACTGTTAGACCACTGCGTTCAACGCGGCGAAGTGCCGACGCAGGACTACGTCCCGGATTCGCTTTATCTTGAAAGCTCTCGGGAAGTCCGGCCAAGCAGCTTGTCATATTCGGACTGACGCTTTCCCGCGCCGGCCGGCGACGAGGCGGGCGCTTCCGTGTTTACAGAAGGCATGAAGATAACAACCAGTGGCGCGGCACTATCGACCCCACGACCGCGCAGCCATCACACAAATTCCGATCTATAGTACCTGAAGGCTCGCATGAGCGGTTCGTCGGACAAGCAGAAAAGTTGAGCATCCGACGACGCTTCGTGGCTGAACGCCGACCACGTCGGGACAACGACGGTGTCACCTCTTTGCCAGGCAAAAACACTATCAGCCACTCTCGTCGTACCCGTTCCGTCCATGACGACGAAAATCCGATTGGCTGTGGAACGTTGGCGGCGCGTCAGCTGGCCCGAGTTCAGTCTTTCGACCGTGAGCCCCATCATGGGCATGTCGGGGGCCTCAAGGGTGATCCGTGGTCCGTGAGCTCCCTCGCTATCCGCGGCAGTTTTGTCCAACTCAGTCAAGATCGAGTCGCGCGAGAATCTGAAACGCGAGCTCGCTGCGACCGAAGCAATCTTTTCGTACTTCTCAGGATGCTCTTCATAGAACATCGGCTCCATCAAATGCACCGACGGTATATCCAGGCCGTCCAGCCAGTAAGCCGGCTCCGAGCCCTCATGGCCATGCCCGTGCCAGTACCCACCGGGCGTCAAAATGACGTCGCCCGATTCCATCGGGGTCTTTTCGCCGTTGACGACGGAGTAGGATCGCTTGGCGTCGAGAATGACACGCAAGGCATGTGCCGAGTGACGGTGCGAAGGCGCCACCTCGCCCGGCAGGATCATCTGATAGGCGCAGACCAGGGTCCTTACGGTCGCGAAATTGTTGGCAGGAAATGGATTGCGCAGAATGAGATTACGGCGCTCGGCCAGCGCGACGTCGATCAAGTTTCCGGCCGACGCCAATGCACTCCGGACATGCTGATAGTGCCAATGAGCGGGCACAAAATCGGTTCGCGGTTCCTTCCAGAAGATCGGCCGGTCGCGGCTGATCCAGCCAGGCGTAACCTGCAGGCGCTCCGCCTCGCGATAGAGATCATCCAGCGATGTGATGTCGTGGACGGCGCGGTCCTGGGTCACTACATTATTCATCATGATCTCCCATCGGCTGGATTGGCGGCATCGTCATTCTCGTCGGCATCGGCGAGCATCTGCAGGCACTTCAGAAACACCGGCCGGAGATAATCGGGCAAAGGCGACAGCAGCGCTTTCTGAGCTTCCAGAGCCTGTTCGACCACTGTCAACATTGCGGTCTTTCCGGTTTGCGTCAGGACGATCTCGACGGCGCGTCGGTCTCTTTCATGCGCCCGCCGCTCCACCAGTTTGCGATCGACCATCCGCTGCAGCATTTCGCCCAGCGTGCTGCGATCAAGATGCAAGCGGTTGCCGAGCTCGGTTTGGGGAAGGGGGCCCGCTTGAAACAACGTGAGCAGGACGCCGAATTGCCGCGGCGTGAGGTCGGATTGCGCGGTGAATTTCTCGTAGAGGAAGGCTGCGCGGCTATCGAGCCGGCGGATGAGATACCCCGGCAATTCGTGAAGAATCAAACTCTTCGCGAAGAACTCGATCCCTGCGGGATTCGGAGTGGTGGAGGAAGCTGTGGTTGTTTTCGGCAAGATACATTCCTGTAGCTGTGGGCAGTCCCGGAGGATCTTCAGATGCCGACGGGCACTGTCATTTCGCCGAGGCCGTCGCATCCGGTCACGATGATATCGCCCGGTGACACCGCGCCGACACCTTCCGGCGTTCCGGTCATCAGGATGTCGCCGGGATAGAGCGTGTAGGCGCTCGACGCGATTTCGATCAGGTGCCGTATGCCAACAGTCATTGCGGCCGTCGATGATCGTTGCCGCTCGGTTCCATTCAACGTCAGCCACAGGGTCAGCTGCTCGGGATCGGCAATCTCGTCGGCGGTCGTGAGCCATGGGCCGAGCACGGTGTAAGAGTCGGCGGATTTGCGGAAGCTTCGCTCCTGCGCGCCGCGGACGCTCATATCCAGGCCGACGCAATAGCCGGCGATGTGCTCCGTCGCATTCTCAGCGAGGATGTTCTTTCCGGCTTTTCCGATCACGACCACAAGTTCTGCCTCGTAGTCGTTCCGCCGCTCTTGCCAGTTCAGGTTGATGCCAGGGCTTGGCCCGACCACCGAGGACGTCGCCTTCAGGAAGAGGCCGAGCGTTTCCACGGGACGCTCGAGCCCCGCCAATTGCTTGTTGTGAACATTGTGGTGGACCGCCGGGTCCTTCGCGTCGATCTCCACGTGGAGACGGTAATTGGCCGGCGCCGCCATGACCTTCCCTGGATTGGCAATGGGGCTGCGCAACGCGACCCGCGCCAGATCGAATCGGCTGGCGTGCGGTTTCAGCTTCTCGGCAGCGCGGCACACCTCAGGCAGATGCGCGACAAGCGCATCTCCCATTGGAAACGGCCAGCGGCGGCTTGGCAGTGTCTCAGTCGACGCAGTGACGTCGTAGATGGTGCTGCCCTCGACAAGGCCGAGCCGGTCGTCGTTGAAACGGCACAGACGCATCGCGTGCTCCTCCCCCTGCATGGAATGGCAATGAAGTCGATTATTGTCCGCATACGTACAGGATGTCCGCGCCAGTGTCCAGACGATTGATTGTATATACGGAAAAAGGCTTGACCTTCTGCATTGTATTATGTAGGTATACGTACATAAATAGCGCCTCCAAAGAGGGGCAATTGGGAGGATATGGATATGATGAGGCATTGCATTGCCGCAGCAGCTTTTGCCGCCCTGCTGTCGAGTACGGGGGCGCACGCTGAGATTTCTAATGGCGTCGTCAAAATCGGTGTCTTGAACGATCAGTCGAGCCTCTATGCCGATGCGGCCGGTCCGGGCTCGGTCCTTGCCGCGCAAATGGCTGTGGAGGACTTTGGTTCGCTCGGGCCGGGTCTCAGGCTGGAAGTGGTATCCGCAGATCACCAGAACAAGCCGGACATCGGCTCTGCCATCGTTCGTCGCTGGTTCGACGTCGATGGCGTGGATGCCGTTCTGGATCTTCCAAACTCGGGCGTTGCGTTGGCTGTCAACGAAATCACGCGCGGGTCCCGCCATGCGTTGCTTGCGTCGAGCACGGCGTCTTCCGATCTGACCGGCAAGGCGTGCTCGCCTAACACCGTGCAATGGACATTCGATACCTGGTCGATTGCCAATGCGACCGTTAAGTCCGTCGTCGAACGCGGCGGGGCCTCATGGTTCTTCCTCACCGCCGACTATGCGTTCGGGCAGGCGTTGGAGCGCGACGGCAAGGCAGCGGTAGTGGCGAACAATGCAAAGGTAGTCGGCTCTGTTCGGCATCCGATCGGGACGTCCGATTTCTCGTCGTTCCTGCTGCAGGCGCAATCCTCGAAGGCCAAAGTCATCGGACTGGCCAACGCCGGCGGCGATACAAGCACCGCCATCAAACAGGCTTCGGAATTCGGGATACCGCAGGGCGGTCAGACCCTGGCGGCTCTGCTGATCTTCATCTCGGACGTTCATGCGATCGGCTTGCAGACTGCGCAAGGCCTACTCTTCACCGAAGCCTTCTACTGGGATTTGAACGACCGAACCAGACAGTGGAGCAAGCGCTTCGCGGCGCGCAACAACGGCAAGATGCCGACCATGAACCATGCCGGCGTGTATTCCTCGGTGTTGGCCTACTTGAATGCCGTGAAAGCAACGAACTCCGACGATGGCGCTGAGGTGATCGCCAGGATGAAGGAGCGTCCGATTCAGGACGACCTCTTCGGCGCGGTCACGGTCCGCCCCGACGGCCGGGCTATCCACGACATGTATCTGTTCAAGGTGAAGAAGCCTGAGGAATCCAAGGGACCTTGGGACTATTACGCCCTCGTCAACGTGATCCCCGCTGACCAGGCCTTTAGGCCAATCGCCGAAGGCGGCTGCCCGATGGTGCAGAAATAGCCGCATCGGTTTCGTCCTGGCAAAGTCAATAGGAGGTCCGAATGAGCCGCGACAGCAACGAAATCCTGATTGTAGGCGGAGGCCTTGGCGGCCTTTCGGCGGCGCTAGCGCTCGGCAGGAAGGGGATGCCGGTGCGCCTGCTCGAGCAAAGCGAGCAGATCGGCGCCATTGGCTACGGGATCCAGATGGGCCCCAACGTGTTCTCGGCCTTCGCGCAAATGGGGGTTGCCGACGCTGTTCGCGCACAATCTCACGAGCCGAGCGCATTGCTCATGCTCGATGCATATTCGGGAGAGCAGCTCGCCGCCGTTCCCTTTGATGAGACGTTCAGGGCGCGGTTTGACGAACCTTATGTCGCGATCCATCGCGTCGACTTGCACAACATTCTCCTGGATGCCTGCCGGAAGCTCCCGAACGTTCGCCTGGATCAATCGATCGCAGTGTCGAGCTTTGAAGACCTGGGGGACAGGGTCAGCGTGCTCACGGCCGAAGCGGGGAGGATCGAAGGCGCTGCTCTGATTGGCGCCGACGGCTTGCGGTCCGTGATCCGTTCTCAAATGCATCCGCAGGATCAGCCGCGTCTG
>NZ_JADPJF010000038.1:22516-23363 GCF_023073295.1 Bradyrhizobium sp. 23 | reverse complement strand
CCGCCGCCCCAGCAGTGCCCATATTGCCGAAAGCAAATCCTTGAAAAACAGCGGCGAAAACACATTCTGCCAAAGTAGTGCTAGTACGGCGGCGCCTTGCGCGCCCGCTGCGCCTTGGCCGCCTCGATCCACCATGCGAGATCGTCGGCGAAGCGCGGGAACGAGCGTTCCAGCGCTTTGCCGCCCTCGCCGATCGGTTCACCCGCTTCCGACAGCGTCTGTGCGATCGGGCCGACGCCGATGGTGCTCGACACCACCACCATGCCCATCTCCGACAACGTGCCATGCCAGGCGGTCGAGGCACGCGCGCCGGACAGGCGGCCGGCCGAGTAGCTCACGATCGCGGCTGGGCGCCAGAACCACTCCTCGAGGAAGTGGTCGGTGAGATTCTTCAGGCCCGGCTGGATGCCCCAATTGTATTCGCCGGTGACGAAGACGAAACCATCTGCGCCGCGGATCTCTCCGGCGAGCTTCTCCAGCGCCTCGGGTGCGGAGCCCTTGGGGTATTCCTTGTACATGCGATCGAGCATCGGCAGGCCGATCGCCTTGGCGTCGATAAACACGACGTCGTCGCCGCGGGCGCGCAGGCGATCGATGACGAAATTCGCTAGGCGTATGCCCAT
This sequence comes from Bradyrhizobium sp. 23, assembly GCF_023073295.1. Classification (NCBI taxonomy): domain Bacteria; kingdom Pseudomonadati; phylum Pseudomonadota; class Alphaproteobacteria; order Hyphomicrobiales; family Nitrobacteraceae; genus Bradyrhizobium; species Bradyrhizobium sp. 23. The sequence goes on along the minus strand of NZ_JADPJF010000038.1, from coordinate 22,740 downwards.
GCGGTCGGAACGGTAGGAACCGTAGAGGACGAGAATGCGATTGCTCATGGGCAGCAGTATAGCACGGATCATCAGGCCGGCCCTCAACGTTTTGACGCGCTAAGTTCGCCGTCCGGATTCAAGCGTTTGCGAAGGTGTCTCGCCGAACTGGTCGCAATAGCTTCTGGAGAAGTCGCTGAGATGCCAGAAGCCGAACGCCAGCGCGACGGCCTTGACACTATCGG
>NZ_JADPJF010000038.1:13252-22416 GCF_023073295.1 Bradyrhizobium sp. 23 | reverse complement strand
CCAGCCACAGCCGCCGCAGGCGCAAGTAGCGGTGCAGGCTCATTCCACGATAGCGGCGGGCGACGTCGTGCATGGTGCGAACGGACAAGCCGAGTTTGCGCGCGATCTCGTCGCTGTAGATGGGCAGCGAGAGGTCGTCGGAAAGCAGCGCGCGGATGTCCTGAAAGACTTTGAAGTTGCGCTCGTCATTGGGGCGCAGGGTCCATCGCGCGGGAACGATACTTTCGAAAATTGCGTCCGCAGCGCCGAGCAGGGTCTCCTTCATGCCGGCCGCCTTCAGCGGCAAGTCGGGCGAGGCGACGGGCTCCGACGCGGCTTCCAAGACTTCCCGGACCACACCGCGAAGCCGGCTCAAGCCCGCAGCGGTCGTTTCGAAGATGTTGAAGCAGAGGGTTGCTTGTGGCCAGCCGCGATCCGTCACCTCCGGCCTGAACACCACCGAGGCGATTTGCCGCTGCACCTCCTCGATGATGGTGTAAGCCGCGCCGCCGCTGCCGATGACGATAACGGGTCGTATACGCCGCGCGCCGTTGAATCGAACGGTCACGTCCAAATCGTCCATCGTGAATCCGATCGCGGTACAATTCTCGACGAGCTGTGCGTCGACGACCCGCGGAAATGCCCGCGTCAAATTCACGTCGCAGCCGGGTAGCGACAGAATACTCTGCTCGGCCGAAATCCTCCGTACAAAAGGCGTGAACTCGAAGTCGAGCCCTCGTATGGCGTTTCGAAATTCATCGACGTCGGAAGCGAAATACCTTTGGCGCCAGCGTCGGCGGATCATCACTTCTATTCATGGCAATATGAACTTCGCGTCGCAACACACGCGTCCGGCGACGATGCCGGCCCGCTTCTGCGCTCCGTGTGCCTTAAGTCTGAAAGAATCACTTCGAACTATGCCGACCAGTTGGCGAGCGTCGAAGTCCAAGGACAAGGCGGCGCATCAAATCTCGCCAATTTTCGATAGCGTTTTCCGTGTGGCCAGCGGTGCAGATATACCTAGACGAGCAAAATCCAAACTTCAAATTAACGTCTGTCGGGCGGAATAGGTGCAGTTCGATAGTCCAAATTAATTTTAGGTCAGGCCCCTGCCATGATGGCAAATTCGCCTGCTGATATTCTTGCTGAATTGGAAGAGGTGGTCGCAACCTACCCACCGCACCGTTGCGCACGCATTCTCGCCGGCATGGTGCAGTTGCTCACTGGCAGCCGCGGCCAGTGCCGGGAATTGCTCGTCAACGTGGTCGACGGTGTTCTGCTGCGATTGACGGAACGGGTCGAGGCCAGCGCACTGGTTCAGCTCAGCACGGCGCTCGCGGAACTTGACATCGCGCCTCCCGAAACATTGTGGCGTCTCGCCTCGCACGATAGTCCGGACGTGGCATGTCCTGTGTTGCTCAAGTCGCGTGCACTTTCCGCAGCCGATCTCGAGGCTGTCATTGACTCCCGTGGCGAGTGGCATCGACGCGCGATCGCCGCGCGCAGCGACATCGCGCCGACGGTGACTGAGGCGCTGATCAAGCACGGCGGCCCGATCTGCCTTGACCTGATCAAGAACCAGGGAACGAAATTCTCCGACGCAGCCTATGCAGCGCTAATTGCCAAGGCCGACCAGGACGGCGAGATCGCGAAGGCGCTGGTGCTCCGGCCCGGCACGCCCGATCTGGTCGTGCGCAAGCTGCTCTCCGCCCCACCAGCCCGGAAGGCACCCGCCCCGTCCGCCGCAGCGCCGGTGCCGGAAGCGGAGCCGGCTCCGCCAAAGCGGCCTTGCCGGGCCGACTACGCGGGCGCGAGGCCCGAGATCGTCGCCCTCAACCGCATCGGCAAGCTCAACGATTCCACGGTGAACCGCTTTGCGATCCGCGGCGAGACGGCCAATTTATTCACGGCGCTGTCGGTGCTTTCAGGGGCGCCGCTCGAAATTATCGAGCATGTCGCGAGCGATGACGATTGCGAGGGGCTGGTCATGGCGTGTCGGGCGTCGCGGCTAAACTGGCAGACCACCCTTACCATCCTGAGCAACCGCAGCGGAAAAAGGCTCTCCTATTCCGAGCGCGAGCGCGCGCAACGGATCTTCGAGACGCTGCTTCTGTCCACCAGCCAATGGACAGTGCGATGGGGGCAAATAGTAGCAAACGCCAGCACAGGCGACCCGGGAAATCGCAGCCCGAAGATGGGGGTTAGCCGATGAAGTTCGACGGTCGCAAAGCGATGCGCGTAAAAATGGATCACAAGCAGCCTGTCAATCTAATGGGCTCGGACGGCACTTGGCGGCGCAGTTGCGTTTTGCTCGACATATCGCAAAGCGGTGCAAAGATCGAGGTCGAGGGCACGCTCGACGTGCTCCAGGCCAAGGAATTCTTCCTGCTGCTGTCCTCGACGGGGCTCGCCTACCGGCGCTGCGAACTGGTCTGGATCGACGGCACCACGGCCGGCGTGCACTTCGTCACCGCAGACGGCAAGAAGAAACCGGCAGCCGCTGTGCAGGCTGCCGCTCAGAGCAAATAGGCCCAAGGATTCATCAGCCCGATCCAACTCCAGCATGATTCAGGTCAACCTTGCAGAACGCGCGAACTATATCCCGCCCCGTCAAAGGCGACGGCGGCATCCGAGAGAAGGAAGCGGCACGCCCATTCGTGCATGTGCTGGCTGACTCCTCGGAAAAATTGTCGAGCGTCTGTTCGATTCTCGAGCAACGGTTTGCCGTCGCAGGCGAACGGCTCGACGCAGAAGCCAAGCTGTCCCAGATGCCGTTCGCGATCGTCATCCGTGCGGAATTGCGTGACGTCCACACCATCGCGGCCATCAAGAAACGAGCCATAAAGTTCGCAAAGGCAACGAAGCGCATCTTCCTGGTCGAGCACCCCTCTCACATGAGTATCTCGCAGGCCTACGCGCTCGGGGCCACGCTCGTCCTTCCCGGGACGATCGACAAGATCAAGCTGCTGGCAGCGCTGGCTGATTCCGCCGAAGAGGCGTCTGCTTCCTCAGGTCAGGCGCCGCAGCAGGACAATGCCGTCGAGGCCGCGGCGACGGCGATCGCGTCGATGTTCACTGCCGTCGCGCTCGGCGAGCCCATCGATGTCGACGGCACGAAGGAAGCCGGCCGCAAGATCGCTGATCGCATCACCCAGCATGGCTTGTCCGAGTGGCTCACCACTGTGCGGCGCCACCACGAGGGAACCTACCAGCACTGCCTGCTCGTGACCGGCGTTGCGATCGACTTCGGACTGAGTCTCGGTGTGGGCCGCGCCGATCTCGAGCGGCTGTATTCGGCGGCCATGTTCCACGACCTCGGCAAGGCCCGGATCCCGCTTGCCATCCTCGACAAGCCCGGCCGTCTCGATCCGGCCGAACGTGCCATGATCGAGACTCACCCGATTGCGGGTTACGATTTCCTGAAAGACCACGACAATATCTCACCGGAGATCCTCGATGCCGTGCGGCATCATCACGAATTTCTTGACGGCAGCGGCTATCCGGATGCACTCGGGGCCGAGAGTATTGGCGACATCGTGCGGATTCTCACGATCTCGGACATCTTCGCGGCCCTGATCGAGTATCGGCACTACAAGCCGACGCTGCCACGCAGCGAAGCCTATGACATCCTATGCGGGATGAGCGGAAAGTTGGAGAAGGCGCTGCTGACCGCGTTCAGGCAGGTCGCTCTCACGAGGTAAGCGCAGCAACCCGTCTCGACCCCAGTCTAGTGCGCGGCGCGATGTCTGGTGCGGCGCGGAACGGTCCGGCAGGCGAGCCCTTCGGCCAGCAGCTTCATGTCCTCGTGCCGGCCGCTGCGGATCAGCCGGCCGAACTCTTCGGGTGTGAAAGGAAGACTTGGATCATCATCGATCGGACGCCGCACTCGCGGGCCGAAGAACCGTCGAACCAGGCTAGCGAGCCGCCGCATGTCAATTCCCTCGCGCCAGCATCAAACCTTTCAGTCCGCACATTGTTCCTCCTGCACGATCGAGATTGCAAGAGGCCGCCAAGCGGTCCGCACCAAAAATTTCGGCGAGAGAATAATCTCCTCTGCCCGCACTACTCGGCGAATCCGACGTAGCGCACGAAATCGTCGTTGCCCTCGCGATCGGAGCGCACCGCGTTCGCGGCAAAGTTGTCGTCAGGATAGCCCATCGCGACGCAGGTCATGATCACCTCGTCCTCCGGAATGTTTGCGACCTCGCGCACGATGTCAGAGCGCATGATGCCCTGCCCGTTGATAACCGAACCGAGACCGCGGTCCCAGGCCGCGAGCACGATGCCGTAGCAGAGCGCGCCCAGGTCGAAATGGCAGACCGCGCCGGGATCGAGCACGCGGTCATAGGTCAAGACCAGCGACACCGGCGCATCGAACTGGCGGAAGCCGCGCAGCACCCAGTCCTGCCGCATCGGCTTGTCGTCGCGCGCGATCCCCATCGCGCCGAACAGTTTCTTGGCGACGTCGACTTGCCGGGCCCGGTGCACGCCCTGATACTCGCCGTGACTGACGATGTCGCGCTTCACCTTGGCGCCGCCAACCATCTCCTCCATGCTGCGTCGGCGCAGCTGTTCCAGCGGACCGCCCGTGAGCACGTGGACGTGCCAGGGCTGGGTGTTCATCGACGAGGGCGCACGCTTGGCGCTGTCGATGATCGCTTCGATCACCGCGCGCGGCACCGGCTCGTTCCTGAAGCCGCGCACGCTGCGGCGCGACTGGACCAGCGTTTCGAATTCCACCTCAAGACCTCCCTGCCCGTTCATCCCCTGGCGCGCCAACACGCGAGCGGTTGCCGATGCGGCGCGCAATATCTATGCTAACCCGCAAGCAAGACCAAGAACCCTGTGAGGATCCCATGAAAGCCAACATGGCTGCACCGCTCGATCCCGTCATCGCCCAGATCATTCCGCTTCTGCCGATGCGCGATGCCACGACGATGACGCCACAGAGCGCCCGCGATTCCTTGCGTGCACTGGCTGCCTCACGCGCGGCCATAGCGCCACCACCGGTCGACATCATCGCGGATATCAAGGTGAAAGGCGGCGCCGGTCCGCTGGATGCACGGGTCTACCGCGTCGGCACCACGCCGGCGCCGACCGTGGTGTTCTTCCATGGTGGCGGCTGGGTCGCGGGCGACCTCGAGACCCACGACCGGCAGGCACGCAACCTTGCGATCGAGACGGGCGCGGTCGTCGTCTCCGTCGATTATCGCCGTCCGCCCGAAACGCGTTTTCCCGGCGCGTTCGAGGACGCCTTTGCCGCGGTCAGCGACGTGTTTGGCCGCGTTGCGGAATTTGGCGGCGATGCAAAACGCTTCAGCGTTGCCGGCGACAGCGCCGGCGGCAATCTCGCCGCCACCACCGCGATCGCCTGCCGCGACGCCGGCATCAAGCTCGCGGCGCAACTCCTGGTCTACCCCGTGACCGACGTCCTCGGGAGTTATGCGGACGCGCGCGAGAACGCACGCTTCCCCTCGCGCGCCGAGAATGCCGAAGGCTACTTCCTCTCGCGCGCCGTGATGGAGTGGTTTTGCGGTCATTATCTCGCCGATCCCTCTCATGCGACCGACTGGCGCGTTTCACCGCTACGCGCGGCTTCGCTCGCCGGCGTCGCGCCCGCGATCGTCACCACCGCCTGGTTCGATCCCCTGCGCGACGAAGGTGCAGCCTACGCACGGGCGCTGGAGGCAGCCGGTGTGCCGGTGAAGCATCATGAAGGCCCCGGCCTGATCCACGGCTATTTCGGCCTCGGCGACGCCTCCGAGGTGGCGCGTGCCGAAGCGCAGCGCGCACGCGCGGACTTCAAGGCGCTTCTCGCGCGCGGCGCCTGAGGGCGATATCCGGAGCGGCAGGATCGACCGCCGCGCCGGGCGGCGTTCAGGACTTGGCAGCGGGCACCTCGAAGAAGCCCGTCGCCTGAACGAGGCGGCCATCGTCGCCGAAACGGCCGAAGCTCTCGCCCGTGACGAACACGCGACCGGCGCCGTCATACATCGTCCAGCGAAAAAGCCCTTGATCATGGTGCTCGAGGAAGCTGTCATTCCTGAAATGCGCGCCAGGAAACTTGAGCTGGGTTTGACCGATGCGCGCCATCAAGGCGTCGCGTCCCTCAACCTGCGAGCCCGGATCGGTATACACGCAGTCCGCGACCACGCTTTGCTCGAGCAGCCGACGCCGCTCGTCCTCATCGATGGGTCCCCACGCCGCCTGATAGGTGTTCCAGGTCTTCAGTCGCGCTTCATCGTTCATCTCGCAGAACCTCTCGTGGCCTCATGCCGCTTTCGGTCACATTGACAATTATTGATATTTTGTCAATATGACCCGACGTTCAGTTCCGACGCTTGTGAGGCTCATGGCTCGTTCCAGCATTTCGAAAGAAGAGCTCGCCGTCGAGGCTGCGACGGAGGTCTTCTCCCGCTACGGCCATGCCCGCACGACGATGGGCGACATCGCCGCCAGGGCGGGAATGTCGCGGCCGGCGCTGTATTTGCTCTTCCCCGACAAGGACGCCGTGTTCGCGGCGGTGATCCAGCGAATGGACGAGCAGAAGCATCGGGAGATCAGGGCCGCAATCGCGCGCCTCGACGGCCTTCACGCCAGGCTGCTCCACGCCTGTAAATCCTGGGGATCGCATGGCTTCGACCTGATCGAGGCGCATCCCGATTCGGCAGATCTGTTCGACCTCCGTTTCCCCGCAGTTCGGAAGGTCTACGACAACTTCCAGTATTTGGTCGCCGACCTCATCCGCGATCAGGTGAAGGCCGCCGGGATAGCGGTCGAGCCGGAGGTGCTGGCGCGATGCCTGGTGTTCGGCATGCGGGGACTGCGCGAAACCGCCAGGAACGGCAAGGAGATGCGGCGGCTGATCGCCGTTCAGGTCACCACGCTCGTCAGAAGCATCAATGACGGCACTTGAGCTTCGAAGAGCCGCCTACCGCGCCTTCCCCGCCCGCTGCGCGTCGGTGTGCCCCCACGTTTGGTCCCAATCCTGACCGGCGGCATCGACGACGCGGCCGTCGGCTTCGAAGAACTTGTTCGGCACCTGGAAGATCGCCAGGATCAGGGCGCCCTCCGGGCACCAGGCGGCATGCCGGCTGCCCGCCTCGCGCCAGATGAATTCGCCGGCCTTGCAGGTAACCCCCTTGGCCGGTCCCTCGTTGTCGACGAGAGCGCCCTCGATGACATAACTCTGCTCGACGCCGACATGCTCGTGATCGGGCAGCACCGATCCCGGCGCAAAGCGCATCAAGGCCGTCATCAGACCGCTGCTGCGATCGAACAGCAGCGTCTTGGCCTCGCAGCCGGGAAAGCGCGTCTTCTGCCATTCCATCTCTTGCGGCCGAACCAGGTGAGAATGCCGGTCAGAAGCGGCATCCGGCATGTTCGCAATCAGGGTCTCCATTACGATGCTCCCTTTCGGCTAAACTCGCCTGAAGCTAGCAGGATCGCCCGTCCCGGTCAGCGAGCAGTGCAGCAGGCGTCGGCCCTTTCGTACCCGCGGTCGGAAAATCGCCAGCAAGACCGGGCGGCAGGCGCTCATCCAGCTTGATTGCGCCACGATTTCCGGCTCCAATCCGCGTGCCATTTCTGGTTTAGGGAGACAATCATGATGAAGCGGATTTTCCTGGCTGCGATCGTTGCCACGTTCGCAGCGGGTTCGGCCCTCGCGGAGGACACCTGCGAAAGCAAGGCGGTCGGCAAGGACGGCAAGGCCCTGGCTGGCGCCGCCAAGACCTCGTTCATGAAGAAGTGCAAAGCCGAAGCCTGCGCGCCCAAGGCCGTCAGCGCCGAGGGCAAGCCGCTCGCCGGCGCCGCCAAGAACAGCTTTATGAAGAAGTGCGAGATGGGCGCGTAAGGCGCCGCAAATTCGCTGCTGCTTTAGCGAGCAATCGCCAGACGAACTGCCACATGGCCGGGCTTGTCCCGGCCATTCGCGTGTGTGTTTCCGTGTACCGGCTTCCAGACCAAATCATCCGAAAGCAGCGTCGCCCTAGACAGGAGCTCTCGACTGACCGATCATGCGGTGCCGAGCGAAACGGGGCGCATCGACAAGGCTTTCTAGCAAAGGGAACGTCAAGATGTGGCAACCTCGAGTGCGTCATCACTTCATCGCGGCAATGAGCTTGCTCTTCGCGCTGCTCATCGGACTTGAAGCCGCGAACGCGCGGGGCCCGGGACTGCCCAACGTCATGGTGCTCGCAACCGGCGGCACGATCGCCGGCAGCGGGGCGAGCAGCACCACCGTGGTCGGCTACACCGCCGCCACGGTGGGCATTGAGACGCTCCTGAATGCCGTCCCCGAACTGAAAACGGTGGCTAACGTCAAGGGCGAGCAGGTTTTCCAGATCGCCAGCGAGAACATGAACAATGACTACTGGCTCAAGCTTGCCAAGCGCGTCAACACGCTGCTCGCGCAGGACGACGTCGATGGCATTGTGATCACGCACGGGACCGATACGATCGAAGAAACCAGTTATTTTCTGGACCTCGTCGTCAAGAGCAAGAAACCTGTCGTCGTCGTCGGCGCGATGCGGCCGTCGACGGCGATCAGCGCGGATGGGCCGATCAACCTCTTCAATGCGGTGATCCTCGCAGGCAGTGACGAGGCCGTCGGCAAGGGCGTGCTCGTTGCTCTCAACGATCAGATCAACGCGGCTCGCGATGTCACCAAGAACAACACCTCGACGGCGGACACCTTCCGTACCCCGGAACTCGGCTTTCTCGGCTACATGCAGGGCAACAAGCCGTACTTCTATCGTCAATCGACGCGCCGGCACACGGCGGACTCCGAATTCGACGTCTCCAGCCTCGATGTCCTGCCGCAAGTCGACATCGTGTACGGCTACGCCAACATGAACCGGGTCGCGATCGACGCGTTTGTCGCCGCCGGGGCCAAGGGGATCGTGCATGCCGGCGTCGGTGACGGCAGCCTGGCTCGCCCCGCGGTCGAGCCAGCCCTCGACGAGGCCCGCAAGAAGGGTGTCGTGATCGTGCGCAGCAGCCGGGTCGGCAACGGCATCGTCGCGCGCAACGGCGAGGCCAAGGACGACGAGCATGACTTCGTCGTCTCGGATACGCTCAATCCTCAAAAGGCGCGTATTCTGCTGATGCTGGCGCTGACCAAGACGACCGACACCAAGGAAATCCAGCGGATGTTCTATACGTACTAGAGCATTCGACGCGCG